>NZ_JBITTU010000004.1:0-444636 GCF_044542075.1 Leeuwenhoekiella sp. NPDC079379
TTTGCTATGGGGCTGTCTTCAATCTACGTGAATAGGTGGATTACGGATTACCTGGAATTACGTAAGGTGTCGCGCTTCCCGATGGTTTTCTGGTGTTTAACGAAATATCTGTAAAGACCTCAAAAACTCGTCCTTGAGGGTCATCTTGATAAATCACACTACACTCACTTCCCGAACTTTTACACGGATCAGTTGTTAATTGAGTAGGAGTACCATTCAGGTTAATCCATCCATTCGACTGGCTTGCGGTGTTCGCAAAAGCCAAACCTACTGCCAGCCCCAGTGTCATTACCGGGATCATTATTTTAGATTTTTTCATAATAAAAAGTATTAAAAAGTTTTGCCTACTCTGTTTTACAGGTTTTCGGCTGCTCCTGCATCATCGTGCGCACGACTAATTTTATAAGGCGTTATTTTTGTAAAACGGGAATACTGATAGCTGCCATAAATAGCCAGAGCCGTAAAAACCAGGTTGAAGAGCAAATGCTGACTCCAGGTTAAATCATTAATGATTCCGCCACAGGAGCAGGGTAGTTCTGGAATGAATAGCATCATCCCGGCTATATATACTGTAAATACGCTCATCAATACTGCAGAACCCAATAACCCAAGCCGGCGTGTTTTGGATACCAGCAGCAGGGCTGCCAGGCTGTATTTTAAACTGCTCAAACTCCAAAAGTTTAGTCGTAGCCGCATATAACCAGAGGCAGCTCAAGAAAATTGCACTGATTTGGAGCTGGTAATCAGGTTTTATACGTCGTGAACTCATAACTAGACTTTTGCTAGTTAAAGTACGTCTAGATCTTAAAAGATGAGTACTGTATGTGGGAGTATAAATACGGTATAGGCGATTAATTTTGGTTTTTTTTAAAGAAACTGGGTGGTACACCAAATTCTTTTTTAAACGCTTCTCCAAAATGCGGATAGGATTTAAATCCGGTTTTTAGCGCAATACCCGAAAGCTGATCGCCGGTGGTAGCTATCAGCTGTTTTGCCAGGTGTAAACGTTGTTTTATATGATATCTGAACACGGTGGTCTGGTAAAGCTCTTTAAAGCCTTTTTTAAGTTTAAATTCGTTTATACCAAAGCGTAATCCCAGCGTTTTTAAGGAACTTATGGGCGCATGTGTATGTTCTCTTAAATAGGCTTCCACTTTTTGTATGGTTTGAATATCGGCGGTATTTTTTAGCACTTCCAGTTTGCGAACCGGGTAGTCTTTGGGTAGGATTAGTTCTTTTTTTATTACAGGATTTAGGCTTTGAATTCGGGATGCGACCAGTAGAAAGTTACCGGTTACCGTATCGTATTGCAGTCTGAATAAGGTACAGTCTAACGGCATAAGCAGTCCCGTTTCTGTAATGATTTGCAGTTTACAGGAGCAACTGGGTTTATCTGTTTTTCTAAGTGTTTGTAACTGCCTGCTAAAAGTTTGCTGGGAATCGAGGGTGAGCAGCTTTGTGAAATTTTGATTTCGCACAACGTCTGTAGGGTACTGGTCAAAATTAGTGCTTAGAATTTCGGAGTTGGGACTGATTAAAAACAGGTAGTGGTTTACCGTTAATAGCTTCGTAACAGGCACATTGAATACAAACGGATTGTAAGAAGCCTGAAGTTCTTGAGCTAACATATTAAGCAGTACTGCAATGGCTTCGGTATCATTGTTTTGATCTGAGCGCGGAATCCGGTAATTGAAATTACCTTTAGCCATCTCCAAGATTATGTTTTTGATTTGAACTATTTGTGCTTCCCGGTTTTTCATCCTCCTTAATTTCACAGGGTTTGACTTCGTTTAGCGGTGTTTATTTAAAAACATAAGTGCCGGTTTTTTCTTAAAAAAAAGTTGGGTGGGAGTATGAGGATTGGTGCGTTGCAAATAAAAATTGAGCATACTCTCAGAAACCGGGCCTGAAATTCTAAACGCCACGGCACGTGTTAGTGCGGCTCCTTCACGAGCCAGGTAGTCGCGTGCTTCTTTATCGGTATCCAGAATGTTTCTGACATCGCAATATACAAGGTACGCCCTGTCTCCCTGCAGGCATAGGCGATCGTAAACCACCTTTTGTGCAGCTTGCAGGGTTAACACCTGTTGTTTGTAGTTGATACACAAGATTTCCGAATCTAATCGATATTCGGCATATGCGTTTTCGTATAGGTCCTGCATGACGTATTGTTTATTAAATGTATTAAAATTAGTAAAATGAATTATAAGTGTCTGTATTTCAAACTTATGAATGGTTTTATTTTGAGGATTTATCGGATGTAATAAGGTTTGCAGGATTAAAATTTACGTGTAAGGGAATATTTGGGGTTGTAACCTGCTTGCACGATATGGGTGTTGAAGGAATTTATTAGATTCAAAAAAATAAATCTTTAATCTGTTGCTTATGTCTCTATTCAAAACCTAACTATTGAACGATCAACCGGTATACCGCTGCGTACCGTTTGTTGTTTTAATTAGTTGTGATTATCCCTATACATCTTAAACACTAAAATCTATATCAGCCTCTCGATGTACTAACCTGTTTAACTGATGCTCCCATGTATACAACTATCCTAGAAAACTTTTACGATGACCTAACCCATCAGGTTTTACCCCTTGATGACCCTTTAAAAAAAGCCGCACTCGGAATTAAAACTTCGCATACTGCTTTGACCCGACTCAACGAGTTGGTTACACAGCAGGACTTTGAAGATGTTTCTGAAGAGATTCATTTTTTTAAGCATCTCAAACCCTGCCCAATGCGTTATTTGATTTATTATTCAGAAATGCGTCTGTGTGAATTGCGAAAGCCTAAAGCCGGTGTATGTTTTCAAATGCAATTTTATAAAAAGGAGTTGCGTAAAATTAATAAATTCTTCAAATGCCAAATGGATTTTGTGCGGTATATGGAGCAAGAGCTTACGCATCTGGATCACCAGTATTTTACTCGAAACGCAGGTATTCGTATTCCGTTTACTCCCCTAATTCATTATTTTGAATATCCGGAGTTTAGTAGTTCGCATGACCTGCTTTGGGCTAAGATTCAGGCTATGTACATGCTTATAACGTATCTACAAGAAGCACTTACCGCTTTGAAATCCAGAGTTGAAGCCCCTATTTTAGCTCAAAAGCATCTGGTGCTACTTTGGTCTGGTTCTAAAACTGCACTGGTAGAGCTTATTTATGCACTGTATGCATCACAACATTTAAATCATGGAGGTTCTGATCTCAGTACGTTGGTGAGTTGCTTTGAAAATTTTTTCCATATTAAATTGGATGGGATTTATAAGACCTATGGAGAAATTAAATCCCGGAAGGGGAGCAGGACCAAATTTCTGGAAGAACTTATTCTGGGACTGGAGTATAAAATGCGGTGTGATGACGCGTGATGTGGAAACTTTACAGTCAATCGCAGACTTCTTAATTTTCAGATTCACCAGGTGCTGTATGAACCATTTAAACTATTCGTTACTCAAATCAAAGCAAAGGAATCTCAATCCTTATTTGCGTTCCCTGATGTTTTGTACTTTCAATATGCATGGTACCATCTAAATTTGCAATGAGTTCTTTTACAAATAAGAGTCCCATCCCATAGCCCAATTCCCCTGAAGTTCCTACTTTATGAATAGACTGGGTGTTTAGAATCGCATCAATTTGATTTTGATTCATTCCCACACCCCAATCTTTAACTTCAATTTTTAAAATGTCGAGCTTTAATTGTTCTTCTATCGCTAAATGAACCTGTACCTGTTCTTTAGATCTGGTAAACTTTATGGCATTGGATATGAGATTGCCAATGAGTGGCAGCAAATTGCGTCTTGGGAATGTTAAATCGTGCTCTTTAAAGTCTATCGAAAGCTCAATATTCTTAGATCTAGCCTGTGGGCTGTAGAGATCACTTAACTTTGAAGCTAAGGAAGCTACGGTAAACTGGGCTTCCGTTTTGCTTTCAGCAGCTGTAAAATGATCTTTTAAAATGTCATTGGTTAATTGCAGAATGCCTGATGAAGCAGCCGAAATTAATTTTACAATATCCTGTAATTCTTCCTTTGTTTGACTTTCAAAATCATTGAGTTCTATAAGTTGGGAGATCCCGCTTAAAGGGCTTCGTACATCGTGTGCCAGGCGTAATTTTAGCAGTTTCTCCTCATGAGCCTGCTGAATGGCCTTTTGCGTTTCAAACTTTAATTGTATATGCTTTACAATTTGTTTTGCGATTATGTGTAGCTGTTCTATTTGAGCGTCTGACAACTCTTCAATTTTCTTACCGCCTACACAGAGCGTACCTATTGCAATGTCATCTCCTAACCGTAACGGAATACCATAATAAAATTTATAGCCTTCATTCTTTACATAATCAGAATTTTTAAAACGCGGATCTAAGTCAACCCGGGATTTAAAATGATGCGCTTCTTCTATTGTAAAATTACAAATAGATTCTTCGCGACTTTTTTGTGAGAATTCATCCAGCGTTCCGGCGACCGTCCACTGCGTATAATTATCAATAAAATTTACTTCAGAAAGTTCGGTCCCTGCTATTTTAGCAGCTAGTACACTTAAAGGGCCAAACTCACTGCGAAGCGACTCATAATCCAGATCGAGATCTGCTAATTTTTGTACTCTTAGAAAGTCTTTATTAATCAATTGTAGGGTTTAGAGGCCCTAAAAATAAGATATATTTGAAGCTAAACTTCACATTTTCTTATCATTAAAAATTGTTTAACATTTTAAAGCTCAATTTTAATGGTTTTTGATTTTTGAACATCAGCAAGGGTGAATTCTAGAATACCGTTCTCATACGTATACCTTGGAATCTCATTGTTTATCTTAATGGATTTGAGTTTTCCCACAAAATGAACGCGTAAGTTATACGTGCGCTTAGCTAGTTTAAAGTTTTTAAAATTGGGATTCATGGTAATAGCTAAGAAATTTTCAGTATGCTCAGTTGTAATTTGAGTAAGTGCATACTTCCCTTTTTTATAGTCTAAGCTTTTACCATCATCATCATACAATTGAAATTCAGCATTTTTACCAGCATAAATATCTAGTGTAATGAGCTCTGGAGTTTTAGACCCAATAGTTTCTACCCCATCTTGTGTAGGTAGTATAGCGCCCTCTTTGATAAACATAGGCATCTCGTCTAAGGGGCATAAGACATTTATAAAACGCTTTCCGGTATATTTTTCCTGTGTCCAGTAATTAATCCAATTTCCTTCAGGAAGGTAAACCGTGCGGGTTTTAGCTCCTTTTGTAGTAACGGGGCAAATCATCATAGCATCTCCTAATAGATATTGATCTGTAATGGCATATACATTGGGATCTTCCTGATAATCGAGTACTAATGCGCGCATGATTGGGCTTCCATCTTTATGGTTTTTATACATAGTACTGTATAAATAGGGGGTGAGGCTATAGCGTAGGTCGTCGTATTTCTTAAAGCTTACCAGAGCTTCTTCGCCATAATTCCAGGGTTCTTTATAGTTGGGATGCTCCATACCAAACAAATGTGCAATAGGACTCATCAAACCAAACTGCGTCCACCTGATGTATAACTCGGGGTCTGCAACGTGTTCAAATCCACCCATACAATGCGCCCAGTTGCTCACACCCGATAAGCCCATATTTAGACCCGCCTTAATTACGGATTCAAAATACTGCCACTCACTAGGCCAGTCACCGGCAAAAATAAAGGGGTAGCGTTGTATGCCGGCGTATCCTTCGCGGGTGTGATTCATACCGCGTTGCCCGTTGTATTCCTGAAATTTTTCATAAGGAGCTTTAGCGTATGCCAAAGGAAAAATATTATGAAGTCTTTTTATTTCCGGGCCCTGTGGTCCGGTTTTATCACTTTCATTAGCTTTACGTCCAAAGGCGCTTCCTTCGTCCGTTTTAAAGAACATCGCACCCGAATCTGCGAGGCGTTTCGCTCCATTGTCCCACCACCAATCTACCGCTTCTTTTTTAAAGAAGTTTACAAATTCACCGGTATTATTGGGTTCGGGATATACAAAACCTGCCTCACGAGCCTGATCGAGTAAATTGAGTGTGTTACCATTATCAAAACGCGGTCTTACGTGAACACCCACCATACTTAAGTCCTGCGCATACAGGCTATCAAACATCGCTTCGGGATTTTCAAAGGTTTCCCTCCATTCAAATGTTGTAGCACCGCTGCCTCCATTTTTACCGAAAATACGCCAGGTAGAATCCAGGTGTAAAATATCTATTGGAATATTGAGAGCTCTAAATTTTTTTACCAGCGCTACAGGATATTGGTCTGAAGTTAACTCTTCATACCCCCAGGTTCCGCCGCTGTATGTCCCTACGTGCAAGCCTAAGGCGGCTTTAGGAAGTAACGGAGATTTACCAGTAATGTCTGTATAGTGATCTAAAATCGCCGGAAAATCGGGTCCGTACATAAAATAATAGTCGAGTTCGCCACCCTTAGCTTCAAACGTGTAGACATCGTTAGCGGTGTGTCCCATATCCCAGCGTGTTTCAAATGAAGTATGAAAAAATATCCCATATCCGCGGGTGCTCATAAAAAATGGCACCGGACTGTAATTGGCCTCCAATACATTGTAAGCACCTACAATATGTGGTAAACCCTCACCGCGACCCACCGTAAGATTGGTAATTTTACCTCTTCGATCTAAGAAATCCATACGTTCTCCAAAACCAAAGAAATGTTCATCAGGAAATAATTCTTTCTGAGCACCTACCTCTTTATTCGTTGTATAGTTTCCGGAATTGACATCTCTAGAAAGTATGTTTCCAAATTTATCTTTAATCGTTACCTGAACCGGATTTTTAGTCACTTCTACAAGGAGCTGCGCTGTTTTTAACTGAATTAAATCTGCAGTTTCTTTAAGATCCCATTTGGTTTCTGCCCAGTCATACTGCGTAACCATATAGGGTTCGTCAGGCTCAAAATTGCCATCCCAGGAGGTTCTAAATCGTATAACATCTGCATTACAGACCTCCATACGCAGATGACCTTCAGTTGTTTTAATCTGAATGTGTTTTTTATCCTGGCTCGTTATTGATTGAAAAGAGCCTAAAGTGGTTTGGGCAGCAAGCGATGCTGTAAGTAAAAGACTAAACAGAACTATAGATAAGCGCATAGGAGTTGAGTTAAAATTATAAACAGGAATAGTCAAACACGGAGTATTGTGTTTGACTATTCTCTAAGTTAACCAGAATAATCACTATTAGAATCCTGGGTTTTGCATGGCTTGTTTTTCACTTGGTGAAAGCGGAGCCCCATCAATGATTAAGGCATCTAAATAGGATTGTGGTACCGGACGCAGTAAGAATTTTTCACTCACATTTGCTGCAGCTTCCGGATTAAATGCCTTTGCTCTGCTAACTAAACGTTCGGTTCTCGAAAGATCTACCCATCTGTAAAATTCTCCCATTAATTCGCGAGCTCGTTCGTTAAGCACAAATTCGACAAACATGTCTGCTTTAGAACCTACTCCGGGAGGATATAACTGCGCATTAGCTTCTGGTGTACCGGGTGTAAAAAAGGCTTCGGAAGCCAACATAGCGTCTGCTGTGCTGGTTGTGTTGCCAAAGTTTACTTCAGGTTCTGTAATATAATAAACAAGGCCGCGATCTTCCCCTTCTTTATAAGCAGCACGCTCTCTTAAGGTGTTTATATATCCCAGAGCTGTAGTATATTGTCCCATTCTGCCATAGGCCTCTGCAGCAATCAGGTAGGTTTCTCCCAAACGCGCAAGAATACCGTCACGGGTTCCTTTAGAATCATTAAAGTTAGTCCTAAACGGGTCGCGGTACTTTGAAAGGGAAGGATAGGTACTTATATTGAAATCAGTTACCTGATTTCCGTTATCATCAACCGCATATCTTGCGATAACTAAAGGCGCTAATGAAGATTTATAGGTAGATGTAAACCTCGTGTCATTTTGCTCATTAATCACATAGATAGCAGCCGTATCACCCACTGTAAATTTAGGCTCTCCTATTAAATCTGGAGTAGGAGCATTCTCTGCAGTCCAGCTAGGAACAGAATTTGTATTTTGGGCTATGTATGAAGTTTGAAAACTTTTGTAAAAACGAGAGTCGTTTACACGGTCAAAGTTATCTAAACCATAATCTGTAGGCTTTAAACGTTGAAACTCACGCCCGTCTGCGAGATTACGTGTCATTCCCGGAAAAAAGCGGTAAACCGAAAGAAAGTATAAATGCGTTTGGTTTCCGTAACGGCCTAACAGGGCCTGCGTATTGTCAAACTGAGAAGCCAGTAGAATTTCTGAAAGTTGCTCATTGGGTCCATTAACAGCCGTATAATTAAAAATATCATTGTAGTTAGGAGCTAAAGAACGCTCAGCGATTACCTCGTCTGCAAGAGTTGCAGCCATTTGTAAATCATTAGGCTGTGTGATTTCTGCATTCAATTCGCTGGCTCTGGTAAGATAGGCCTTTGCTAAAAAGTGACGTGCCGCCGCTTTTGTAAGTCTACCCTCCTGCGCTTCTGCCACTGGTAAAAATGCCACCGCCTGAGTTAAGTCTGCAATTAAAAGATTAAATACCTCTTCTTTAGAATCTCTGGGAAAATCTGCACGATCTGAAGTAATAGGTTCTGTAGAAATAGGCACATCTCCAAATTGGGTAACTAAATTGAGGTAATTAAAGCCTCTTAAAAAGTACAATTCTCCAAGGCGTGTATCGCGCAAATCTGGAGCATCTGCAAGCACATCTGGAATTTTTGAAATACCAATATTTGCAAGGTTAATCTGTGCATACATATTGTCCCAGTAAGGAGCTAAATTATCTCTATCTGTAGCATCTAATTCACTGCCGTATTGATTCCATTTTATAAAGTTAGTACCACCACCGTTTGTAAAGGTGTCTGTACCATAATTGGTTAGCGTATATGACCATTCATAATTATGGTGAAAACGCAAGCCCTCGTAGGCTCCGTTAACCAGCTCTTCGATACCTTCTGAAGAATTATAGCGGTCTTGTGTTAATACCGCAACAAGTTCTTCTTCGATAAAATCATCACTGCAGGAGCTGTATCCTAATGGCAACATTGCCAAAGCGTAAATTGTAAATTTTTTATATATATTTTTCATAATGCTCTTTTTTTAGAATGAAACATTTAATCCTACCACAAAGCTGTTTGTGGTTATTGAAGAGGCGCTGGGGTTAGCCCCGCCATTCTGAAAACTACTATCGGGATCAAGAAAATCTGTTTTAGAATACAACCATGGGTTTATAGCCTGAGCATAGATTTTAAGATTAGATATTCCTACATTTTCTAATGTTTGCTTATCAAAGTTATAGCCTAGAGAAACGTATCTTAATTTGATAAACGAACCATCCTGATAATTCATTGAACTGAAGAACAGGGGTTGACCGCCATTGTTGTAATTCGGTCTAGGATAGGCATTAGTAGGATTTTCTGGAGTCCAGTAATCTACTGCTCTGTGTACAAATTGCCCTTGAAGGTCTACGGCACCTCCACGAACTGTCGCTCCCCATTCTGAGTATAAGAATGCAGAAAGATCCCAGTTTTTGTAGCTGAAGGTATTGATTAATCCACCTATCCATTCCGGATTCGGATTTCCTATAATCTGGCGGTCATTGGTAGGGTTTATGATTCCGTCATTATTTACATCTTCAACCCGAATGTCCCCAGGTTCAAAATCTGCTCCATTCGCATTATAGCGGGCTATTTCGTCTGCATCTGCAGTCTGCCAGATGCCTATTTTTTTATAGTCATAAATAGCACCTATAGGTTCACCAATAAAATATCCGTTATTAATATCGTCTTCTTTGCTACCATCTACTAAAGAAACAATTTCGGTACGATTTGCTGTAAAGGTTAAGTCTGAAGTCCATCTAAAATTTTGACTTTCAATATTTCTTGTAGATAAAGCCAATTCGATACCCCGGTTTCTTGTCTTTCCTGCATTAACCGTGATGCTACCGTATCCCGTTACCGAGTTTGGGGTTTTATTTAAAAGAATATCATCTGTATTTGCTACATAATATTCTATAGAACCACTAATTCTTGAATTTAAAAAGGCGTAGTCTATCCCGAGGTTAATTTGTTTGGTACGTTCCCAGCCTAGTTCCCGGTTAGGTAAACTACCCTGATCTGTACCCTTAGGGTCACCTACCACATAGCCTGGTGCAGGAGTAGAGCCAAAAATATATGGCAGTCTTACCAGACCTCCGGAAGTGGAGTAGGGGTCAACCGCTTGATTGCCTACTTCACCATAACCCAGTCGTAGCTTAAATTGGTTGATCCAATTAATATCTTTCATAAAATCCTCCTGTTCCATTTTCCAACCTAAAGCCAATGATGGAAAGAAATCCCATTTATTATCTTCGCTTAGTACCGAAGCTGCGTCTGCTCTTCCGGTTACTGTTAAAAGATATTTGTCTAAAAGGCCGTAGTTTAAACGCGCCATGTATGAGGTTAATGTACGTTTTGTATAGCCTGATCCCCAGCCGTCAAGAGCCCCTCTATTTGTAGAGCCTAAGTTATACCATAACTGGCTGTCGTAAGGCAGGTCTGTGGCTGTCATATCGTTACTCTCGCCAGTAATACGAGATGAACTTTGTAATAGCGTAACGCCTAAATTGTGTACGTCATTGAAGTTTTTGTCATAGTAAACAAGATTTTCAAGCGTCCAGGAAACATTTTCACTGGTTGAGTAGCGGGCATAATTTGTAGAAGAAGAACTCCCACCACCTCTTAAACTTGAGGCTGCACTTTGAAACTGACCGTTTCTAAAGTTTCTAATATCTGGTCCAAAAATAGTTCTGAATCTTAAGCCTTCTGCTACCTGTAATTCGGCGAAGAAGCTACCAAACATTCTGGCAGTTTTTCGCTCGTTGATCACCTCGCCTACATCACGTATTGGGTTTATGATATTTGGGTTACCGCCGGGATTAAAAATATAATCTCCATTAGCATCATAAGGTTGTGCATACGGTAACTGGCCTAAGGCCGCTTCATATAGTGTTCTTGAGCCTCTAGACCCCCCGGCTGAATAGCCAAAGTCCTGTACTGCATAACTCGCATTGATAGTACCTCCTATTTTAAACCAGTCTACAGGAGTTAATTCTACATTGATTAAGGCACTGTATCTTTTATATTCCTGACCAACAACGGTACCTATTTGATCAAGATAGCCTCCAGAAATATAGGCTTTCATTTTTTCAGTACCCATATTTGCACTTACATTGTGTTGTTGTAAAATTCCTGTTTGTTCAGCAAAATTGGTCCAGTTTGTTGTAGGGATTCTCGAACCGTCATAAACGGGTATTTCACTAACCCCAAAACGAGCCTGCTCTGCTGCTGTAGTAGCTCTTGTTTGTACAATACCAGCCTCACGATCTATCCAGGAATACCCGTCAAGTACATTATTTAATGCAGTCTGATCACCGCCAAAAAAGATACGGTCTACGGCTGGGTCAGGATACAAAACCTGATCCTGATTGGGTCTTTTGTATGCGTTAGCTCCTATAAGGGCATCTCTTCTATACTGTGCATAGTCACCTGCGTTCCAATAATCAGCTAAATTGCGAATGTTTTCTAAAGAAACATTGGTACTGTAATTCAATTGAAATCTTCCGTTTTTTCCGCTTTTTGTAGTTACTAAAACAACCCCGTTTGCACCACGTGAACCGTATATTGCCGTAGCAGATGCATCTTTAAGAATCTCAACAGATTCAATGTCATTAGGGTTGAATGCTTCTAAACCACCCGATTGTAGCGGCACGCCATCTACTACATAAAGTGGGCTATTGCCCCCGCTTATAGAACGGTTACCACGTATGCGTATAGCTCCTACTTCTCCTGGTCTGGCGTTTGATGAGATGTTTACCCCTGCAGCTTTACCCTGTATACCCTGTAAGGTGTTTTGAACCGGGAAGTCATTTAACTCTTCTGCAGATACCTGTGAGATTGCACCCGTTATATCTGATTTCTTTTGCGTACCATACCCCACTACGATCACAGCGTCTAATTCTGAGCTATCCTCCTGTAACGTAATAGGATATGAATTTGAAGAGCCTACAGCTTGCGAAATCGATTTCATTCCTACAAAAGAAAAAAGGAGGGTTTGGCCTTCATTAGCTTGTAAGCTGTAGTTACCGTCAAAATCGGTTTGTGTTCCTGTTGAGGTTCCCTGTACGATAACATTAACTCCCGGGAGCGGCATTCCCTGAGAATCTGTCACGGTACCCGATACTGTTTTTTCCTGTGCCCAGATAGTTATACTAAGCATTAAAAAACTTAAAAACAGTACGATGTGTTTTTGCGTTTTTTTCATATTCATTAATTTTTAGAGAGATAAACTAGAATTAGTTGTTTGTGCTTAAAATTAAATAAAGGAAACGTTAGCGCTATCCTGTACTTACTGTGCTGTACTGTCCTGCTTTTTGTTAATATAGCTGTAGATACTACTACTCGTTAAACTGTGTGCTCAACAGGACGGCACAGGATAGCATTTGATTTATGAACTTTTATTTTTAGCATAACTTGAATACCTGAAGTATATCCACATATTATTAGCAATTAATTATCTTGAATTAATGACCTATACCAACCCTAAATTTTTATTTATACTCACCGCTTTATTACTTTTTTTAAATTGTAAAACGCAAGAGCCGCAAGAGACGCGAGAACCTATAAAAAACTCGATCTGGCCTGAAGTTACGAATACAACTAAACCGTGGACGCGCTGGTGGTGGATGGGGAGTGCAGTAGATAAACCCAATCTTAAAAAACACCTCATTGCTTTTCAAGAAGCGGGTCTTGGCGGTGTAGAAATCACTCCTATATATGGTGTAAAAGGGGAAGAAGCTAATTTTCTAGATCATCTTTCTCCAAAATGGCTGGAGATGCTAGACTATACCATTTCTACCGCAGACAGTCTGGGACTGGGAGTAGATATGGTTTTGGGAACCGGCTGGCCTTATGGTGGGCCCCACGTTACTAAAGAGTTTGCCGCAACCAAGCTGGTAGTGTCAACTTATACGGTTAAAAAAGGAGTTGACTTTACTAGCCCAATTCATCCACCTGCTACCGAAAAACAACCTGCGGTGTTCTCTGCTTTGTTAGCCTACGACAACAATGGAAACTTAAAAGATTTAACTACACAGGTTAGTGACGGGGCTATTTCATGGGACAATCCTGATGCAGACTATACCGTATATGCATTATTTACAGGCAAAACAGGTCAGCAGGTAAAACGGTCTGCGCCGGGTGGTGCAGGTTATACTTTAGATCATTATTCTAACGAAGCTTTTGAGGCATACGTAAAACCTTATGATTCCGCATTTGCGAAATTAAATGGAAATCTTCGTGCTATTTTTAATGATAGTTATGAAGTATATGGTACCGATTTTACACCTAAGTTCTTTTCTTTTTTTGAAGAACACAGAGGTTACGATCTTAAGCAGCATATCAACCTTTTATTAAGTGAAGAAGACGAGGAATTGGGCAACCGGGTAAAAGCAGATTTTAGACTTACCATTTCTGAATTATTATTGACCCAATTTGATAAGCCGCGGACCCAATGGGCAAACACCCATAATTTTAAAACCAAATTGCAGGCACATGGTTCACCGGGCAATTTGATCGACTTATATGCATCGGCAGATATTCCCGAGTGTGAGACTTTTGGCTCTATGCCTTATGATATAAAGGGTTTTAGACGCGAAGCAGAAAATATACGTACCGGTGATGCAGATCCTGTAATGCTGAAGTTTTCCTCTTCCGCAGGACATATTGCCGGGAAACCCTTAATTTCTTCAGAAACATTTACGTGGTTACGCGAGCATTTTAAAACCGCACTTTCACAAACAAAACCTGAAGCAGAAGAATTATTGCTTAATGGAGTAAATCATATCTTTTTACATGGCTCTACCTATTCACCGGAGCGTGCAGGTTGGCCGGGCTGGAAGTTTTATGCTTCTGTAAATTTTAGTCCTAATAATACGATATGGGAGGATGTACCTGCTCTATTTTCGTATTTGACTAATGTGCAATCAGTTTTACAAGAGGGGAAACCCGATAATGAGACTTTATTATACTGGCCTATTCAGGATGAGTGGAACAAATTTCAGCACGGTAAATTGTTCTTTGAGTTTAAAATTCACTCGCTAGAGGAGTGGTTGCTGGGTACACCCTTTTATAAAACCACACAGGAGCTGATGCAAAAAGGGTATGGAGTAGATTTTCTTTCAGATGATTTTCTAAAACAAGCAACTGTTGTAGATGGAAAGATCGTTCTTCCTAGCGGAACCTATAAATCGCTGGTAGTCCCGGACACTGATTTTATGCCATTGGCAACACTTCAAAAATTAATTGAATTAAAAAATCAGGGAGCTTCGGTACTATTTAGAGGCTTACCAGAAAGTGTTCCGGGGTTTTATAATTATAAGCAGCAAACCCAAGAATTAAAATCACTTATCGAAACTAATTCTCTTTCAGCAACTGATTTAGAAACCGGTTTGCAAGCGGCTTCAGTGTATCCCGAGACTTTAGTAAACACAGGTTTAAAATTTATAAGACGGGATGTTGATGGAAGCAAGATTTATTATTTGGTAAATCATACCGCAAATGCTATTGATCACTATATTCCGCTTGCGGGAACGGTGGAGAATGTGCTGATTTTAGATCCGCTTACGCGAAAGGCGGGAGCAGCACATATCAAAAAAGCAAATGGTGTTACTAGTGTAAATGTGCAAATCGCATCTGGTGATGCCTTAATTCTTAAAACAAATACTTCAGTTGCTGCAGATGACTGGGTGTATACTAATCCTATAAATTCTGGTGTAGAATTGACCAATCCCTGGAAAATTTCATTTGAAAAAGGCGGTCCGATTTTACCCGAAGCTGTCGAAATGAAAAGCCTAAAATCCTGGACAACTTTAAGTAAGGAAGCCGAGGAATTTTCAGGAACTGCCGTATACGCAACAACGTTTAATACGCCAGATGTTGAAGCAGATGCGTGGCGCTTAGATTTAGGCGACGTACGGGAAAGTGCAGCAGTTTGGTTAGATGATGTGTATATAGGTACTGCCTGGTCTGTACCCTATGTTCTTGATTTAGGTAAACTAGATTCGGGAAAACATACTTTAAAAATAAAAGTGACCAATCTTGCAGCAAACAGACTTCGTGCTAAAGAACTACGCGGTGAAGAATGGAAGATTTTTTATGAGATCAATATGGTAAATAAAGATTACAAACCATTTGATGCAACTGTATGGGAACCAAATCCTTCTGGTTTGTTAGATCCTGTAAAATTGATTCCGCTTAAAACAACAACAAACTAATTACTTTGATATCTTAAAGAATACTCTAATGAATAAAACAATCGCATTGCTACTTTTTGCTGTGTTTAGTATTAATTGTGCAGCTCAAAAAACAATAGACCGTAACGACATTTTAGCAAAAATGGAATTAGCCAATTCGTATTTTATGCAAAAATGGCCCGATGTAGGCAAAACCATTATTACTAATAAAGAGCGCCCCAGCCACATCTGGACGCGCGGGGTGTATTACGAAGGGCTGATGGCACTTCACGAAATTTACCCTAAAGCAGAGTATTATACCTACGCGCTAGATTGGGCTAACTTTCACGAGTGGAGTTTTAGAAGTGGTAACGAGACCCGCAATGCAGATGATTATGATGCAGCACAAACCTATATAGATTTGTACAATCTACAACCCGACCCCGAGAAACTAAAAAACACCCGCGCGTGTATGCAGAAGTTTCTAGTTACTCCTCAAAATGGGGATTGGGACTGGATTGATGCCATACAAATGGGAATGCCGGTTTTTGCAAAAATGGGCGTGTTGGAACACGACGACCGCTATTTTGAAAAAATGTACCAGATGTATATGGAAAGTAGAAACGTAATCGGCGGGAAGGGCTTATACAATCCTGAGGACGGACTCTGGTGGCGTGATGCAGATTTTGATCCGCCGTATACCGAGCCTAATGGGGAAGATTCCTATTGGAGCCGCGGGAACGGTTGGGTGATTGCAGCATTAGCAAAGACACTTGCTATAATCCCGGCAGATGCTCCACACCGCGAGCAGTATGTAGAAGATTTACAAGCAATGGCAGAAGCGCTAAAAAAGGTACAGCGTCCTGATGGCTTCTGGAATGTGAGTTTACACGATCCAACACATTTTGGAGGTAAAGAGACTTCAGGAACCGCATTGTTTGTATACGGTATCGCATATGGGATTAACAATGATTTACTAGATAGAGAGACCTATTTACCTGTAATAACTAAAGCCTGGAATGCGATGATTTCAGATAGTTTACACGAAAATGGGTTTTTAGGATGGTTACAATCTACAGGTAAAGAACCTAAAGACGGGCAGCCGCTTGCTTATGATAAGCAACCCGATTTTGAAGATTACGGTTTGGGTTGTTTTCTTTTGGCAGGTGCCGAAATGTACCGTTTAGAATTTTAAAAATGTAGTTTTTACAATTAACTTTCCTTTGCTTAACTTTCCGGTATGAAAATACAAATACTAGTAATGAGCTTATTTTTAAGTAACGCTGCAATAGCCCAACAGGAAGAAGTTAAACTTTGGGATGTGGTGCCGGGAAGTATTACAAATGATTCATTTAAAGAAGAAAAGCAATATGAAGGTGATCAAATACGAGGATATAGCAAAGTTTCAGAGCCAACATTAACCATTTTCACTCCGGAAGATGGTAAAAGTAACGGCACTGCAGTGGTGATTTGTCCCGGTGGTGGTTACAGCCATTTAGCGATAAATAAAGAAGGTTATAAATTAGGCGCCTGGTTCGCAGAACAGGGTATTACAGGGTTTGTGTTAAAAAACAGATTGCCTAGTGATGCCATTATGCAGGATAAAACTATTGGTCCGCTACAAGATGTACAACGTGCGATTCGCTATGTTCGGGAAAACGCTTTAAAATTTGGTATCGACACTTTAAAAGTGGGGGTAATGGGGTTTTCGGCAGGTGGACATCTTGCTGTTACCGCATCTACTTTGTATGAGGAATCAGTTTATGACAGTAAAGAAGGTGTGTCTGCAAAACCTGATTTTTCTATGCTAATTTACCCCGTAGTTAGTATGAAAAACGGAGTAACGCATCAAGGTTCGCGAGATAATTTATTGGGTAATAATCCCGATGAAGCGACTGTCACAAAGTACTCAGGAGAAGAACAGGTAACAGCAGCTACTCCGAAGACTTTTCTAATTCACGCTACAGATGATAAAGCTGTTCCGGTAGAAAATAGTATTCATTATTACCTGGCTTTAAAGAATGCCGGTGTACCGGTCGAGATGCATATCTATGAAGATGGTGGTCACGGTTTTGGTATGGGGCGCTCAGCCACTGCAGATTCCTGGCCTGCAGCATTGAGTCTGTGGCTCAAGAAACACGGTTTAATTACAAATTAGAAGTATTCATTATAAACTTTAACAGGCCTACTGAAGATCTAGCGTAAAATTTGAAGTGAAGAGGTCGTGAAATTTTAGTCTGTTTGAGCAAAACGATTTTTAATTTATCGAAAATACTTTAAGCGAGTTTCTAAAATTAAGACTTCTAGCAATAAATTTAGCTAGAATTTCATAAGCCTAGATTTTTTTGGTTCGTTTTTTTATCGATAAAAAAAATGAACAATAACCTTAGAAATTATGATCAAAAAAATTCTATTCGTACTTATAATTGCAACCGCTTTTACTTCCTGTAAAGCTCAGGAACCTGCTTACTTATTTACTTATTTTAAAGGTAACGGGGAAGATGGTTTGCATCTGGCTTATAGTACCGATGCGCTAAATTGGAAATCGCTAAACAACGATAAATCTATTTTGACTCCAGAGGTGGGTGAGCAAAAATTAATGCGTGATCCTGCAGTCATTCTTGGCGGAGACGGTAACTACCATATGGTGTGGACTACCGGTTGGACAGAGCGGGGTATAGGTTATGCCTCTTCAGAAGATCTGGTAAACTGGTCTGAGCAGCAATTAATACCTGTTATGCAACACGAAGAAACTGCGCGTAATTGCTGGGCACCAGAGATCACCTACGATGCTAAAAACGACCAATATATGATTTACTGGGCAACCACCATCCCCGGTTTATTCCCAGAAACTCAATCAAAAGCAGATGATGGATACAACCACCGTATGTACTATACCTTAACTAAAGATTTTAAAGATTTTACGAAAGCTAAAGTACTTTATGATCCTGATTTTAACTCTATAGATGCGACCATACAATGGGATGGCGAGCAGTATGTGATGTTCTTAAAAGATGAAACCCGCGAGCCGGCTCGTAAAAATTTAAAAGTCGCATTCTCGGAAAATTTAACTGGACCGTATTCTGAAGCCAGCGAACCCATCACCGGCAACTACTGGGCAGAAGGACCTACAGCCTTAAATGTAAACGGGAAATGGATTGTCTATTTTGATAAATATACCGATCATCAATACGGCGCTGTGATGTCTGAAGACTTAAAAAACTGGACCGATATTTCAGATAAAATAACTTTTCCTGATGGTATACGTCACGGGACAGCGATTCAGGTTTCTACCGCGGAGTTGAAACAGATTCAAGAGGTATTGGTAATTGATTGAGATGTTTTGATAGAGGTTAAATCTGCAATTAAAGGCTTTATTGATTAGAGCAGGTAAATTTTCTTTACTTTTCTTTGCTTGTCCAAAGAAAAGTAACAAAAGAAAAGACACTTTTTCTTAGGCATTTTTGCCATATTAGGCAAAACCGCAACAAGTCCCCTAAATTTTCTCCAAGGCTTCGAAAATTTTTAACGGGAACTTGTTACTAAGCTGAAGAAAAAGAACACTTTTTATTGAAATCATTCTTACAGTTGAAAATGTAAATTTATCTATTTGATAATTTCGCATAAAAAATACACGACTTAAAAAAACGGCTCTAGACCTTCCCATTTTACATCCCAGCTTCCATCATTCGGGAAGCCGGGATTTTTTAATTTATTCCCATCCCAACCGGCACACATCATCGCAACGGCAGTTAACAATCCGCCATTTCCGGGCATATACAGGGTTAAACGTTCTTCTTGATAGTTGTGTCCGTTTTTGAGGTAGGTGTTGGTCTGTACGTCCATAAATAAGGCGTCAATTGCTTTATCGGGCATTCCCAGTCGGGCAGCAGTCATTGCAGTCATTGGGAAATCCCATCCCCAGGTATCTTCCCAGGTCCACACCCCCCAAACTTTATCAAAGGTATGTTGCATCGTTGGTTTGTCTAATAGACTCGTCTCCGGAAGCATTCCATAAGCGCCAAGAACCGAGGGGTGATCGGTTAAGAACTCAGGATTGGTATACGAATCTGTTGCGCTTTCAGTCGCCAGATAATAATCTTCCTGAATCGGCAACGCCGAAAGCTTATTCAACACCTTCTGCCAGTTCTCAGGTACGGTTTCGCCTAAGCGCTCTTTCCAGTTTATAGCTGTTTTTAGCGCCCAGTTCCAATAGGCGAGTTCGTAGGTTGGGTTATAGGTTTCTGTTTTTTCAAAACGTTCCTGTGCAGGAATCACCGGCGGACCTAAAACATAGCGGTCATTTTTTTCATCATAATCGGGAAAGGAAGCCATAAATTCGGCTGTCGCAAAAACACGGTCTTTGTAGGTTGCTAATGTCGTTTCAGTAGTGTCTGCACGATACATCAATTCGGCAAAGGTTATAAAATGGGGTTGTTGCCAAACCAAAAATGCACCTACCGATGAGGGTCCTTCATCCCCATAAGGATCGGTCATTTTTTGCCAGCGCGCCCCGTTAAAACCCTGGCGGGCTGCCAGATCTTTTGCATTTTGAAATGCCGTATTGTACCAGCCTAGACTGTTCTCCAGCAATTCCGGTCTTCCCCAAAGCGGATAATGTACACCGTGCCACCAGTGCATTTCCAAATGGGGTTTACCATACCAACTGTTATAGGTCAATCCGGTTTCCTGAGGTGGTATATTCCCGCTGGTTTGCGCTTTGGTTAAATATTGCGAAAGCACCACGCGACGCTCCAATTCCGCTGCTCTCAAGTCTGTACTTCCCGAAAAATCAACAATACCGCCACTTTGCCAAAATGCTTCCCAACCCGTACTGCTGCTTGCATATACGGTATTTACAGTGGGTAATTCATCAATTTTTTTATCAGAAAAGGTACAGGTAAACGCGATTTTTTCGCCTTTAGGTGCAATACTAAAGTAGTGTTGTTTCTTTTCTATAACTTTTACTTCTCCTTCCCATTTTAATCCCACCGTATAGGACAACGAATCTAATGAGCGATTGATTACCGCAGTGTTATCATAATTTGTGGTAAGTGTACTGGTATAGTGTTTAGGGTTTTTCCATTGGGTTCCATAATCAGACCACTTGGCGGTAGGTGCGGGAAAACGTATGCGTATTTTGAGTTGGCCGGTGTTGAGTAATGCAGATTCTACGCTAACTCCTATCGCATCCTGCTCCTGACTACTGGAGGTAATTACTTTTACCGGAACGCCTTCTACTTTAAAATTACTGATTAATATTCCCGTCCATAAATCTAGGGTTTGATTTACAGCTTCTATATCTTTTGGTTTTACTGGCGTTCCATCTTTTTTGGTTATATCAAAACCCAAATTTCCTAAATGCACCCGATGCGGATTGGATCGGTAATATTCAGCGGCATCTTTCGCATGTTGAGGTGATTTTACCTGTGTGGCATAAGATACGTTTCGGCCATTTTGATCATAGTCTAACAGGGTTTCCTTAAAATCAAAAGTTTCTGTATTGGGGAATGCATTCCAGCCCCAATTAGCTTGTGTTCCTAAGGGAATTCCTTTTTCGTAGAAATCGGGAAAGGTTTGCAAGCCGGTAACATCTGTTGTAAAAGCAAAATTACCGTTACCCAGTGTCAACGAAGCCAGTGTATCAATCTCGGTGAGATGTACATTGTGACGCGAGACCACAGCTTTACGATCTATTTTATTTTCTAGAGTAGTTTCTTTTTTAACTTCCTGAGTGCAGGCTAATGTACACCCGAGGAAAACCAGAATGAATAGCTGTTTAATATTCATAATTTTAGTTAGCGTTGTAAGGTGAGACTCATTAAACCAATAATCACATCATTGGTAATACTTTCTATGTGTATATTTTGTAGCGTTTTTTTCGCATCCAGCGGAAGATCTAAAAGTGTTCCTGCTCCACCATCAATTCCATACTGCGTAAAACCGTGAATGTCTGTATAGTCATCAAATTTCCGGGTTATTTCTCCTGTTTTAAATAGGAGGCGCGGAGGTTTTGGAGCGTCGGTTGTAAATGCATAGCCGTCTGTGTAATAATCCTGCTCAATGGGCCACCAGTTTTCGGGGTTTTTTAGACGCAGCACGTCTGAAGTTCCATCGGTATAGGTTACGGTAACTCTGCCATTTTCCATTCGGGTCTGCATCGGGTTTGTAGTACCTGTCATAATGAAGTAAGCGTGGCTTGCTTTACCCGTGAGCGGTATGTTAATCGCGTCTGGATAGGTATCCCATTTTGAGGTGAAAACTACATTCTCATCGTTTGCTTGAGACCCAGTTTCAAATGGGATGTTTTGTTGACTTTTTATGGTTCCTGTATGTGCTGCTGCCTTACGTAAGCCACTATCGTCTATAGTTATTTCTTCGGAAATATTAGGGTAGCACCAGTTGCCGATGCCGGTTGTGGGCAGTTGTAGTGTAGGTGATTCTGGTCGCGGACTCCAATACTGTTGTTTGAAAATTTGATTGACGTCTGCATTAAAATGACTCGATAAATCAATAAAATCAAATCTAGGTTCCTGGTAAACAGGTATGTCCCAATTGGTAAATGCCAATTCAATTTCTTCTCCCGAGGTTAAACTAAACTTCAACTTATTGGTCCCGGGAACTACTGCCGATACGGGTAATTCTAGTTGCTTACTGCGTGATGAAGCAAATTTTATTTTCTGTTGATGGTTGGTATTTAGGTGTAAAGTGCCTTCTAAGATTTCTGTAGTATTATTTTGAAAATCAATAGTTACAGCTTCTGAAGAATAGTGGTTGTTGACGATTTCTAATTTTGGAACTACCTCAAAATTTACCGGTTTCCACCAGGTCATTTCGTTTTGTTTCAGTTTTATAAAAACCGCTTTATGCCCTAAAACGGAATTTATACGTGCATCAATTTTCTTTGAAGAACTATCAATCTCAGAAAGGGTTTGTTGAGGATCGTGAACTTCTAGAATTTCAGCGTTTGAAGTGTTGAGGTTTAGTGGTTCTTGTAGTGCATATTTTGTTTTTGAAATAATAGGATCTAAAGCTTGAGTACCCCATTTTACTTCAATTTTATACTGCTTAGCCTTACCCGCATCAATACTTATTTTAGGAGTTCCTACTGCATTCGTATCCATGGTGTAAGTTGCTTTTTTTCCGTTTACAGTTAGCTTTTCAAGTGTAGAACTGGCGGCATTTAATTCTAATTTGAGATTTAAATCGGCGTCGAAATTATTTTCCAGCGTATAGATTTCGGTATTTTCTATTCTTTTAAAAGACAACGAGACATCAGGTAGGTGTAAAGAAGCCTGTTCCCATTCTTGCGGAAAACCCGGTTGTATAATCAATTCATTATTGATAAAATTTGGCTTTATGCCAAAAAGACCTTCTACTAAAGCTCGTGCAGCAACACCTATAGGATCTGCAAAATCCCGATAGAGTTCGCCCCGCATGGCATCATAAAACGACAATTGCTGAAATCCGCCCGGCGAAGCACCCAGATACATACTTTCTACAAGGGCGCTTTCAAAAAGTTCAAAACCTTTTTCAGGTTGATTGCCTTGCCAGTAGGCGAGTGCCATATTGAGATTTTCAGCCAGCGCAACATTGTTTACAGACCAGGTGTAGGGTTGCCAGTTGGTCGTTGCAACTAAAGAAAGATCATCATAGGGTAAGCCTTCAGCCGCGACAGGAATATGCGGAATTTCATGGGTTACATAATTCAAACTTTGATACGCCTGAAAATTATCTGCAATGCCTTTATCAAGGGCGTGATATACCGTCCAGATTCCGGGAGTTTTGTGTAGCAGTTGATTGCCTAACGCATCTTTATACTCTGCAAAAACACCTTGTTCAGGAAGCCATAGTGTGTTTTGAATGGCGTTTTTAATTTTTTCGGCTTCTACCCAATAGGGTTGTGGATTTTTTTCTAAAAGCTGAGCTAATTTTGCGGTCAATATATTAGCACGATAATTATACGCTGATGTATACGTCACCGACCCTCCGCTGTATTGAAGTGCATCACTTGCCCAGATGCTAGCATAGGCATCGTACAATCCATCATTATTTGCATCAAAATTGCGCTTTTCCCATTTTAAATGCCGCTCAATTACGGGAAATATTTCTTTTAGAAATTCAGGATCTTTATTCCATTTAAAATGGGTGAGCAGCTGATCTATAAAAACCAGATTCATATCATAATGATGTGCGCGGTCGTTGCGATTGGGATGTCTGCTTATGTAGCCTTCGCTAAATAGTGCCGTGCCCAAAACTTCCTTTTGTCGTGCAAAATAGCGGCTACTGTCTAAGACTACAGGGCCTGTCTCGGGTTCTAAAACCTGTGATTTTCCGTAGCTGCTAAAGTGGGTTTTAGCACGGTCGTGCCAGCCTAATAGGTCTGCGGCATACGCACCACGCCAGGCGTTGAGGTGCATCCTCCAGGCTACCGAACCATGTAAATACGCCGGACTTTCCCAGATGGCATCTGCTGCAGTAGCGAGTGCGCCGCCCAGTGTATTCAAATAGGGATCAGGAGTTTGTAGCGTTACTCGGTTTGCCAGCATTTCAGCTTTATGTATTGCCTCATTAAATGCTTCTTCGGTAGTACGCGTATTTTGATTGGTTTTTGAATCCGGGTTTTCAATCGCCCAATAATAGGTTTTTGAAGCGTTTCTTGTAAGGGTACCGTACACCACAGGAAGCGTATCTGCAGTGGAGTTGGTTAAACGTATAGGATTCTGAATTCTTGTTGCACTGCCTAGTTTTACGATGCCTTCGGGGATTGTGCCTTGTAGTGTTCTGGTATTTTTATTTGTTTTTTTATCCCAATTAAAATCAAGAGTAAACTTGTTTTTGGCTAGAGTATAGGTGTTGTACAAACAATATTCCGGTTGCAGGTAAAACACAGATTCGGGGTCTGCGCCAATATCACCATCTCTATGGAATTTCTTTCCGCTGGCACCACCGAATAACCAACTTAGATCAACCGTTTCGGGTAGATTGGTTTCCGTTACTTTAAGTAAAAAACCTTCGTGCGTTGCCGAAGCAACTACGGTAAGCTGTAACCTTCCGGCACCTAAAATCTCATCGCGTAGGGTGTATTCCATAATACCCGGCGTATAGCGGGTTTCAATACTGTCTGCTTCTGTGATCCATTTGGAGGTATTTCCGTTAGCAATGCCTAGTTTAAAGTTGCCACCCATTCCCGGCATATACAAGGCAAATTCGGGTAAGTCGCCGGTTTCTACTCTAAAACCGGAATTGGTACCGTATAATGCGCGATTAAATTTTCGGGTACCGTTTACTAAAACAAAACTTTTGCCGTCCGGCTTATAGTGCAGTGGCCTTTTTTGATTGTGCCATAGCGCTTTTTCTTGTGCAATTGCAGGCGTAAAACCTACACTTGCTAAAATCAGAAGTAACAAAAAACCAGCAATTATTTGGAATGAACTTCTCATTCACCCTCATTTTTAGGCTTTAGTTCGTCGGGACTGTCGTTTGTATATTTATTAAATTGTTGCTTAGATGGGGTTTTAAATAAATCCTGAATCAGCGCAATATTGAGTTCGTTTTTTGGGTTAAATTCTGCCGAAGGCATATACTTCTGCAAACTGTAATACAACTGATGTGCTGCCGCATCTTTCTCAGGATCGTTAAGATCAACACTCACAACAATGAGTTTCCCGTTGCCCACTTTGGCCTCAAAAGCCATCGCAAGTCTGCGGTTCATAAACCAGGTGTCTATAGGCTGAATTAGCGGTCTGAATTCTGCCGGAAAGTCTTCCAAATGCATTACCTGCTGGTTGTTTACAATGCTGTACCACTGTAAATCACTGTGATATTCGGTGGGAAATTCGTTAAACAATGGGTGCTCCGGATCGATCAAAATTCCGGTAGTATGCGGTGGGCGCATCTGAAACCACGAGGTATTCCAAAAAACCGGGATAAAGGTTTGTACTACTTCGGAACCTTTTACGATGCGTCCTGCAGCATTTAATAAAACTGTACCGCCAGAGTTTAGGGTTTTTAGCGCTTGTTTGTCAAGCGAAGTACACTCATAAACTTGTGTAGTTACGGCAGGTAATTCTTTGGGATATACCCAAAAATCCCAGTGATTTTTAAATTCGGTGTTTTCAACCGAAATGGTAAATGTCAATTTTTGTGGAGTTTCGATCTCGTTAAGCGGAACTGCTATTTCACCTAAAGTAGATAATCCAAAACCAATTTCAGGAGTATCAAAACTACCTGAAGCCACACTAGTTCCTGCGCTATTAGTGATCTGCCAGTTTTGATTTTGCTTTAAAGATGTCTTCCCAAAATGGGAAATAAGCGCAGTAGCGGTAAACGATTCGTCATTAGTATATACAAACTTAGGGATCTCAGCGAGCGGCACCGTACTGTTTGCAAATTCCCGAAATGCAGTCGCATCTGTATAGGGTTTTGGGTCCCAAAAGGCATCCAAAACGCCCACAAGGGCAGTTCCCTGACCTGAATAATCGCTTAGCGAAAGCATTTGATAGCCGGCATAATTGGGCGTGCGCAATGCTTTCTCAATATCATATTTATAACACAAGGCCTGCAACTTCCCGGAAGCCATAAAAAAATCATTTGCCTGATCAAGCATATGATGATCTTTAAGATCTTCTTCAAAAAGTTCGAAGTTCTTAGCCTTATTTGGTCCGGTATATTTTTTAGTCTCGTTGAAATTTGGGAAAACACAATATTGCCCCAGTTCGTGCGACACAAACGGAACCTCAAATTGCGCGATATTTTCAGTAAAATTATTAAGAGTTTGCGGGGTTTCATTTTTCCAATCCAGTCCGCGGGCACCACCACGCACCATAAATTCGTTATTAGGCACTACCGGCCAGCTGCCACCTACCGATGCGCCTGTGTATAAACGACGGGTATCTTTTTGTTTCCAATAGTCATTAAAAGCACTCAGATATTCTACCTGTCGTCCTGTGGGTTCGTTACCATAAGCCAGCATTACATAGGAGGCGTAGTTGCCGTAATGGGTTTCCATACGGTTTGTTTCTTCATAAATATAAGTATCTATAGGTCTGCCTAGTCCTAAAGCACTGCCGTGATTTGCCCAGCTGGGGCCTTCGGGTTGTAAATAAATACCCAATAAATCTGCGGCTTTAAAAGCAGCTTCGGGCGGACACCAGGAATGATACCGTACGTGATTGAGACCGTGATCTTTTATAGCCCTAAACACTTTTTTCCAGGAGTCCACATCCATCGGGGGATGTCCTGTAAGTGGGTAAATCGCATTGTCTAGCGTTCCTCTTAAAAATACAGGTCGGTCATTTATGAGAAACGAAGTGGCTTGTGTTTTAAAATCCCGGATTCCGAATTGCAAGGTTTTATGATCAACGCCTTTAGAAGAAGTTAAGGTCACTTTAGCACGGTATAAAGCTGGGTCAAACTCATCCCATAACGCAATTGTTTCTCCTAACGGAACTGTCGCAACCAGCGTATCCTGAGTTGCGTTTATTTTAAATGAAGTCGAGTAAGGGTTTATTTTTTGAGGAGCAGCCGTATTGAATGTTTCCAACTCAAAATTTAAGGTTACTTTTTTAGATTGTTGCTTTAATTGGACTACAGCAATTTTAAAACGAACTTCTTTTGCAGCCCGGTTGGGATAGGCCTGTATATTTTCAATATAAATTTCGGGGGTGGCGACTAATTTTAGTTTCCCTATAATTCCATTCCAGTTGCCCTGTGTATGGTCGGTGATACTGTGGGAATCGGGACCTACATTAATTTCTTTAACACGGTTGTCAACGCGAATGCTCAAGGTATGTGTGCCCGGAGTTAAGTAGCTGCTTAAGTCGTATTGATGCGGAGCCACCATAGAATTTTGTATTCCTATTTTTTGACTGTCGAGATATACCAGTGTTTCGGTATGCGGGCGTTCCAGATAAAGGTAAATATGCTTATTATCCCAATCTTTCGGGATGGTTATTTCTTTCTGGTACCAGGCTGCGCCTACATATTCTTTTTCGGGCGTAAGCCAAAACGGAAATTTCACATCCCCCGGCTGACGGTACTTTTCAAACCGCGGATTAAAGTAAAACGAACTGTCGTAAATACTACCCGTCCATTGTGTTTTTATGGTAACCTCGTTGCCTTTATCATTAGTTAGCATCGACCCCGGAAGTATGATGTTGTCTTTTAATTTTCGGGCAAACCAAGCTGCAGTAGTTCCCTGGTCTTTAGCATCAATTTCAAAACGCCAGGTCCCTTCTAAGTGTAGTGTATCACTTTTTTGAGCGTGTATTGGCTGTAATCCTAAAAAGCTTACGAGTAAAATAAATAAAGTACAAAAGTGACGCATATTAGTTAGAATTTAATTGATTAGGAACAAGTTCGATATCGGGTTTGGGGGCTTTTTGCATCCCGTAACCCATATAAAAACCTACGTGTGGCGGCTGGTTGTAGCCTATGTTTTGCCAGGTAATACTCAAGCGGTACTGCGGATCGTGCATTAAGGTATATACACGTGTAGTGGTTGGAATAGGTGTTGTATAAATACGCAGTTCGCTACCATCATCACTGGGGAGCATCAGCTCTTCACGCCAATCGCCCAGAATATCTGCCGAAAGACTGGGAGTAGACTTTGATCCGTTTACTGAGTGTGCGCCATCGGCTTTAAAAATTCGGCCTTTGCCATACTTCTCAATATAATTACTGTTTAAGAGTTCGCGAGTCGTATCGCCATCCCACCAAATTAAAAAGTTGGCAACCCGTGGCGCTCTGCCTATGGGATTGCCTTTGCTATCATGAAGATTGCGATTGCCAGACCACCACATTTGTGCTCCTACGCGAGTGGTATCAATATTTGCGGCTACGCCACGGCCCACATCTTCATCGGGTTGTGCTTCAAATAATACATTACCGTCTTTTGCTGAAAATAAAACCACTCCCGGTCCTTTGGTACCTTCTTCAATTTCGTGAACACCAAAACGTTCCAGACCCGGTATTTCAGGATCAAGGTCACTTACGTGAATGGCATCGCCGTGTCTAAACCCTGTGGTGTATAAACCGCTACCGTCATCATCTACGGTCATCGCACCAAAAATGATTTCATCTTTCCCATCCTCATCAACATCAGCAACAGAAAGGTTGTGGTTGCCCATTCCCGAATACGGATTTTTCCCATTTTCCGAATCAAAGGTCCAGCGGGATTGTAGTTGGTTATTTTTAAAATCAAAGGCTGCCAGAACGATGCGCCCATAATAGCCGCGGCCCATCACGATGCTGGGATGAATGCCATCAAGGTAAGCTACACAGGCGGTAAAGCGATCTACCCGATTGCCGGTGTTATCGTTTTTACCATTACCACCTTTTCCGCCCCAGGCACCAATATTCCCGCGTTCAGGAATGTAAGCGGTAGTAGCAACTGCTTTACCGGTTTCACCATCAAAGACCGTAAGATATTCGGGACCTTTTAAGATTTTACCAAAGGTTCGGGAGCGCTCATCGGTATCCCGCCAGTCGGCTTTAGGGTCACCAATTACGGTTCCCAATGCATCTGTGGTGCCGTCTGCGGTTTTGCAGACCATTTCGGCTTTACCATCACCATCAAAATCATAAACCAAAAATTGCGTATAATGCGCACCTTCGCGTATGTTTTTTCCCAGACTGAGTTGCCAAAGCAATGTTCCGTCTAATTCGTAAGCCTGAAAAATAGGAGGGTCGGTCAACCCGCGATGGGAGTTGTCGTGACCTTTGCCGGTCATATGCACAATTATCTCATACTGCCCGTCGCCGTCTAAATCTCCCACAGCGGCATCGTTTGCGCTATAGCCTTCAATTTGAGTAAGCGGTAAGGATAAATAGGGTTTTATAGCTGCATTTGCGGGTATCGTGAATTTACCGGGTTCTTCGATTTCTGTGTTTTGCAAAACCGACTTTACAAACCAGGTATTGTTTAGGGCTAAGTCTGTCGTTTTATCTATAAAAAATGTGCTATTTGAAATCGGTTCTGTATTGAGTTTTACCGCAGGTTGTTCTCCAGATTTTCGGTAGATATTAAAACAAAGTTCGTCGGGGTCAGTTCCCAAAAATCGCCAACTCACGATGACTGCTCCGGTATCCTGAGCGAGTGCCACCACACCACGATCCAGATGTTCCATGTGTCGCTGTGCGTTACCCGCAACGCCAATTACGCAGAAAATTAAAATAAGATAATGCTTAATTGGACAGGATAGATTCATCGGTTAGTCGGTTAGGGGTAAGGTGTAGGGAAGTACTGTGCCATTCTCGGCCAAAATAAAATAATCGGGCAATACACCGGGGTCAAGACGGTAGATTTTAATCGTATGTGTACCGGCTTTAAGCGCACCTAAATTCAGTGATTTTCGGGCTTGATTGCGCAATACATTTTGTTTCCATTCTTCACTTCTGCCATAGGTCTCAAAATCTAAAATTTCGAAAGCATTATCGTTTAGTTGTATTCCTATTTTTAAGTTTTGATTACCAGTTATGGGATGATTGGGTAGTGTTGTGAGGGTAAAGTCGGCATTTTTTAAATCTTTTGAAAGCTCAATCTCATAGCTTAAAACCGGAGTGGTAGCTGCTAGCTCTTTAATTGTTGTGGCGTCTGAAGCGGCTAATTGTAAGATTTGCCCGGTATAACCTAATCCGTTTAATTGCTGCGGAAAACCTGCTTCAAAGTTTGTAGCACGGGTATAGTCTGCTGCCTTGTGCACCAGTGCAAGTTTAGGTGCTTCGGTACTTTTGGACTCGTCGTCTAAAATTTCGGGCAGCTCAAATACCGGAAGTCTGCGCGGTGCAGGATCCATAATACCGTTCCATTTTCCGTTTCCGAGGCTGTTGTAGGTGCTGGTTAATTGCGCTATCTCCTCTTGATTTGCGCGTATTGCGTTTTTATATTCCTCAGCTTTTTGACGATTGGTCTTACTATACTGCGTTGCCAAATCCCGATATAAATACTTCTTGTTCATCGCACTTGATGCAAGCACGGGATAAACAACCAGCTGATACCAGGCATCGGTACGATGTTTCGGAATTTCGTTTTGAGTGGTGTAGACTTTTTTTGAAAGCGCCTCATAAGCTTCTATACGCTTTGTGTTTTCATCATTTTCCGCACTTAATGAAAATCCGGTAAGGTGCGTAGCGCGTGTAGGTTCGGTTTGACTCCATCCCATAAATTCGGGTTTGCGTAACCAGGCGAGATCATAATACGTATGGCGTATATCGCTAATTTCAGAAGCCAGATTTTCACCAAAAATGCTTCCGTAGAAATTCTGCATATGGGTGATATAGTTTTCAGGCTTTCTAAATCTTTCCGGCTCAAATGCCAAATCCATAAAAAACTGCGTATTGTATTCTGCAGGCTTAATATCTCCCACATTAAGAATCCATATTTTATCTGCTCCCGTATCGTAGGCTTTCAGTAGTTCTTCCCTGATCAATGCGGGATGCGTTGTACTTAGCCACAAATAATCGTGCGGTCTTCCCCAATACGAAGCGTGGTAATACACCCCGCTACCGCCACTGCGTTTGCGCTCTTCGGCGTTGCTTAATTGTCTAATATATCCGTAGTTATCATCGGTCCACATCAGGGTGATATCTTCGGGTAAATCGAGGCCGTATTCATACAAATCAAGTACCTCTTTGTAAACGGTAAACACCTGCGGTACCTTTTTAGGATCTCCTATGTGTTTTTGCAATAAACCCCGCTGATCTTTAATAACGTCATTTAAAATTGCTGCTGCATCTGCGGTGTTTTTAGCACCTTCCATACCGCTGTCGTGAACGCCACGCATCCCGATGGTGTAAATTCCGTTTACATTTTTAGCTTCAGCAACACGCTCTTCCCAATAATTGAGAACGCCTTTTTTATTGCTGAAGTAATTAAAATCACCCATCGCATCGTGATCCCATTCATCTACATTATTACGCAGCATAGGTTCTGCGTGTGACGAACCTAAAACTATCTCATAATCTTCAGCCACTTTGGCATTTCCCGGATAGTGAAAAAACGCTTTGGTACTGGGATGCATTGCCGGCCAGATGGTATTTGCACGCAGGCGCAAGAGCAATTCAAACACCTTTGCGTAGGTTTTAGGTCCTATATCACCGGTTTCGGGTTCAAAAGTTTTTGCCGCCCAGGGCTGTAACCCCCAGTCTTCATCATTTATAAAAATCCCGCGGAATTGAACCGCCGGACTTACCGATTGAAAATCATCAATTGCCAACACCAAATTTTCTTGTGGAGTAGGAGTTACATCTGCCCACCAATACCATGGAGAAACGCCTATTTTTTGAGAGATTGAAAACACACCATAAGCCGTACCGCGGGGATCTGCTCCCGAAATCACCAGAGCTTTTTGAATACTACCAGTAGGATTGTGTACCAGCGTATGTGTATAGGTTTCCCAGGCATTTGCTGCCGGAAGTTTATTTTGATCGTTGACTAAGGCTTTAATCAATTGTGAATCGCGGTTACCTATCGCAATTACATTTCCTGAAACTTCTGCAATACGCGTAACAACCTGCGGCTCAAATCCGGTAACCTGCTCGATGTCCTGAGCGAGCAAATATGCCGAAATAGAATCGAGCGCAGGACCGTTTGCATCGTAAATAATTGCGGTCTTTGTGTCTGTGGTTACGAGTTCAAAATTTGAATTATAGAGCGTTTCTTTTTGCGTAGCACTGCCACAGCTTATACAAGCAGCAGATACTAACAAAAGAAATAGAAAAGAGCTTTTCATTTAGTTGATTTTCGGGGAAGAAGTATAAAGCGAATCTGAAATGACAACTCCGGGTGAATTTTCAATTTTTAAGGTCGAACCGTTTTTGATACTCAGGCTTACATTTTCAATAGTCCAGTTGGTACTGTGAGTGATTTGACCGGCTTCTTCCGCCTGTATGTGTACGTCTTTTAAAGTGATGTTTTCTACTAAGGAGTTTTCCATCCCATTAACATTAATGGCGCGTTGTGCCCCTTTTACATCAATATTATACAAGGTGATGTCTTTAAACGTAGGGATGCCTTTTTCGGGAGGATCTACTTCCATCAATAAGGTTTTCCAGCGTTGTGGTATGCTTTCTTCATCGTAACCTTCGGGCAACTTGGAGTAAGAGTATGACGGATTCCAGTTCATCGAAACTTCCATAAACGTACGTACGCTGTCCATTTGAATGTTTTGCATATACACATCTTCAACTGTACCGCCACGATTAGTAGCCGATTTAATATTGAGTCCGTTTTTGGTTCCCAAACCTTTAATATTAGAAACAAAAACGTGTCGTATGCTACCGCTGGTCTCACTACCTATGGTGCATAATCCAGAACCGGCAAGCGCTACACAGTCGCGTATTACTACATATTCGGTAGGGCGATCTACCCGAAGTCCGTCCCAGTCACGACCGGCTTTTAGGCAAAAATTATCGTCATTACAATCTATCGTACAGTTTTGTACTAAGATATATCGGGAAGAATCAATATCTATCCCATCGGTGCTGGGACCGTGGCCACCTATGTTATTTTTTATGGTAAGTCCGTCTACCGTAATCTGGTTAGAATACAATACCTGTACCGTCCAGAAGCCTGCACGCTGTACGTTAAGGTCTTTAAGAAAAACATTTTCCGAATTCTGAATGAGTAACGTACGCGGACGTTTGGCATCATAATCTACAATCCAGCGTAGGCCTTTGGGTTCGTATTCTTTACGCAGGTTCCAGTAATAATCCCAAAACACTTTTCCCTGCCCGTCAACGAGACCGTCGCCGTTTATAGTAACATTAGACTGATCTAACACATTGATTAACGCCGCAGGCCATTTCATCTCAATACCGGCAACACGCGTATCAATCTCGGGGTAGTCTTTAATATCCTCACTGCCTAAAATCTCAACCCCTTCAGGGATGGTAAATTGTATGTTTTTTTTGATGAAAATAGAGCCGCTTAAATATTTTCCCGGTTTAAAGGTTACCGTACCGCCGCCATTTACTGCAGCTGCGTCGATCGCTTGTTGAATTGCCGTGGTGGTCAACGCGCTCCCGTCTGCAATAGCATCGTAGTCGTTAACGTAAAAGATTTGCTCTTTAAAAGTATTGGGTTTTGCACCTACTTCATTTACCCACTCGGGCTCAAAGGCTGCAGGTTCTGCTGCTGCCAGATCTGGTGTGGTGTTGGTGTTTTTACAGCTGTATAAACTGCATAGTGCAAGTGCAAAAAAGAACGAAATCGACCTCATAGTATTCAAATGGAATTGAATAAACAAGTTCTTGTTTTTCAGAGTAAGAAGCATCCTGCACCTACCTGTTGGATGGCGTCGTCTTTAGAGTTTAGGGTAATCAAAAACGTCGAGACTTACTTATGGTGATAGGAGACGGCATTCTGTAGAGGAATAGATAATACAGTTAAGTTTTATAGTTACAGATTTTAGTAAAGGATAACTAGGTTTACTAATTTAATCTAAAAATGAGTTATTTTTTACCTCAGTTCTTTGTTAGGTATTTTTCTTTATGCTTTTCCAATATTTTTTTGAACTCCTCAACAGTTTCCCGAAAATCTTCAAATTCGGTTATAGGTTGCTTTATCTTATTTTCAGTCATATGTAAAGCAAATAAGGCTACAACCCAGCCCCATAATTCATCATCGGTTTTTTCAATTTTCTTATCAAGCACTGAAGTTATTCTGTCATATGCAAATGGATGTTCTTTTCCGTCATAGAAGCCAGTATGCATTCCAATAACATTCATTAAAGTCAATCCTAATGCGATTCCTCGCTTCCTCCATTTTAGTTCAGCGTCATTACAGTTGTTAAGAAGATTTTCAATGGCAAAATTGTCGCAATAAATTTCTTCATCAATTATATGTTGGAAGAGCTCATTTTTTGGCTGAATATGACCGACCTCATGAAGATAATAGAATGCCAAAGCTGTTTCAAAAAGATATTCTGGTGATTCAGGGTTTAAAGTTTCGTATTCTACCGGACGCCTTAACTCTTCAGGGAAAGTATCAACATCCTTATTTATTTCTGTTAAGTTTTTGGTTGCCCAATCTAGAGCTATTTTTTCTTCATTTAACTCTTCAGAATTTTTTAAGCTAATTTCTTGACCACTAGGTTTTACTTCAAAACAAATAACTCGATAGTAATTAAAATATGCAAAAGAATAACACCATAAGATGTCTAGTGATTTTTCGCTTATGGCTATATGACTCCATGAGGAGATTGTCTCAAACTTCCATTTATTTACATCACTAAAGTCTAATTGATGCTGAGCCAATTCTTTAGAGTTAATCTCTTTTAAAAACCGATATAAAGCGTTAACAGAAACTTTATATTTTTCAGGTATCGATGCGCTTAGTTCTAATGATTGATTCATTATTGATATAATTGTGTCTAACGTTCTGTGTATGAGTAGTGGCATCCCACAGGGTGCTATTACTTATACACCTTGTTGGGTACAGTATTTTCTCTTTTTTCTATCCAATTGGCTTTTAAACCAAGTGAGTCAATTTTTTTAATATCAATTTTACTTGTTGGGTTGTGAATTTCTGGAACAATTAGATTATGCGAATAAATCATTATTTCAGTTCCTTTAGAAGCATTTGCTGCGTGATAATTTAATTCGTATGTCCTTTGGAGAAAAGGCTGATAAAGATTTCTGATATTTAAATCATTATCATAAGAAACTAACCAATATCTATTTTTTAATTGAGCTATTAATTGCGAAATCTGCTGGTGGTCAGCGTGTTCATAGAAATTAATGTAAAGGTCTTTTCCTTTGTTATAATAAGGTGGGTCGAAATAGAACAGTGTTTTTTGAGGTAGTTCTTTGTCTAATTTTTGAGTTAATTCAACGGCATCTAAATTGTACAATGAAATTCTGTTTTTGTACCGACTAATTTTTCGAATTCTTTTTATTAAATCTTGTTTATTAAACCGAGCATCCATTTTCCAATTACCATCCTGATTTTTACCACCAATGACGCCTGCTTTAAGAATTCCTGATCTATTAGTTCTATTTAGGAAAAAAGTAGAAAAACCGATTTCAAGATTACTATAGTTCTTTGGGTTTTTCTGTACTTCTTTCTGTTTCTCCCAATTTTTAATAGTGACCTCTGTCTCAAAAATTTTGTCGCATAGCTCGTCAGTATGGTTTAATACGCAATCCCAAAATGCATAAATTCTAAAGTCATAATCATTGATATGGATTTTATGCACGTACTCATTGAACAATAAGGCAAGAGCGACAGAAGCTCCACCTGCGTATGGCTCAACATAATGGCCATCGGTAATTAAGTTATAGTCAATAAGTAATTGAACATAATGCGATAATTTTCCTTTACCACCCGGGTACCGCAGTGGGGAATAGTAGTTTGTACTTAAATTAATTCCCATAGTTTCACGAAAAAGATTTCTAAATTATCCCAATTTTTCTTCAGTTGTTCTGCTTCAGGGTGAAAATCCTTGTTATGTACAAATGCGTTGAAAGTGTCGATTGAGAAAATACTGTCTTTCATAGTTGAGGCAGTGTTTGCTCCTTTCAATTTGTCTTTGTCAAGTATTCCTTTACTTTCTAAGTCAGAAGCAACTGATTTAAGTTTGTGACTTAACTTACTGTTATTATTAACCCCTGATATTGGGTTTTTTTCTATGTAACTATCCATTGACAACTCAATAAACACTCTGAAAGCGATAGCTCCCGAATTCTCAAAATCTCTTAAATCAAGGTCTTTGAGCTCGTGATATATCTTATTAACTCTTGGCTGATTAATCGGGATTATTGTGCTCTTAGGGATTATTGTGTGTCGTTTAGAAATTAAGGTTTTACTTTTTTTACCTTTTGGTGTTTCCTTTATAGGGTCGGCTTTTTTTGGCCTTGTGGTGCTAATTAATTCCCAATTTCCTGAGAGTTCTTGTGTTTTATCGGGCAAATCAGTTTTCTTGAAAGTCTCAAGGTAGTTAAGTCGGTCATCTTTGTAGTATATGTCTTTTACCGTAAAATCTTTTCTTAATAAATCATTGGCAGCTTTGCTCAAAGGTTTTGCTACTTCTGCTGGCTCGAAACGGGTGATTACTTTTCCATCTTTTATATCTATACCTGATACACGTCTAAAATCAGGGTCAGTAGCCAAACGTTGAAGAGAAGAAGACTTTACTTTATTTAGTTTCTTTTTTAACTCTGAATCAACTGAATCTTCTTTTTGCAAGAAATCAATTATTTGAAGGGCATAGCTTGAAGTCCCTTTAACACGTTCATCATAACGGGCCTTTTGTTGTGCGTCCCAAACAACTGTTCCAACCCCATCATTTTGCCCCGTATGTTTTAATTCAATCCAATGTTCAGCTTCTTTTTCCTCGTCAAAAAGCACACAAGGCACTTTTTCTATTGGGGATTTTAAGTATTGTTCAGATAGTTTCTTGAACTTATTCAATAGGGATTTATTCGTTTCTGGAATTAAGTCAGGATTTTCAAGCAATTTGAGTGCTGTGACTCTACGATTGCCTTCCAAAACATTATACTGGTCTGTCTGTTTTTCGTGTTTAGTGATAAATATAGGGTCGCCTGGATTCAGACCTTGGTTTGTTATATCATCAGCCAATTTGGATAATTTATCTCCTTGGTCTTCAATCATTGTCTTGATTGCTTCCCTTTGATTTCCGACCATCTCAAATCTTGGATTTTCGATATTTATATTTAAGTCAGCTATATCTATAAGAGTCCGTTTGTAAGCCATAATTAATTGTTTTTTAATGCGTTTATCATACCTGCATACTTAAGAGAATAGCTGTCTTTATATCTATTCTCAAAGTTCGATATACTCTCTGGTTCATTAAGATTCCAATAATAATAGGAGTGTGCATTATCTCTTCCTCTCTCAACCAACAGTGGGAAATCAGAAAGTTCTATTTGGGGTAAATTTTCTTTTACAATTCTACATTGCCCGGGCTGTATTCTTGGCTTGCCTGTTTCATTATCCATAAAAGCCTTAACATATGCTCCTCCGTAAATGGGATTTTTTTCAATACCTTGAAATTCAATTTTTCCTTGATAATCAAAACGCCCAAAAGCAATTGAGGTGGTGAGCATATAATTTTCAGATAACATTCGTTGGTTGATTTTTTTAACCACACTTAGCAAGTCTCTTAGTTTATTTTCATTACTACCATTCCTAGCAAATAGAATTCCACAGTCTGAAACAAAAAATCCCTCCACATTTTCGGATTCTCTTAAAACATTAAATCCTGTCTGATAGAAATGCCGAATAGCTTCCAATGCTAAGCTATCATTCTTCATCAATTCCTTGAATCCTGAAATATCAGTAAAGGCTACAAAGGTGTTTCCATTAAAATCTTCTATCGGCATAGTTCTTTTTTATATTGTGTCCAACGAAAGTATAACACAACTAGTAGCGTTATACCTATTTTGCAAGTATTCGTAAATGTGTTGTATACTTTTTTTAATTATAAATATACTCTTTTGTGCTTATCGGGCTTTACAGAATTCCTCATTCAAACAACATTTCCGTTTTTTTGAGCCTTTTAACTACAGTAAATAAGATCCTAAAATTAAATAAGCATGACGCTATCTACCTGATACCTAAAGTATATAAATATACCCCATTACCCCACAGCCTTTTTTTACTATTCGTTATTTACAACTAATTATCGGTTCTATAACACTCTCGTATATGTGTGCTAAAAAAAGAAATGGCCGTCATTAATTAAATGACGACCATTTACACACACAATTATTTTGAGCTATACCGCTTTGCGCTGGTATAGTTTACTAAAGATTAAAAACAAGATCCCACAGCTAATCCACGCGGGTAAGGTTAAAAAGGATAAGAATACATCATACTGCACCGAGATAAAGTAGAATATCCCAAAGCTTAACGCCCAGGCGCCAAACACCGCCCAGTTGAATTTGATTCCGGTTTTTTCTGCATAAAAGGCTTGTATTCCGGCGCGCTTTCCGAAGAAATATTCAAAAACAATGATTGCTCCTATAGGTGCTAAAATAAAACCGTACAGGGCAACAAAACCTAAGAGTTTCATTGCAAAAGCGGGGAATAGTCCGGCGATGGTGGCTACTGTACCTGCAATAATGGTTACCCAGAAGGTAGAAAGTTTTGGTATTATGGCTTGAAAGGCAAGACCGGCTCTGTAGATCGTTGGGTTTGCTGTCGTCCAGCCTGCAAGAAGCACTGCGATAATCCCAAAAATACCAATAGCGTTATACGCCAGCGGACCTGGTGCAACAGTAGGTGCTTCCCCACCGGCAAGCATTGCTAGCGCTTCGGGTGATTTAAGATATACCGCATAGAGCAGGGCAGCAGCAATCCACGCGATATAATGGCCTATGTAAATACCGGCAGCCGTCGTCCAGCCTGCGCTTGCTTTTTTAGCAAAACGAAATACCGATAAATCTGACATCCCAATGTGCATCGCGGCATTTGCAAACCACGACCACAACACCACGTGCCAGAAGGTATATTTTATTTGTCCCGGAAAAGGCTCACTGCCTTCGCCCCAGATATTCCAGAAATCTGAAAAGCTGTTTACATCAAGTTGTATCAAGGCCACAACGCCACAGGCTACAAAGGCCAATACAATTACCGGAGACATCCAGTTAGCAGCCTTGGCAACGGTATTGTATCCGCGGGCAGCAATGAGTGAAATTACAGCTCCTATTGCTAAAACGACAAGGACCCAGGTAAGGCTGTTAGGCGTGGTATCGGTCAATTTGGGCATTTCCATATCAAACGGGATACCGACTGCGGTGGCAGACACGGTGATCATCGCCCCGGCAAGAAAACAAAATAAGATTCCGTTTGCCAAATTGTAGGCCGTTACCAGGCGGGTACCGCAAATTTTTTCCAAATGAAAATAAAGGGTGTATCTAAATTTGGTTCCTATTTCTGCGGTTAAAAATCTCCAACTTAAAACGGCGAGTAGGTTACCTATTAATAAACCTATGATAAGGTCAAAGGCACTTACACCGGTGGTTAAAAACAAGGGACCTATAACAAACTCGGTACCTGCGGCGTGCTCCCCGGCGTACATTCCTAAAAAGGCTTTCCAGCTTTGCAATCTCGATTGCGGAACGGGCTGGCGTTCAAATTCGCCACCTGCGATTTCTTCAATAGTATCTTCTTCCTGGTTGTATTGAGACATAGTCTAGGTTGTTATTAAATGTTTTGGTAAATCTTCTACGCGCTCGCAAACCAGCTGATCCATCACTTGTTTAAACTGGGTTTTAAGCATCCCGATGGTGTGATCGCCGCCTTTGTTGCCTAATGCGCCGCAGCCGTACATAAACGAGCGTCCCATAAAAGTAAATTTTGCGCCACAAGCCATTGCACGGGCAATATCTGGACCTGAGCGTAAGCCACTGTCCATCATCACTTCGATCTGATCGCCATAAGTAGCGGCGATTTCTTTTAGGCTGTTTATGGTAGATTGAGCTGCGTCGAGTTGGCGCCCGCCGTGATTAGAAACGATAATGCCGTCAAAACCCATACGTATGGCAGCAGCAGTATCTTCTAACGAGGCAACGCCTTTAAGCACGAGTTTTCCCTTCCAGCGATCGCGAATCGGTTTTATTTTTTCTTCGTTTAATTTTCCCGAAAAGGTACGGTCCATAAAGGCGCCCAGTTGTTTTAGGTTTAAACCTTCGGGGGTGTAGGGTTTTAGATTTTCAAAAGTAGGCTGCCCGTATTTAAGCGTGTTATACGCCCAGGTAGGTTTCCCCAGAATTTGCATAATGTTGCGTACCGACATTTTGGGCGGAAGTGCCAGTCCGTTTTTAAAGTCCCGGGGTCGAAAGCCAAAGGTAGGCACATCGCACAGCAGCACGAGAACCGGACAACCGGCGGCTTCTGCACGGTCTATAATATCATTGCGCACCGCATCTTCCACAGGATTGTACAGCTGAAACCAGGCATTCCCTTCGGTAAGTTCGCTGGCTTTTTCAATATCCATCGTGGTTACCGTACTCAGAATAAAAGGCACATTGTGTTTGTGCGCAGTTTTCGCCAAAATCGCGGGCGAATTGGGCCACATCAAGCCTTGAAGACCAACGGGTGCAATCCCAAAAGGCGCATCAAACTCCATCCCCAAAACTTTGGTTTTGGTAGAACTTTGACCGTAATTGTTTAAATACCGCGGCTGTAATTGTACATCGCGTATCTCTGAAGTGTTGCGTTTGATACTTACATCTTCATTGCAACCGCCATCAAGATATTCAAAAGCAAATGCCGGTACGCGGCTTTTTGCTTTGGTACGTAAATCGTCAACAGAAGGATAGGCAGTGTTAAAAGCGTTGGCCATAGTGTTTATTTAGCGATGAACGGAATGTGTTTTTTCATCGAGTAATTTTTCTTTAAAAATTTTGAATTCAGCTGGGTGTCAGAAATGCAAATTGCCGCTCCTAGTGCAGAGCCTAACGAAGAGTCTGTGGTGCGGAGTTCCATCGTTCTAAAATGATGCGAAAGCAGGTGAATGTAAATATCATTATCGCTAAAACCGCCGTCAACAAAAAGTTTTTCGATAGTCATATCACCTTTTGCAGTCTGTATACTTTTAACCTGTAAGCGTACCAGCTCCATCATCAACTGGTGGTAGGCATCTTCAAAAGAAGTGAATCTAAGCACTGTTTTTGGCGGGATCTCAGGATCGTCAAGAGACTCCCAATGAAAGATTTTTTCAAACTCTTTTACGAGTTCGTAATGAATTTCAGGATTAAATTTTACCGTTTTGTGGTAGTCTTTATCCACCCCATAATACTCAGTTAGTTTTTTAACCTGTATGCTGTATTCGTTGCCTAAAAACAGGCGCGCAGATTTTACAGGTTTGCCGTTAATACGCATATAATTGATGCAATCTTTGGCAACATCTGCTTTGCTGAGTTCGTTTTCTACAAACGGATTTAAAGCAATACTCCAGGTTCCCGTAGAAATCAAAATAAATTGTTTTTTAAGACTGCGCACATAGGGCAGTAGTGCGGCAGAACTGTCGTGAATACCTACTCCTATTTTTATGCGCTTCCCGTTGTAGTTCATATTGATACTGGTTTCGGTGGAAACGATAGGAGGTAAAATCTGATCCAGTTTTTCGGCATATACCCAGTCGTGGTAATCGCGTTTTTCAAAATCCCAAAGCGAAGTATGGCAACCTATACTGGTGTATTCGCTCAACGGGATTCCTGTAAAAACAAAGCTTAAATACTGTGGAAGGTGTAAAGAATATCTAATTTTCTTAAATACTTGAGGTTTGGTGTTTTTTAACCAATACAATTGCATCCCGGCATTGAGCATGCCTGAACTTGAAGAACCTGTTTTTTGATGAAAATTTTCTTCAGGTCCGTATTTTTCGTAAAACGAGTCTATAATTTCGGTAGGTATCGCTTTAGTATAATTATACAGCGGAAAAATCACATCGCGGTTTTCATCGAGATGTACCAGACTGGCGCCGTATGAAGAAAAGTTAATGGCTTTGATATCAAATTTTTCGGTTTTTAGAATGCGGTCAAACACCGTTTTTAACCATTCACGCAAAGCGGAAAGATCTTCGGTAGGATGCCCGTCTTCATCTGAAATTTCGTCAAACTGAATGTACTCGCGGTACACCTCCTGAAATTCAGAATCAAAAAGAAAAAACTTTTTATTTGTTTTACCAATATCAAATACTGCCGTAACTGTTTGCTTCATTAAATGCGTGTTTCCAGATTAAAGTCCTGTAGCGATCGTGTTTTTCCCACGTTCTTTGATCAATTGACCACGCACATCCAATTTGCGGTAGGCATCAATAGGATTGATAACTCCGCCTGCCTGTACCCGTGCCTGGCGAACCAGTGGGCGTACATCTGTGCGGTACGCTCCCTGAATGATTTCCTGGCAAAGCGTAACATCATTAGCTTCCTGAGCCGCTCTAAGTGCATCCTGATCGATTAATAGCGCTTTTGCATAGGCTTCCTGAATCGCTTCAAGAGACTGTATTAAATCTTCTAACGGATCTTTTACATTGTGACTCGCATCAATCATCCAACCCAGTTCGGGATTGTTTGGGTTGTTCTGCATCCCGTAAACCAACTCGTTAAAAATAAGGAATAGGGCGTAGGGTTTTATACTTCCCACGGTGATATCATCATCCCCATATTTGCTGTCATTAAAGTGAAAACCGCCCAGTTTGCCTTTCAGCATTAAGATGGAAACAATCTGCTCAATATTGGTATTGGGTAAATGATGTCCTAGATCTACTAAGGTATAAGCGCGTTCCCCACAACCATTAGCAAGCATTAGCGAGGTTCCCCAATCCTGAATCACCGTACTGTAGAAGTTAGGTTCGTAGGGTTTATACTCAATAAACAGTTTCCAATCCATCGGCATATCTTCGTAAATGGAAATCAGGCTGTTTTGTGTATGGGTGAGTGCGGTCTGAAAGTTATTTTGTCCCGGAAACGAAGAGCCATCTGCCAACCAAACGGTCAAACTTTTTGATCCCAGCTTATTTCCAATTTCAATAACCTCTTTGTTGTGGGCAATTGCCTGCTCGCGTACCGCGGCACTGGTGTTGCTTAACGAACCGTATTTATAAGACTCTTTCTGGTTTTTTTGATCCTGAAAGGTGTTGCTGTTTACTGCATCAAATTTGATTTTATGTATAGCAGCCAGTTCTTTTATCGCATTGTAATCGTTAGGCACATCCCAAGGAATATGCAGCGATACTGCACCGGCAGTTTGGGTAAGACTGTGAATTAAGCCTATATCTTCTATTTTTTGCTCTAAAGAAGCCGGTTCGCCAGAGAATGAGAATCTTCCAAAACGGGTACCGCCGGCACCCAATGCCCAGCTAGGGATTGCCACCTGAAATTCGGCAAGCTTGTTTACAATAGTAGTTACATCAACCTTATTTTTCGACAACGATTGAGCCAAAAAATCAAAGTGTGATTTATGATCAGAAAGACCTGCTTTGTTGAGGTCTTCTACGTGTTGGTTATTAATTTTCATAAGAAAAAAATTCTGAAAATGAAGTTAGTTAAAACTCTCGGAATCTTAATGAATCTAAGAGTTTTAACCCACTTCAATAAGTTTTTAATTAACGTACAAACGCATTTGCCATACCACCATCTACGTTTATGGTGTTTCCGGTACTCTTAAGCAGAACACCTACACAGGCAAAAACACCATCTGCAATATCGTCTGGTAAGATGATTTCGTTAAGTAAATTACGTTTTGCGTAATGTGCCGGTAAATCTTTAACCTCAATGCCGTAAGCTTTGGCGCGGCCTTCTGCCCAGGCACCTTCCCAGATTTTGCTACCTACAATAACGCCATCAGGATTTACCGTATTTACCCGTATTTTATCACCACCTAATTCGGCAGCAAGAAGACGCGTCATATGTTGCTGTGCAGCTTTTGCTGTACCGTACGCCACGTTGTTGGGTCCTGAAACCAGTCCGTTTTTACTGGCTATATTTACGATATCACCGCCTAAGCCTTGCTTCCGCATAATCGCAACACCTTCCTGAGCCATTAAAAACTGCCCTTTTACCAGAACGTTTTGTAAAATATCCCAGTCTTTTTGAGTGGTTTCTTCTAAAGGTTTAGAGATCGCAAGCCCCGCAGAATGTATAACAATATCTACCCCACCAAATGCGAGGCAAGCTTCTTTATACGCCTGTTCAATCGCTTCCTGATTGGTCACATCGCACACGGCACCGGAAACCTGATCTTTTTTGTAAGTCGCCACGGCTTCTTTAAGCGCGTCTTCACTCATATCGGTAAGTACCACATTGGCACCTTCGGCAACCAGTTTATCTGCAATTGCTTTACCTATACCACCGGCGGCACCGGTTACAATCGCTACTTTACGAGAAAGCGGTTGTTCTTTTGGCATACGCTGCAATTTCGCCTCTTCTAAAAGCCAGTATTCAATATCAAAAGCTTCCTGACGGGGTAATGAGGTATAACTTGTAATCGCTTCTGCACCGCGCATCACATTGATCGCGTTGATGTAGAATTCGCTAGCAACCCGCGTTGTTTGTTTATTTTTTGTAAAGCTAAACATCCCCACACCCGGGTAAATAATAATTACGGGATTAGGATCACGCATCGCCGGGCTGTTGTTGTGCTTACAGTTTTCGTAATAGTCTTTGTATTCCTGACGGTATTGTTCAAACGAAGGCTCAAGCTTAGCCAGTACCGCATGGGTATCGTCTAGATTGTCGTCTTTATCCAGATTCAGGATTAACGGCTGAATTTTAGTACGTAAAAAGTGATCTGGGCACGAGGTACCCATAGGCGCCAGGCGTTCTAGATCGTTGCTGTTTATAAATTGTAGAACAGTATCACTATCTGTAAAATGGCCGATCATCCGGTCTTCTGAAGAAGCGAGGCCTCTAAGAAGTGGCATTAATTTAGCGGCTTGCTCGTTACGTTTTGCAGCTGGCAAACTAGCAATTTTTTCACCTCCAAAAACACTGCCTTTTTCAGCTACTTTTTTCTCAATATATGCCGAAGCTTTTTCGATAACTTCAAGACTGTTTATGTAGCATTCATAAGAAGTATCTCCCCAGGTAAATAAACCGTGGCTACCTAAAACGATTCCGCGTATTCCGGGATTGTCATTAAGGCATTTTTCTAACTGAAGCCCTAAATCAAAACCGGGACGTTGCCACGGCACCCAGCCCATGGTATCTCCCCAGATGTCTTTAGTCACTTGCTCGCTGTCTTCTGCAGCTGCAATAGCTATAAGTGCATCAGGGTGTAAATGGTCTATATGTTTAAAAGGAAGTAATCCGTGAAGTGGTGTGTCAATTGATGGTGCTTTAGAATCAAGATCATAAATACAATGATTAAAAAGACCTACCATACGGTCTTCATCTTCAAGACCGCCATACACATTCTTTAAATTTCTAAGACGCTCGGTATATAGACCTGCTATTCCCTGTCTGGTTAGCGTACCTATATCCCCACCAGAACCTTTAACCCACATCACTTCAACATCTTCATTTGTAAGCGGATCTTTTTCTATGGTTTTACAGCTGGTGTTACCACCTCCATAATTTGTTATTCTTAAATCTGCACCCAGGATATTTGAGCGGTATAAAAAGAGTGCAACCTGGTCATCGCCTAATTCTGCAGCCTTTTGCTCATCCCAAAGATAATTTACGTGGCTAAAAGTTTTTTCCATTTTCGTTTTGTAAAGTTTAACGCATCTGATTCAAAATTATAGGTATTGAATTAGGTTGGCATCCTGTGCTGTACTGCTATATAAATGTTTTTAATGGCTAATCTTTTGATTAGTTTTACAGATACTTAATAAAATTAGTTATCCCTAACCTATGGCCCGCACTGTTGAAATTAAAATCAATGAAGATTCAAGAATACCTAAATACAAACAAATTGTAGACTCAATTATTGACGATGTCGCAAAAGGAAAATTGAAGGTAGGGCAAAAAATACCGTCTATAAACGAACTGAGCGAAGCGGCGTATTTAAGCAGAGATACGGTAGAAAAAGCGTATAAAATTTTAAAGGAGCGTAAGGTTATAATATCCGTAAAAGGAAAGGGGTATTACACCGCAAAAACCGAACTGATTTCTAAGATTAATGTGTTCTTTTTAATTAACAAACCCAGCTCATATAAGATGATTATTTTTAATCATTTTGTAAATACGCTCGGTGTAAATGCACACGTGAACTTAAGTATTTACCACTGCGAAGAATCCCTTTTTATCAATGCGATTGAGAAAAATATAGGTGCGTATAACTACTATGTGATTATGCCACATTTTAAAGATACAGACCTCAATCACGTAAGTTTTACGCCAGAAGTTCTTAAGGCTATAGAGCTTATTCCTAAAGATCAATTGCTGGTAGTAGATAATACTAAACCTGAGATTAAAGGGAATTATGGTTCAATCTATCAGGATTTCAAAGAAGATATCTATAACGCTCTAATTGAGGGGATGGACAGGTTGAAAAAATACGATAGGCTAATTTTAGTTTACCCATCAAAAAGTGTTCACCCATATCCAAGGCGTATCGTTCACGGCTTCCGGTATTTTTGTCAAAAGTTTGATTTTGAATTTGAAATTCTTGATGAGATTTATGAGGATATGGAGTTTGAAAGCAAAGACGTTTACATCACCATAGAAGAGATGGATCTCGTTAACCTGCTTCGTCAGGTGCGTGCCCGCAACCTGGTTTTAGGTAAAGATATTGGTGTAATCTCGTATAACGAAACACCTTTAAAAGAACTTTTAGGCATTACTGTTGTTAGTACAGATTTTAAAGCAATGGGGGAGACTGCTGCCTATATGATACTTAAAAACAAAAAAGAGAAGGTCAAAAACGTTTTTAAATACATAGAACGTAATTCGGTTTAATCTAATTTCAGAACAGTACAGGATACTCTAACGTATTGCTCTTTGTATTTTTCACATAACTTTTTTCTAACAAAAAACAGCTATGCGAAAACGCAACTGCCTTCTTATACTTTTTGGGTTAGTCTTTAATCTTCTCTCATCTCAGGAAGAGAACTCTTATCATTTTAATTTTGCTACTGAAGATGCGACTTCAGAAGAATCTGTTACAGCTTTACAACCCTATTCGGAAAGCTCAGGTTATGGCTTTGATTTGGGTACGGCCTATCGGGTAAAAGCTACTGAAAATGGTTTTACAAGTACTGCTCCCGTGTATTTTTCGGTACAGCTACCTCAAGGATCTTACAAGGTAACAGTAACCGTTTCTGGAATACATACTGAAACTACCTTAAAAGCCGAATCTAAAAGGCTTTTTATCCCGCAGCATAAAATATCTACAACAGATGAGGTAAGCCTACCCTTTAATGTAAGCGTATTTAAACCTCAAATTACTGAAGACTATAGCGTAGGATTGAAAGATCGCGAACTTTTAAAACTCGATTGGGATGATAAACTTACGCTGGAGTTCTTAGGAAATAGTACCATAAAAAATATTCATATCGAGCCTGTAACGGGATTAAAAACACTGTTTCTTGTGGGTGATTCTACGGTTACCAATCAGGATTTGGAGCCCTGGGCATCATGGGGACAATTTATTACAGCTTACCTTGATGAAAATATTGCAGTTGCCAATATGGCTTCTTCCGGAGCTTCATTGGCTTCTTTTAAAGGCAGTAGGATAGATAAAGTATTGCAGATGCTGAAGAAGGACGATTATGTAGTAATCGAATTTGGGCATAACGACGAAAAAATAAAGGGCGAAGGCAACGGCGCATACGGTTTGTATACCAATCTGCTTACCGATTTTGTTACGCGTATTAAAGAAAAAGGAGGAATTCCTATTTTAATAACCCCTACGCAACGGCGTGCTTTTGAGGGTGAACAACTAAAACCTACACACGGGGATTTCCCCGATGCAATGCGCAAAGTCGCCAAAAAAGAAAAGGTTACTCTTATAGATATAACTGCATTTACCACGCAGATGTATGAAGCCTGGGGAGCAGAAGGCTCGCGTAAAGCCTTTGTACAATATCCCGCAAATACGTTTCCCGGGCAGTCTAAAGCATTAGAAGATAATACACATTTCAGCAATTTTGGTGCTAACGAAATTGCGCTTGCTGTGTTATCTGGTTTGCGTGAAAGTTTTTCTACACTCAAGCACTATATTACAATAAATACACCTCCATACAATCCGTCACAACCTCACGAGCCGCAATCGTATAGCATACCCTACAGCAGTTTATTTGAAGCTTTAAAACCTGACGGAAACTAAATTATTATGAAAAAAATACACCTAATTTTCGCGCTTTTTCTTTTGAGTGTTATCGCTGCTTTTGGACAGCAAACCGATAAAATCTGGCTATCTGGGATAGATTTTGAACATCCTAAAACCTGGGAGTTTAAAGTTTCTGCTGGCAATAACAGCGGAGAATGGTCAACTATAAATGTGCCGTCTCAATGGGAGTTAGAAGGTTTTGGAGAATATACCTACGGCCGCTGGTATAAAGAATTGGAGCAAGACGAACCCAGCAAAGAAGAGGGGTTGTATAAACTGAATTTTGAAGTTCCCGCTTCCGTTAAAGCGAAACGGGTGACGATTCATTTTGGTGGGGTAATGACCGATACCGAAGTGAAAGTAAATGGTGAAGTGGTAGGACCTAAACATCACGGTGGCTTTTATGAGTTTGAATACGATATCACCCAATATTTGAAGTTTGGAGAAGAAAATCTACTCGAAGTTCATGTGTGGAAACACTCTGAAATAGGAAGTGTAAACAACGCAGAACGCAAAGCAGACTGGTGGTTGTTTGGTGGAATTTACAGACCTGTTTGGTTAGAAGTAAAGCCTAAAACAAGTATCAAACACGTAGCCGTTGATGCACAAATGGACGGCAGCCTAAAGGCTGATTTAGACATTTTAAACCCTTCTGAAAATCTGAAGGTAGTTGCTTCAATCGCATTATTAGGCGGTGAATCTAATCTAGAATCACAAACCATTAACCTCAATAAAACCGATACCACACAGACAATTACTGCAAAATGGAATAACGTAAAAACCTGGGATCCCGAAAATCCTAATTTATACGTGCTGACATTACAATTACAGAAAAATGGTAAAACCCTACACGAAGTAAGTGAGCGCATCGGGTTTAGAACGCTCGAGTTTAGAAAACGGGACGGGATATATGTAAACGGTACTAAGATTATCATGAAAGGAATCAACCGTCACAGCTTTTGGCCGGAAGGTGGTCGTAGTACCAGTAAGCGTATTAGTGTGATGGATGTAAACTTAATTAAGGATATGAATATGAATGCGGTGCGTTTTCACTATCCGCCAGATGATCATTTTCTTCACGTTGCAGATTCGCTAGGATTGTTTGTTCTTGACGAACTCGCAGGATGGCAAAACCCGTATGAAACAAAAACGGGTGAAAAACTGATTAAAGAAATGGTAGATCGTGATGTAAATCATCCTTCTATAATTATCTGGGATCAGGGCAACGAGGGCGGCTGGAATTATGAACTGGATGATGATTTTGCCAAACACGATCCGCAAAACCGAATTGTGATCCATCCGTGGTCTGATTTTGACGGTTGGGATACACACCATTACCCAACCTTTTTAACGGGTGTTCACCGTTTTGGAAGTGGTGAAAATGTATTTTTTCCTACTGAATTTATGCACGGTACCTATGATAATGGTATAGGTGCCGGTCTTAAAGACTTCTGGGAGCATTACAGTAAAAGTCCGTTGTTTGCCGGTGGTTTTATGTGGGCATTTAGTGATGAGGCGGTATTGCGCAGCGATTGGACCGGTGATGAGCAATTTGATTCTAAAGGCAATCTGGCTGCAGACGGCGTTTTAGGTCCGCACCGCGAGAAAGAAGGCAGCTTTTTTACCGTAAAAGAAGTTTGGTCTCCGATACAGTTTAAACCCAAAGCGATTACCGAAACTTTTGATGGAAGCTTCTTAGTAACCAACGACTATTTGTTTTCAAATCTCAATACGGTTACGATGCAGTATCGCGTAATGGAAGCTGACGCGAAAACATTTTACGAGCCGGGAACTGCTGCGCGTATTTTAGATTCTGGAACTATAGAATTACCAAATGCAGAACCGGGAGAAACCCGAAAAATCAAGATGCCTGTAGCCGAAGATTTCTTTAAAGGAGACTGGCTTGAGATTACAGCGACAGATCAACACGGGCGTGAGATTTACACCTTTACCTGGGCCATTCATAAAGCCGATTATTTTGCAGATAAATTTATGTGTCAAACCGAAACTAAAAAAGCTGCAAAAGCAACTCAAGACGATGCTATCGTTACTTTAAAAAGCGCTGAGGTTAGGTTGAAGTTGAACACCAAGACCGGTTATATCACCGAAATTAATAGTAAGAAAAGAGCGATTCCGTTTTTAAATGGCCCTAAACCTATAGGGATGAAAGCCGAAGTAGAAAAGGTAACCTTATCACAGGAAGGTCAAAATGCAGTTTGTCGTATTGATTACAATGGCGGAATCGACCACATTACCTGGACGATGTATGCAGACGGCCGTGTACATATGGAGCTTGTAGCGCTTAAAAATGCCGGAAGAAACAGCGGTTTTGACGGCGCTTTTTATGAAGGTGATATCGATAAATTCGGGATTACGTTTGACTTCCCGGAAACAGGTGTAAAGGGCATAACACTCTTTGGCCGTGGACCGTATCACACATGGCGCAACCGCCAGCAAGGGATTGAGTACGGAATCTGGGAAAAAGAATACAACAACACAATTACCGGAGAAAGTTTTGAAAATCTGGTATATCCTGAGTTTAAAGGCTATTATGCAAATTTCTTAGCCGGAAACCTGCAAGCCGGGGAAAACAGTTTTAAAATATTTAGTGAAAGCGATAAATTATTCCTGCGGTTGTTTATACCAGAAGAAGCCAAAAAAGGCTTTAAAGGCAATCACTTTCAGCCTGCGTTTCCAGATGGGAATATCTCTTTTATGTATGAAGTTCCCGGGCAGCGTGCGTTTAAACCCTTAGAACAACAAGGGCCTAGCAGTCAACCTTCAAACATTCGTATTAAAAGTGGCGATGAGGGAATCTCGATGAAGTTGTGGTTTGATTTTAGGGATTAGATTTTAGACGAAAGACGTTAGATTTTAGAGATCAGAAATAGGAAGAGAGAATAGAAAAAAGAATAGAGAGGAATGAGAAAAAACCTGTATTTGTTAGATGTCGAAGGCTTAATTGAATTTAAAACATCTGATTTAGAATTATTTAATAAGGAATAAAAAACAAGAAATTACATACACGACCCGCGCAAGGGATTGCAGTAAAAATCCCGGATTGCGACCTTAGGCGCAAACGGAATTGCAACGAAAAGCCCGACCCTTTTGGGTTGCGCCCAGAATAAATAGAGTGACTTATGAAAATAGTAAAACTAACTTGTCTGCTTATAGTAACATTATTTTTTGTGCAATGCGATACGGCAAATGCACAAAAGCCAACGGTGTATTGCGTGGGCGATTCAACTGTTAAAAACGGACAGGGAAAAGGAGATGGCGGTCTCTGGGGCTGGGGAGATTTTATTGGACAGTATTTAGACACTACACAAGTGCGTGTAAAAAACCACGCATTGGGTGGAACCAGTAGCCGAACCTTTCAATCTAAAGGATTGTGGCAGCCGGTTTTAGACAGTTTGCAGGCGGGAGATTATGTGTTGATTCAGTTTGGGCATAACGATAATGGGGCGTTAAATGACGATTCACGCGCTCGTGGAACTATAAAAGGTATCGGTGAGGAAACCGAAGAAATAGATAATATGCTTACCGGAGCGCACGAAGTGGTGCACAGCTACGGATGGTACATTCGTAAAGTGGTAACCGAAGCAAAGTCTAAAGGCGCAATCCCGGTAATTATGGCGCCAATACCGCGTAACGATTGGGAAAATGGAAAAGTACCGCGTAATGCAGATTCGTACGGCGGTTGGGCACAACAAATCGCTGAAGAAGAAGGTGTAACCTTCATCAATCTTAATGATAAAATGGCTTCAGAAATGGAAGCCAGAGGAGAAGAGCAGGTTACAGGTCATTTGTTTTACAAACGCGATCATACCCATACTTCGGCAAAAGGAGCGGTTTTAGCCGCTTCATTAATTGCTGAAGGTTTGGCTGAAAGCGATAACTCTTTAAAAAAATATTTGCTTGAAAACCCGGAGATTACGCTTCCGCGAAAGCGAAATCTATTTTTAATAGGTGATTCTACAGTAGCAGATAACGGCCAACCTACAAAAACCGGTTGGGGCGTTTATTTACAGCAACACGTAGATACAACTCGAATGAGCGTTTATAATAAAGCCCGTGGCGGTAGAAGTAGTCGCACGTTTAGATATGAAGGCTTGTGGGATGCTGTTAAAGAGCAGTTACAGCCGGGGGATTTTGTGCTGATGCAGTTTGGTCATAACGACGGCGGAAATATTGATAAAGCAAAATACCGCGGATCTGTAAAAGGAATGGGTGATGAAACGCAGGAGGTGCAACGCGATAGCAGCGGCATTGAAACGGTACATTCTTACGGGTGGTATATGAAGCAGTATATTAAAGAAACCAAAGAAGCCGGAGCGACACCTATCGTGCTCAGTATGATTCCACGTAACGATTGGTTTGACGGTAAAGTGGATCGTGCAGTAACAAGCTATGGGGGTTGGGCTGAGGAAGCTGCTGTGCAAGCCGGTGGTTACTTTTTAGATCTTAATGAGGCAGTTGCTCAAAAATATGAAGAAGTGGGAAAGGATAGCGTTAATGCATTTTTCCCCGATGATCATACCCATACTAACATAGCAGGTGCACAACTTAATGCGCGTATCGTCGCCCAATTGATTGAAGGGCTGCGAGCGTCAGATTTGCGGGATTATATTTATATTCAGGAAGAAAAGTAAGTTAGTAACACGTATAGATTAAAAAAACCAATCTTTAAGATTGGTTTTTTTGTGCCACACTATGCCGGTTTCATTTACTGAAAAATACTCTTGCGAAGCTTTTCATTGCTAATTCTGAAGAATAAAAATAATCGTTTTAATCTTTAAATTAAATACGCTAGTTTTATAAAGTAAAACGTTTTAGTTTGCTTTGTTGGTTTTACGTTTATTTCGCTTAGTAAATAACTTAGCATTTACTACAACGATTTTTATTGCAACCAGATTTCAATTTATACTTAACTAACCTACAAGCTGTGTTCACGCTTCTAACCAATTAAATTTATGAGTAAACCTGTATCTATTCCCGTAGTACCTAAAAAATTAATGCTTCCGTTTATTTTAGTGACTTCACTTTTTGCGCTTTGGGGTTTTGCAAATGCAGTTACAGATCCTATGGTACAGGCCTTTAAAAAGGTTTTAGAATTGTCTAACTCACAGGCAGCCTGGGTACAAATGGCGTTTTATGGTGGGTATTTTTGTATGGCGCTACCTGCCGCATTATATGTGCGTAAATTTTCATACAAATCTGGCGTTCTGGTAGGGTTAACACTCTATGCAGTGGGCGCTTTGTTATTTTACCCTGCAGCAACAACAGGATTGTTCTGGTTTTTTTGTTTAGGACTTTACATTCTCACTTTTGGACTTGCTTTTCTAGAGACCACAGCAAACCCTTACATATTGGCGATGGGTGACCCGTCAACAGCGACACGTCGTTTAAATCTTGCACAGGCTTTTAATCCGGTTGGGCTTATCGCCGGACTTATGGTAGCAAAATTCTTTGTTTTAGATTTACTGCAGTCTGATGATGTAGTTAATTTTTCGGCGTTGCCTGAAGCTCAGAAACTGTTGATTAAATCTGCAGACCTGATGGTCATACGCAATCCATATGTAATTTTAGGCTTAGTAGTTTTAGCGATATTGATATTAATTGCTGTAAATAAAATGCCCCAGGCAAAAGGAGAAGGAGCATTACCAAGTGTTAAACATACGTTTGCAAATCTTTTTAAAAACAAAAAATACACATTAGGTGTACTGTCATTAATATTATATATGGGTGCACAAATAGGGTGCTGGACCTATATTTATCAGTATGCCGAATCTAAAGGAATTGCCAGTTCTACAGCTGCAAATTATCAGCTTGTCGCCTTTATTTTGTTTACCATAGGTCGTGCCTTAGGGACCTATATGCTTAAGTTTATGAGTTCGGGTAGATTACTTTTTATATTCTCGGCTTTAGGAGGTTTATTCACACTAGGTGTTGTCGTATTAGAAGGAACTTTCGGTTTATACAGTCTGGTAATGGTATCTTTATTTTTATCTATAATGTTCCCTACAATTTATGGTATTGCTTTAGAGGGGCTTAAAGAAGAAGAGTCAAAGATAGGTGCTGCCGGTCTGGTTATGGCTATTGTGGGAGGTGCTTTGTTACCTAAGCTTCAGGGAATGATTATAGATCTGGGTGGAGTAGGAGTAAACGATATTACTGTACTGGGCTTGTCTGAGATGAATCTTTCCTTTTTACTACCGGTCACATGTTTTATTCTGGTAGCGATTTATGGAAACTGGATTCATAAATTAGGGTCTAAACGTAGTATTCGTTAATAGTTTCTCTAATAGAATGAATATTTAGAAAATAAAAAGCCTCCTAATTTCAGGAGGTTTTTTATGCTTTTAATTGGTGAGATTAAGTGATTAAATTACCATTATCATCCCATTCTGCGATGACCCCGCGTTGTTCCTGATCAACACATTTTGCAATCCAATCAGGATCATAGGCGACCCCGTGTTTTTGTAATACTTCTTCAGGAACGCCATCCCAAATATTAGGTTGATTGCCTTTATAACCTAAATCTTCTAACCCCATTTTAGATGTGTAATATCCCGTCATAGTCAAATTGCGCATCAATGTAAAAAACTGTATCGGCATAGGTTGTTCACTACGTGGAATGTCTGCATCAGGATATGCAATCGTATCTAGTATCGCTTTCTGATTTTCTTCTGACGATTCAATAAATTCTGTATTGTGTAGCGTATTTGAGGTGTGATCAAGCCACATTAAACCTCCTCGTATGGGGGTTTGCAATGCCGGAATATCTTTAACCATAAATTCTAGAAACCCCGGAACGCCGGCTTCGGTGGCACTGCCATATTCGTCATTTGCAGGGAGTATTAAAGCGCACAGGATATCTAGTGTTTTTTGCTCGTGTTCATTAAAAAACTGTTCAGTATTTAATTTTTCTATATATGCAAGTTCTTCGGGCGTACGCCCAAAATAGTCTTCTGCAGCTTTAGCAACATCCCCTTCTTTAACCTCTAGATTAGGATCGCAACCGGTTAATAGAAGTCCGGTTCCCAGAGAACCTAAAAACAAGGATTTTAAACTATCTCTTCTATCCATAATTTAGATATTTTGTTGTTTTAACTGTTCAATAATATAATCTGAAGCCCTCCACGAGAGTGCTAAAATAGTCCAGGTTGGGTTTTTATCTGCCTGAGAAACAAACGGCCCGGCATCTACGATAAAGACATTATCTACATCGTGCAATTGCTGAAATTTATTAACTACAGACGTTTTTGGGTCATTACCCATGCGGGTTGTGCCTACTTCGTGAATAATACGCCCAGGATTTGCAAGACCGTAATCCTGTTCTTTTGTGGGCGCATCCTGAAGTAATTGTCCACCCATATTGTGTACAATTTCTTCAAAAGTTTCATTCATATGTTTTGCCTGGTTACGTTCATACTCAGACCATTTATAATTAAATCGCAGCACCGGAATCCCAAATTCATCTACTGTAGACGGGTCTATCTCACAGTAATTATCAACCATCGCGATAGATTCACCACGGCCGGCCATACCTATAGTTGACCCGTAATATTTTTTAATATCAGAACGCAAACTGTTACCGTAACCACCCACTTTCTGATTAAAAAAGCGGTTTAAATCATTAGGATTAAAGCCAAAGCCATAACTGGGCATTCCCATACCTCCCCAGACTTCAATGTGATAACCTCGCGGAAAGTTGAGCTTCTTATTATCGCCCCACCACGGAGTATATACGTGCATACCACCCACGCCATCTTCGTTATAGGTGTCGCGATTCATGAGTTCGGGTATAAAAGCAGAGCGGCTTGCACCGGTAGAATCGTGCAGGTATTTACCTACCATATCACTACTGTTTCCTAAACCGTTAGGGTGCTGTTTGCTTTTTGAATTGAGTAAAATACGTGCAGAACTGCAAGCTGAAGCTGCAAGTATAACAATTCGGGCTTTTAGCTTATATTCTTTACGATCTTCTTTATTAATGTAAGATACACCGGTAGCTTTTCCTTCTGCATTAGTTGTTATTTCGCGCACCATAGAATTTACAAAAAGATCAATCTGCCCACCGCTTTTTTGAGCAGGAAAAATTAAACAGGTACCTGAAGAAAAGTCAGCATATACCGAGCAGGCACGAGAGCACTGCCCGCAGTAAAAGCAAATTCCGCGATCGTTATTTAGCTTTTTAGTAAGCATAGACATACGGGAAGGAATCACGGGAATGTTTGATTTCTGAGCTCCTTTTATATAGAAAAGTTCGTGTAATCTTGGTTTAGGAGGCGGAAGAAAAAAACCATTCGGTTCATTTTCAAAATTCTCTTTAGATCCAAAAACCCCTATTAATTTATCTACTTTATCATAGTAAGGTTTGACATCTTCATAGCCTATAGGCCAGTCGTCACCGTGGCCATCATAGCTGTGATGTTTAAAATCGCGTTCTCCAAAACGTAACGAGATACGGCCCCAATGATTAGTACGACCACCTAGCATACGCGATCTAAACCAGTCAAATTGAGAATCTCCTTTCTGGGTATATGGCTCTCCTTCTATATCCCAACCCCCATAAGCGCTGTCAAAATCACCAAAAGGGCGTACGGTTGATGCACCACGGCGCGGAGATTCATAAGGCCATTTAAGTTGTGTACGTTGCTCTGGGGCAGCAGGATCAAAATAGGGGCCTGCTTCAACCACGGCAACTTTTAAACCGGCATCGGCGAGAATTTTTGTCGCCATACCACCGCCGGCACCAGAACCTACAATGATAACATCGTAAAGTTTTGAGGATTCCTTTATCTTCATAGATTAAGTTTGAAAGATTATAGAATTAGAGTTTATAACTACTTGAATTAAGAATACTTAAATTAATGAGACTTATATCTACTAGATTTTAAGAGATCTTATTTATTTAAATTTAAATAAAAATTGTTCAATACAAGTAAAACGATTTATTCAAATTTGATAAAACGTTTTAGTTGATCTATTTTTGTGCTATATTTTAATGTTTAAAGTCTGATAATTAGTGGGTAAATATGAGAGATATTTATAGCGATGATAGAATTGTAATGACCCTTGATGCAGGAGGTACAAATTTTGTATTTACAGCCATACAAGCAGGTATTGAAATTGTTGACGCAATAACATTATCTTCTAATTCTACTAATCTTGAAGCTTGCTTAAAAACTATTATTGAGGGATTTAATCAAGTGAATGCAGCTTTAAAAACGAAGACTCCACAGGCGATAAGTTTTGCATTCCCCGGACCTGCAGACTATAAAAACGGAGTGATAGGTGATCTTGTAAATTTACCTGCGTTTAGAGGAGGTGTAGCTTTAGGTCCTATGCTTAGCGAACTTTTTAGAATACCTACACTTATTAACAACGACGGAGATCTTTTTGCGTACGGCGAGGCAGTTGCCGGTATGTTGCCTTTTATAAACCAGGCGATTTCTAATGCAGGATTGTCACGTACCTATAAAAATTTAATAGGTATTACTTTAGGAACCGGGTATGGAGGTGGTATTGTGGTAAATAATCAACTATGTATGGGCGATAATTCCGCCGCAGGTGAAATCTGGCTGACCCGTAATTATTTAAAGCAACAAACAATTGTTGAAGAAAGCGTGAGTATTCGGGCGATTCAGCGGGTATATAAAGAGCAATCTGGAGAATCTACAGCATTGACTCCTTTTGATATATATCAAATCGCCAAAGGTCAACAGGCCGGAAATAGGGAAGCAGCTTGTATAGCTTTTGAAGAGATGGCCCTTGCTGTTGGAGAATCTTTAGCTAATACGCTGGCACTTATAGATGGACCTGTGGTAATAGGTGGCGGGATTGCAGGAGCTTCAGATCTTATTATTCCTAAAATTATTGCGCATTTAGAAGGTTCTATTTATGATCTGAACGAAAATGCTATACCGCGAAGTATCGCTTCCATTTATAATATTGATACTGAACATGGGTTACAAACTTTTTTAAAGAATTCTGAAGTTGAAGTGACTATCCCATTTAGTTCTAAAAAGTCGATTTATTCTAAAGAAAAACGCATTGCACTAGGAGTTTCAAAACTGGGAACCAGTAGAGCTATATGTCTTGGAGCGTACGCACTGGCACTTGACTACCTTGATAAAACAAATCTATACGCTTAGTTTTAAAAAATTTGATACAAAAAAAGCCTAATCATAAGACTAGGCCACTAATAGTTCAGGAAATTATCTGCTATTTTAAAGCTTCAGCAATAGCAGCCTTAGCTAAAGGTTCCATCACTTTATAACCTTCTAACGTAGGATGCACCCCATCATGGGCAAGTCCTTCTTTAATACCATTTTCGGTATTTACCATAGCAGAAAAATAATCGAGGTATACAAAACCTTTGCCTTTTGCGTAATATTTGAGCATCGTATTGATCTCGTTTATAGGCTTTACAGATTCTACCTTCGGCTTCCACGGGTATTTTGCCGCGGGTAAAATTGAGGAGATCACAACTTTAATTCCGTTTGCTTCTGCGAGTTCTGCCATAGAAACGATATTTCCAAAAGTCTGCTCAGCGGTCATCGGGCCGGTATTGCCGGCAATATCATTGGTTCCGGCAAGTATAACCACCACTTCAGGCTTTAAATCAATAACATCTTGCCGAAAACGCAGCAACATTTGTGGAGTTGTTTGACCACTTATACCGCGACCTATATAATTATTTTCAGTAAAGAAAGCAGCATCGTCTCTTACCCAACCTTCTGTGATAGAGTTTCCTATAAATACAACCCTGTTTTCCGGGGAATTTGTTGCATCTATAGTGGCGTTAGCTTCGGCATACTTTTGAAGGTTAGGCCAATCCTGAGCTTTTAAATGAAATAAACTGCTGAAAATCATTAGAAGAGTAACTAGAGAAAACTTAAATTTTGTATGCATAACTCAAGACTGATTAAAACAATAGTGATTTTAAAATTAGCGTTTTTAATCTTCGTTTGAAAGCGAGTAAGGATATGCTGATTTTGTGGTTCCACGAGAGGTATTTGGTTTAGTACTCATATCAAAATCAATTTTCATTCCTTTGATCATAGCTTTATGGCTCAGCCAGTTTTTATCATAGATATTACCGTCAATTTTCATAGTTTCAATGTACTTATTTTCCGGACTATTTTTAGGAGCGTTAATTTCTACTGTATTTCCATTTTCAAGATTTAATGTGATTTTTTGAAATAGGGGAGCACCCAAAACGTACTGATCTGTAGCGGGAGCAACCGGATAGAAACCCATTGCAGAAAACACATACCAGGCCGAAGTTTGCCCGTTATCTTCATCACCGCAATAACCGTCTGGCGTGGGTAAATACATCTTGTTCATCGTCTCACGCACCCATTCTTGCGTTTTCCAGGGTTGACCGGCATAATTATACAGGTAAATCATATGTTGTATGGGTTGATTTCCGTGAGCATATTGCCCCATATCTGCAATTTGCATTTCTCGAATTTCGTGAATCACAAAGCCATAATAGCTATCGTCAAAAACCGGAGGAAGACTAAAAACAGTATCTAACTGCGCCACAAACTTATCTTCACCTCCCATGAGATCTATAAGACCCTGCATATCGTGAAATACAGACCAGCTGTAGTGCCAGCTGTTTCCTTCCGTAAAGGCATCACCCCATTTAAACGGATTAAAGGGAGCCATAAATTTGCCATTTTTATTTTTACCACGCATCAAACTGGTTTGAGAATCAAAAAGATGCGTGTAGTTCATCGCTCTTTTTTTATAAAGATTAATTTCATTTTTGGGCTTTTTTAAAGCCTTAGCCAGTTGATAAATTGCGAAATCATCGTAGGCATACTCTAGCGTACGCGCGGCATTCTCATTAATACCAACGTCATAAGGTACATAACCCAATTTGTTATAATATTCAGCACCTTTGCGACCTACAGCATCTAAAGGGCCTTCATTATTTGCACCATGAATTAAAGCTTTATACAAGTTCTCAATATCATATGTATAAGCATCACCGCTTTTAAGATAGGCTTCTGCAACTACCGAGGCTGAGTTGTTACCCACCATAACATTACGCAAGCCCGGGCTTGCCCACTCTGGTAACCAACCACTCTCATCATAGGCGTTAGAAAGACCTTCCTGTATATGTGCATTAAGTTCTGGGTACATTAAATTTAAAAAAGGAAATAAGGCTCTAAACGTGTCCCAGAAACCGGTATCTGTAAACATATAGCCGTCACGCACTTCCCCATTATACGGACTGTAATGAACAATTTTACCTGTAGCATCATACTCGTAAAACTTTCGGGGAAATAATAAAGATCGGTATAAACTGCTGTAAAAAGTTTTGAACTGGCCCGTAGTTCCGCCTTCAACGTTAATACGTTTTAAATTAGCATTCCACAGCGTTCTGCCTTTTTCTTTTACCGTATCAAAATCATCAGACCCTATCTCTTTAAAGTTTAATTCGGCTTGCTCGTAACTAATAAACGAAGAGGCCACCTTTGCATTTACCTGTTCATCCTTTTTTGTTTTAAAACCTATTACGGCACCAGCGTGGTTTGCAGTACTTTCTAAAGCATCAGATAATATGGAATCTTTATAGGTTTTAGTAAGATCAAATTCTTTGTCAAAAACAATGACAAAATAATTTTTAAAATTATCAGGAACTCCGCCGCTGTTGCGCGTGGTATATCCAATTATTTTTTGCTCCTTCGGAATTATTTTAACGTAAGAACCCCGGTCAAAAGCATCAATTACTACTGAAGCACTATCTGTCTGTGGAAATGTAAATCTAAAACGGGCAGCACGTTCGGTAGGAGTAAGTTCTGTCGTAATATCGTGATCTGCGAGATACACGCTGTAATAATAGGGTTTTACAAGTTCCGCTTTATGTGAAAACCAACTTTTACGTTCTTCTTCTTTAAATCGCAATTTTCCGGTAACTGGCATGATTGAAAATTGCCCGTAATCATTCATCCAGGGAGAAGGCTGATGCGTCTGTTTGAAACCACGTATCGTTCTGGCGTTGTAGGTATATGCCCAACCATTGCCCATCTCACCGGTTTGTGGCGTCCAGAAATTCATTCCCCACGGTAATGCAATTGCAGGATAAGTATTTCCTGTAGAGAGACTGGGATCACTATCGCTGCCTATTAAAGGATCTACATAATCTACAGGATTTTCTATAGATTGTATTAGCGCATTTTGGCCATTTAGAGCGTTAATTATTAAAGACAAGAATGCCACGAAAAGTATTTTTTTCATTCGAAGTATATTTGATTTAAAGATAGAAATTTACCCACATAAAACGATTTACTAAAATCAACATTATTATTACGGTATCTATTCTATCTAAGTAGACTAAACAAAACGACATTTAACTTAATAGCTTTTTAAGCTTATAAATTAAATGTCGTTTTATAATTATTAAATAGGATTGCTCCTTGATATTTATATTAAAGTGTGTAGCCTTCTCGGTAACTACGCTTTACAAATTGATTTGCTTCTTCAAAATTAGTCACGCGCATAGCATCAGAGTCCCAAAGCATTTCGATATAGCGTCCCGGGTAGTCAAAGCCACCACCTTCTCGTTCTTTACGCACATCAAAACCACGTATAGCAAGGTTTGCTATTAATAATGTTTCCGTTAAAGGTCCAGCCACACTAAATGGTGAGCTTACTTCTTTTTTACCATAGCCTGCAAGAGCAGCTTCTACCCATTGGCCGTAGTGTCCTTCGGCTTGCCCGGCAACGCGCTCGTACTTTTGAGGCACGGTAGTTTGCTCTGTTTTTGAAGTTGGCAAAAGCTGAGGATTACGAGAATAGGTACCACACATCATTTTACCTTTTGTACCTATAAATAAGACGCCATTACCGCCGTCACCAAAGACTTCATTAGGACCTAATTCTTCGGGGCGAGCAGGTTGTATACCGCCATCCATCCAATGTAATTTTACATCGCCTTTTGTTTTATCTGTTTGAGCAAAAGTCATTGTAACGTGACTTGATGGAGGACAAGCTTCTGGGAAATAACCACGTTTAAACTCATCTACATAAACACTACCTACACTGCATTGCACATCTTTAGGATATTTTAGATTGAGTACACGTACCGGTACTTCTACCAGGTGACATCCCATATCGCCCAGAGCGCCGGTACCGTAATCCCACCAGCCACGCCAGTTAAAAGGAACCAGACCACCTACATAGTCTTTATAGGGCGCTGTACCCAACCATAAATCCCAATCTAATTCACTTGGGATAGGAGCAGCCGTTTTTGGCCACGGAATTCCCTGAGGCCATACGGGACGATCTGTCCAGCAATAGACTTCTTGTATATCACCTATTAAACCGGCATCAAACCACTCACTCATTAATCGAGTGCCATCATTAGACGCACCTTGATTTCCCATCTGTGTAACCACTTTATACTGCTCTGCAGCTTCAGTGAGTTTACGGGCTTCATATATATCGTGCGTTAAAGGTTTTTGAACGTAAACATGCTTTCCTTTTTTCATGGCAGCAATGGCAGGAGCAGCGTGATTATGATCTGGTGTAGCTATAGAAACAGCATCAAAATGCTTTTCTTCTTTATCTAACATCTCGCGCCAGTCTTTATAATATTTAGCTTTAGGGAATCGTGCTCTTGAACTTGCTGCTCTTCGATCATCTACATCACATAAAAATGCAATATCAGCTTTGCCACTATCTGCAAAACTTTTTATGTCACTTTCTCCTTTTCCACCTACACCTATACCTGCAACAAGTAGCTTATCACTGGGAGCTGTATAGCCCACGCCACCTAATACGTGTCGGGGAACTATAGAAATACCTAAGGAAGCAATAGATGCTTTTTTAATAAAGTCTCTTCTTGGAGAAGAAGATGCATTTTTATTTTCGTTCATTATTTTGATTTTTAGTTGTTCTATGATTGAAAAAAATGTCTACGGAATAATTTTAAGAATTCTTCCGCAAACGACTTCATTAATTAGCCTTGAAGTTAATTAGAATTTTCTAAAGCGCTACATAAATCGTTTTACTTTATTTTTAGCTCAAATTAAGCCCATTGAAATTTCAAGAGTTAAAGCAGTTTTTTACCAAGAAAATGAAAGAATACGTTCTTCATCTTTATAGTATAAACTAAATTGTATTATCCTCTTAAGGAAGAATCTCTGGGAATGAGTTTAGCATCAAGAACCGTTTGTATAAGTGGGATGTCTTTGTCTTTAGTTTTTAAGAGTTTAAACATAATACGCATTAATTCTTCCGCCATTTCCTGCAGCGGTTGTGCTACTGCAGAAATAGACGGATTATTAATTTTAAAGAAGTCATTGTCGTCAAAAGTAACAATACCCAGATTGTAAATAAGTTGAGGGTTTGTCTCTTTAATAATCTCTAGTGCATTTTGTGTAAGATAGTTTGTTGAGAAAAAAACTGCATCAATATCATTTTCTAATAGCAGAGATTGAATAAGATTAGAACTTTCTTTATGATTAATTTGTTTAAAAGGTAATTCAAGAATAGTGCTTGTAAGCCCGGCATTTTTAATCGCATCTTCATAACCCCGTGCACGATCAAGCATTTGATTTTGATTTGTATCTGTGGTTATTAAAGCTATTTTTTTAAAATTATTATCAATTAGATGTTGGGTAGCCTCTTTAGAGGCTACATAGTTATTAATCACTACGTGATGTGTGGGTAAATCTTCAAAATAGCGATCGCCTAAAACTACAGGAGTTCCGTTTTTTATAAGTGTTTCAATTTCGTCTTTAATCCCGGAAGAGGGTATGATTAAAAATCCATCTACCTGACGCTCACTAAAGACACGTATGAGTTCGCGAGAGCGTTTATCATTGTTTTCGTTGCTGCAAAAAAGAACTTTATATCCCTTATCATAGGCAATATCTTCAATGATTCTGGCGATTTTAGCAAAAAAACTATTGCCAATATCTTCTACCATAAAAACCAGAATTTTACTTTTTCCTGTTCTTAGGCTTTGTGCAACCTGGTTAGGTGTATAGTTAATTTCCTCAACGTAATCTTTAATTTTTTTAATAACCTCCTTTGAGATTTTGCGTTCTTCTCCTTTTCCATTTAATACAAATGAGATAGTTGTTATTGATACACCAAGTGCCTTTGATATATCTTTTATTGAGGGTCTTTTTTGTTTCATTTTGCTAATCACCCACAACCCGGGATTTATATTTGAGAGTTAAACTCGTAGTGCTATTTAAATTCTTTTAGCAACGCTTTAAAAAAATAGCACAAGCTTATTTAAATAAGGTACTATTTACATACGGAAGCTAATACATTTTTATTTAACACATAAATTAAGGTACTGAGATAAAGCTTTTTTAAACCAACTTAGAATTAGTGATTATGCTCTTGTATTCTAAACTATGGGTTTTATTTTTATGGAAATCTCACCTATAATAATAACGTAGAGCAGCTCGCTTTCCCTTTTGTAGTATAACTTTACTCACTTATTTAAATAGCAATTTAGAGAACTTTTCCTTTTAAAGTATTTACTAAGTATGAGGTTAAAACTAGATAGGTTTGTGTTATCCATTATTTTGGTAATTGGCTTGGCCTACTTCATTCCACAATGGGGGACTGAGGAAAGTGCTATACCCATAAATACAATTAGTGCCATTGGTATCTCTTTGATATTCTTTTTTTACGGGGTTAAATTGAGTCCGTCTAAGTTAAGAGCCGGTCTTTCTAATTATAAATTGCATCTGCTTGTACAAGCCTCGACGTTTTTAATATTCCCGCTACTCATATTACTGTTTAGACCTTTGATACAAAATGAAGAACAGGAAACAATCTGGCTTGCATTTTTCTTTTTAGCCGCTTTACCCTCTACAGTAAGTTCTTCTGTAGTAATGGTTTCATTAGCTAAAGGAAATATTCCATCGGCGATTTTTAATGCCAGTATTTCTGGACTAATAGGTATTTTGATTACGCCTTTATGGATGGGTCTTTTTATAGACGCAGCAGAAACCGAATTTAATTTTACAGAGATCTATGTTAAGCTTATTGTGCAAATAATTTTACCGGTCGTACTTGGTATGTTTTTACAAAGGTATCTGGGTGACTTTGTACAACGTCATTCTTCTAAACTAACTTTGTTTGATAAGTCTATTATTCTGCTCATCATTTACAAAAGCTTTGCAGAATCGTTTGCTGAAAACTTGTTTAGCTCGGTTTCAATACTTGATTTGTTAGCTTTATTTGGTGGTGTTTTAGTGCTCTTTGTTTTGGTGTTTTTAATTACCGGTATAATGTCTAAACTTTTAGATTTTTCTATTGAAGATCGCATAACAGCTCAATTTTGTGGCACAAAAAAATCACTGGTTCACGGTACGGTATTTTCTAAAATACTTTTTGGTAATATGGCCGGTTTAGGTTTAATTCTATTGCCGCTTATGCTTTTTCACGCTTCTCAGATTATGATAATAAGCGCAATCGCTTCGCGTTATGCAAGACGACCCAATTCTCTCTAAAGCTTAAGAAACCCACCGCTCAAAAATATCCTGAGTAAAAGTATCTTCTTCTTTAAGAATTATTTTTTCAACGTGTGATGTTGTAGTGAGGTGTCTTCGAATAATACGATCTGCATATCCCGAATTCTTTTGAGGAACAAGATACGGTGTGAAGTCTTCGGCTTTATGTACAGATTGTTTGGCATCAATAAACCCATAACCCGCATATTTGCCTTGTTTTAAATAGATAAAAGATTTTTCTCCGGTATCTCTTCCTTCATCTAAAAGAAGACACGAATCATCATAGGTTTTCATAAAATTAAAAGCTTCAGCCACTCTTGCGTTGTAGGTACTCACTTCTATTTCTTCTTTGCAAACACCGCTACAAGTATGCAGTTTATAGTGATTGCATATAGTCACTCCTTGTTGTAAACCACAATATTTTGGACATAAATTAAAGGTCTCACAAACCAATTCTAAAAAATAAATGGCCTCCTCGTGGGTATAAAACTGCATTAAACTCACCGGTGCGATTTTATTTTTATGCAGTGCAAATTGCTGTATACCCTTTTTATTTGGGTAGGAGGTAAGCTTATAGGGCTTTGAAGGGTTTTTCTGTGCTTTGTTATATTTAGGATAATGCTTTAAAATGAGTTCTGCTTCGCGCAGAAGCGCAAGGAGTTCGCTTCCTGTGCGTTCAAAATCTATGCTATGCGTATCCTGTAATAACGCGTATTTTCGATTGCTCTTTTCTCTAAAGTGAGACAATACCCGTTTCTGAATATTTATCGCTTTACCTATATATAAAGGTGTCCCTTTTTTGTCTTTAAAGAAATACACACCAGCATTTGTGGGCAATTCTTCAAAGTCTGCTGATTTAAAATGTGGGGGTAGAAACGATTCTTTAGATTTTCGGTTTAAAAAACCAGAAATTACTTCATAGTCTGGATCTAGTTCTATACAACGCCGAAATAATAGAACTGTTGCTTCTGTATCTCCCTGAGCGCGGTGTCTATCGCGATGCGGAATATTTATAGAAGTACACAAATTTCCCAGGCTGTAGGAGAATAACCCGGGAATAAGTTTTTTAGCAAGTCGCACGGTACAAATGCGCTTTCGATTAAAATCAATGCCTAAGGCAGTAAATTCTGCGCGTACTACATTATAATCAAAACCAACATTGTGGGCGACAAAAATACAGTCTTTGGTAATTGTGTTAATGGCAGGAGCAAGGGTCTCAAATGTAGGTGCATCCTCAACCATAGCGTCGTCTATACCGGTAAGTTTTTCTATGTAAAAGGGAATTTCTCGCTGTGGATTAATGAGGGAAACAAAACGATCTATCTCAACACCATTTTGCAAGACAATAATACAGATCTCTGTAATTTTGTTTCCTTTAATTCCGCCACCGGTCGTTTCAACATCTATGATGGCAAACTTCGCTTCTTCCATAGTTCAAAAATAATTTATTCTTCAAAACTAAAGAAGGAATTTATCCATATTAACGGAATTTATCCATTAATGTTTATCAAAAAAAGTCCGAATAGAAATCCGGACTTAAAGTGCTATTCTGAATAGATTTTAATCATTTTGCTCTAAAAACCATTCTATTTTTTCAACTTCAGTTGTACAACCGCAATAAAACGGAGCACGCTCATGCAACTCATTTGGAATACGCTCCATAATACGGCCATACCCGTCTGAGGCTTTCCCTCCGGCTTGCTCGGCAAGAAATGCCATAGGGTTGCATTCATATAACAGTCTAAGTTTTCCTTTAGGAGAGGTCGTACCCGTAGGGTATAGGTAAACACCACCTAATAACATATTTCTATGAAAATCTGCGACTAAAGAACCAATGTATCTAGACGTAAAGGGTCTGTTTTCTTCTTCATTTAATTCTTGAGTCCAGCGAATAAATTTTTTAATTCCCTGCGGAAAGTGGACGTAATTGCCTTCATTAATTGAATATATACGACCAGATTCAGCATGTTTCATATTAGGGTGTGACAGAAAAAATGAGCCTATTCCCGGATCAAAGGTAAAGCCGTGAGTACCATTACCCGTGGTGTAAACCAGCATTGTTGAGGTACCATAAATTAAATAACCAGCTGCAACCTGATTGATACCGGGTTGCAGAAAATCTTCGATCGTAACCGGTGTCCCTACCGGGCTGATGCGGCGGTATATGCTAAAAATTGTACCTACCGTAATATCTACATCTATATTAGAGGAGCCGTCAAGCGGATCTATTAAAACCACATAATTTGCATTTTTATGCTTTTCTTCATTAAAAACTAAAAAATCTTCAAGTTCTTCTGAAGCAAGCCCACAAATTTCACCTCTGTCTTTAAGGGTGCTTATAAACATATCATTTGCGAGAACATCTAATTTTGCCTGAGATTCACCCTGTACATTTTCCTGGCCTGCTTTTCCTCGAATTTCGGCAAGCCCCGCTTTATTTATTTCTTGATTAACCATTTTACCCGCCAGGCGTATCGCGCTTAGAAGAGAACTTAATTCTCCTTTAGCATAAGGAAAATCTTTTTGATTTTGAATAATAAATTCGCCTAAGGTCGTGTGTCTTTCCATAATATGAAGTGGTTGTCTAAGTAATATGCGTTATGAATTTATATTTAACAAATTACGATTAATACAATCGATTGCAAAGGTTATTTATTTATCAATTTTGCACCGAATTATTGTGCTAAAATAACCCAAATTTTATGGAAATATTCTGTTTTTGTAAGTCAATTACTTATTTAACTCAATTGACTTAAATTGAATTAAAAAGGCTGTAATTAAGCATTAATTTTGACTTAAAGCACACGCCTTTCTAATTTAAAACTTTTAATTTTCAGCCTTAAGAAATAACTAAATGAGAAAGCGTATTGTAATTATAGGTGGAGGTTTTGCAGGAATTAATCTTGTAAAGCATCTTGTTAAATCTGAAGTTTATGAGGTAATACTTGTAGATAAGAATAATTACAATTTTTTTCCTCCACTATTATATCAGGTTTCAACGGGCTTTTTAGATCCTTCGAGTATTACGTTTCCGTTTAGAAATCTTTTTAGAGGTAAAAAGAACTTTAGATATAGAATGGGTGAGTTGCTTGAAATTTTACCCGAAGAAAAGAAAATAATTCTTGATAATGGCGAACTTACCTATGACTATCTTGTTTTAGCAACAGGAACAAAAACCAATTTTTTTGGTTTAGATCAATGTCAGCAGCATGCGATACCTATGAAAACGCTTGAAGATGCTTTAGAAATGCGTAATATTTTACTTCAGCGTTTAGAGCAGGCAACACGTATACATGATAAATCACAACGTTTACCTTATTTAAATATGGTAATTGCAGGTGGCGGTCCCACGGGAGTCGAGATTTCTGGGGTGTTTGCAGAACTTCGTAATAATACCATACGTAAAGAATTTCCTGAGCTTATAGGATCTGGATCTAAAATTTATCTGGTAAATGGAGGGAGCGAGCTATTATCTCCTATGAGTAAGAAGAGCCAGGATTATACGTATAAGAAGCTTAGTGAGATGGGTGTTGAAATTTTATTAAACACGCGTGTAGTTGATTTTGATGGTGAAAAAGTATTGATGAAAGACGGCTCCCATATATATAGTAAAAATCTCATTTGGGCTACGGGAGTGATAGGTCATAAATTTAGAGGTGTTCCTGAAGATGCATATCAACGCGGAAATCGTATTCAAGTGAATGCCTATAATAAAGTTGTAGGCTGCGACGCTCTTTATGCGATAGGAGATTCAGCTATAAGCAATGCAGATCCTAACTTCCCTGAGGGACACCCACAACTTGCTCAGGTAGCTATGCAGCAGGGTGTAAGGCTCGCTAAAAACCTTAAGTTAATGGAGGCGGGTAAGGAGCCTAAGACTTTTACTTATAACGATAGAGGCTCAATGGCAATTATAGGAAGTAATAAGGCTGTGGCAGATGTGCCAAAACCAAATCTACATCTCAACGGATTTATTGCCTGGTGCGCCTGGTTGTTTGTACATCTTTTCGCATTAATTGATTACCGCAATCGCGTACGTACTTTCTACAACTGGTCTACAGAATACCTAACAAAAAATCAAGATTTGCGTCTTATTATAAGACCTAAGAAAGAGGAATTAGACGTATAATTCACTTAATTAAAATTAAAGCATTCTGAAAAGTCCTATTTAATAAAATTAAGTGGGACTTTTCACTATGTGTATTTTAAAAATAAAATTCCTACAAAATCTATTCCTACAAATAATATTCTTCATAATTGTAATGTTAACATTTTTAACCAATAAAACGGTTTAGTTTCTATTTTTCAAAATCAGGTGATTATTGTAATAATTACGTTTAAATACATTCAAATTGAATGTAAATCATACATTTTATTGGTAAAAATCACTATTTTAATAAGTTTAAACTTGTAAAAAGCGATGAATTTATTTACTAAATCGTTTAGCCTATATGTATTTCATCGTATTATTTTGTATTTAAAAGATGTTTTTTTAGTTTTAGTTAATAGAAACTAACCAATTCTTTACGACCAATGATTCTCCAAAACGTTCAATCTTATCGTCTCAAAATTTTGCCCCTGAGCGATAAGGTTTAGTCCCCTAAGATTTTTACAACTAATGATTGAGTGCCTCGCGCATTTTCAATCCAGATCATTTTTGCCCAATTTTTAGATTTTAACTCTCATTCTAATACGCTTATACTATGGTGAACTTTACTTTTAAACAATTAGAAATTAGATTTGTAACTGTTGCGTTACTTTTCTTAATATCAAATGTGGCAGTACTGGGTCAAGACAGAACTTTTGCGACAACTGTCATTGATAATGCAAGCGTAACAAATTTGCCGTTTGCCACAGATCAAAATTTATCAACTCAGGCGCGTGTGCGGGCTAATTCAGGGGTATCTGCTTTAGGAGTTGAAATAACTGCTCCTACTATAGGGCATATCGAACTGGGTTACACTACCACGGTACTCGCAAATACAACGACTTATATTCAAGTTGAGACAGATAATCAATTATTAGATGTTTTAGTAGGTGGGACTTTAGGAGGTTTAGTAGGAGATGTATTAGATATAGTTTTAGGAGGACAGGAAGTTACAATTGAAGCTAAAAATGGTGGCACAAGTGTTTTAACAGTAAGCACTACAAATCCTTCCGCTTTCAATACAGAAACCGCACGCGTTTTAATAGGACCTGACGGTAACTATTATATAGCCATAACTCCAAATCAAAATTATACGAGTATTCGTGTTACTAATTCTACAGGATCTGCATTGCTTGGTCTTAATAATACAAGGGATTTATTTATATCAGGTATTTTCACTGCTTCAGGAACTAGTTTTTGTAATGAACCTGCATTTACTTCATTCAATTCAACAGGTATAACACTAGACGCCTTGCAGTTGGCCGGCTCGGGTGTTACAAATCCTGAATTTGCAATCGACTCAGACCCTTCAACTTTTTCTCAAATTAGCTTAGGTGTTTTAGCTGTGGCAGGTTCTATAGAGCAGGTGGTCTATTTTGATACACCTACTCAACCTACAGAAGATTTTAAAATAGCCCTTCGTGTAGATCCCTCATTACTTGCTTTAGGGCTGGCAAATAATGTGGAGCTATTAGCTTATAACGGTACTACTTTAGTCAGCTCTTCAAGCCTTTCATCCCTATTAAATCTTGATTTGTTAGGACTATTGCAAAGCAATGCAATTGTGCAGGTACCCTTTGATATTGCTGGTCCTGCAGATCGCATTGTGATACGCTACGAATCTTTAGTTAATGCCAGTTTAACGCAGCGTATAGATCTTTTTGACATTGCAGTTACTTCAGGGATTCCGGTGCTCGATACTGCATCCCAAAATGTGGAGATTTGCGCTGGTGAAACTGCAGATTTAGTAGCTACAACAAATACATCTGGAGCCGAGTTGAGATGGTACGACAGCGCTATAGGGGGTAATTTATTAGCAACTGTTGCGAGTGGTGATACGTTTACAACTTCCACGTTAACAGCGGATACCACATTTTATGTAGCCTCATTTTTAGCAGGCTGTGCCGAAGAATCTGGGAGAGTAGCGGTGACTGTGACAGTTAACCCTATTCCAGAATCAGGAGATATAACGGTGCTAGGTTTAGACTTGCCTATATGTATTCCTGAAATATTAAATATAGTACCCACAACAACTCTAAATGGAAGTTTTAAGTACTACTTAGATGCTAATGGAGACGTTGAAATAACAAACGGTCTCGTAGATGGAAATCTAACATATACTATAAATCCTGAAGGCGAACTAGAAGTAGAAGGTCTTACGGAAGCTGAAAGTCCGTACCGGGTTTATGTAAGTCTGGTTGATGCGGTAACCGGTTGCGAGAATGCACCGGGAGATTTAAAAGTTGTTGACGTAACTCTTAATGGGGGTCCTCAACCTACTATAACACTTAATCCTGTAACTACAGATGGTACTGTTAATAGTGCAGAAGCCTCAGCTCCAGTAACGATTACCGGGACCGTAGGAGGTGATGCAGAAGCGGGTGATCCAATTACGGTTACAGTTAACACTTTTGACTATACTACAACAGTTACCGCGGGGTTAACATTTATGGTTGATGTTCCCGGCGCTCAGCTAGTTGCAGATTCAGATTTAACCATTGAAGCTGAGGTTACTGCATCTGGTCTGTTATGTCAAAATACTGTAAGTACCAGCATTGGTTATACTTTAGATTTAATACCTCCAACAGTTCCTACGGTTAATACGCAAATCACTAATAACACCACTCCAACAGTTACGGGGACTGCAGATTCTATAGATAACCTGACAGTCGTGGTAAACGGAGTTACCTACACAGAAGGTGACGGAAATTTAACCGACAATGGTAATGACACTTATACTTTAGTTATCCCTATCGGAAATGAAATTTCAGAAGGAACTTATGATGTGGTGGCCAATGCTGTTGATGTGGCAGGAAATTCTTCAGTAGACACCACTACAAATGAATTAACAGTGGATCTTACTAATCCAACAATTCCCACAGTAAACACCCAAATTACTAGTGATACAACACCCACGGTTACGGGAACTGCAGAGTCTGTAGATGCACTTACAGTGGTGATTAATACTGTTACCTATATAGAAGGTGATGGTAATTTAGTGGATAATGGAAATGGTACGTGGACGTTAATAATCCCTGCCGGAAACGAACTTATCAACGGAATTTATGAAGTTTTAGTTACTGCTACAGACCTTGCTGGCAATATGGCAACTGACGTTACTACAAATGAATTGACAATAGATAATACCATCCCAACAACACCAACGGTTGTTGCTCAGGTAACAAGCAATACGACACCAACAATTACGGGAACAGCAGATAGTGCAGATGATTTGACGGTAACAGTTGATGGAGTTGATTATAACGAGAGCGGTACAGATTTAACTGATAATGGCGATAATACCTGGACCTTAATTATACCTACTTCTTTAGCTGAAGGTACTTATAATGTTACAGCAGTGGTTGTTGGTATCGGGGGCACAGCTACAGATCCTACAGTAAATGAGTTGGTAATTGATATTACAAATCCTGTGATACCCACAGTTAATTTCTTAACGACTAATGATACTACCCCAACAATTACGGGAACGGCTGATTCAGTTGATGATCTTGTGGTTGTTGTAAACGGAGTAACCTATACAGAAGGCGATGGTAATTTAACCGATAATGGGGATGACACGTTTACCTTAGCTATTCCTGCAGGTGATGCCTTACCTGACGGTACTTACGATGTAGTTGCCACAGCCACTGATGGAGCAGGCAATACATCTTCAGATATCACAACTGATGAGTTGGTAATTGACACAGCAGCGCCAACGGTCCCTACAGTTGATGCGTTAGTAACCAATAATTCAACCCCAACAATTACGGGAACGGCTGATTCAGTTGATGATCTTGTTGTCGTTGTAAACGGAGTAACTTATACAGAAGGCGATGGTAATTTAACCGATAATGGTGATGACACGTTTACCTTAGTTATTCCTGCAGGTAATGAAATTCCAGATGGTACTTATGATGTGGTAGCCACCGCAACTGATGGAGCTGGCAATTCATCTTCAGATATTACAACTGATGAGTTGGTGATTGACACAGCAGTGCCAACAGTTCCTACAGTTGATGCCTTAGTAACTAATTCAAATACTCCAACAATCACAGGAACGGCTGATTCAGTTGATGATTTTGTTGTGGTTGTAAACGGAGTAACCTATACAGAAGGCGATGGTGATTTAACTGATAATGGCGATAACACGTTTACCTTAGTTATTCCTGCAGGTAATGAAATTCCAGATGGTACTTATGATGTGGTTGCCACCGCATCGGATGACGCAGGCAATTCTTCTTCAGATATTACTACTGATGAATTGGTGATTGACACAGCAGCGCCAACAGTGCCTACAGTTGATGCCTTAGTAACTAATTCAAATACACCAACAATCACAGGAACGGCTGATTCAGTTGATGATCTTGTGGTGGTTGTAAACGGAGTAACCTATACAGAAGGCGACGGTAATTTAACCGATAACAGAGACAACACGTTTACCTTAGTTATTCCTGCAGGTGATGCCTTACCTGATGGTACTTACGATGTAGTTGCAACAGCCACTGATGAAGCAGGCAATACATCTTCAGATATTACTACTGATGAATTGGTGATTGACACAGCAGCGCCAACTGTCCCTACAGTTGATGCATTGGTAACTAATACAACTACCCCAACAATTACGGGTACGGCAGATTCAGTTGATGATCTTGTTGTAGTTGTAAACGGAGTTACCTACACAGAAGGTGACGGTAATTTGACTGATAATGGGGATGACACATTTACATTAGTGATTCCTGCAGGTAATGAAATTCCAGATGGTACTTATGATGTGGTAGCCACCGCAACAGATGACGCAGGCAATACATCTTCAGATATTACAACTGATGAGTTGGTAATTGACACAGCAGCGCCAACAGTACCCACAGTTGATGCCTTAGTAACCAATAATTCAACACCTACAATTACAGGTACTGCCGATTCAGTTGATGCTTTGACGGTTGTTGTAAACGGAGTAACCTACAGTGAAGGCGATGGTAATTTAACCGATAATGGTGATGGCACCTGGACTTTGATTATTCCTGCAGGTAATGAAATTCCAGATGGTACTTATGATGTAGTAGCCACCGCAACGGATGAAGCAGGCAATACATCTTCAGATATTACAACTGATGAGTTGGTAATTGACACTGCATTTCCAACTGTCCCTAGAGTTGATGCGTTAGTAACCAATAATTCAACCCCAACAATTACCGGAACTGCTGATTCTGTAGATGATTTGACAGTTATCGTAAACGGAGTAACCTACAGTGAAGGCGATGGTAATTTAACCGATAACGGAGATAACACGTTTACTTTAGTAATTCCTGCAGCTGATGCTTTACCTGATGGTACTTATGATGTGGTAGCCACCGCAACGGATGAAGCAGGTAATACATCTTCAGACGTTACAACTGATGAATTGGTGATTGACACAGCAGCGCCAACTGTCCCTACAGTTGATGCCTTAGTAACTAATTCAAATACACCAACAATCACAGGAACGGCTGATTCAGTTGATGATCTTGTAGTTGTTGTTAATGGAGTAACCTACAGTGAAGGCGACGGTAATTTGACTGATAATGGCGATAACACGTTTACCTTAGTTATTCCTGCAGGCAATGAAATTCCAGATGGTACTTATGATATAGTTGCCACCGCAACGGATGACGCAGGCAATTCCTCTTCAGACGTCACAACTGATGAGTTGGTAATTGACACAGCAGCGCCAACTGTCCCTACAGTTGATGCCTTAGTAACTAATTCAAATACCCCAACAATTACGGGTACGGCAGATTCAGTTGATGACCTAATAGTTGTTGTAAACGGAGTAACTTATACAGAAGGCGACGGTAATTTAACTGATAATGGTGACAACACGTTTACTTTAGTTATTCCTGCAGTTAATGAAATTCCAGATGGTACTTATGATGTGGTAGCCACTGCAACGGATGAAGCAGGCAATACGTCTTCAGACGTTACAACTGATGAGTTAGTAATTGACACAGCAGTACCAACTGTTCCTACAGTTGATGCCTTAGTAACCAATTCAAATACACCAACAATTACAGGAACGGCTGATTCAGTTGATGATCTTGTAGTTGTTGTTGATGGAGTAACCTACAGTGAAGGCGACGGTAATTTGACTGATAATGGCGATAACACGTTTACCTTAGTTATTCCTGCAGGCAATGAAATTCCAGATGGTACTTATGATATAGTTGCCACCGCAACGGATGACGCAGGCAATTCCTCTTCAGACGTTACAACTGATGAGTTGGTAATTGACACAGCAGCGCCAACTGTCCCTACAGTTGATGCCTTAGTAACTAATTCAAATACCCCAACAATTACGGGTACGGCAGATTCAGTTGATGACCTAATAGTTGTTGTAAACGGAGTAACTTATACAGAAGGCGACGGTAATTTAACTGATAATGGTGACAACACGTTTACTTTAGTTATTCCTGCAGTTAATGAAATTCCAGATGGTACTTATGATGTGGTAGCCACCGCAACGGATGAAGCAGGCAATACGTCTTCAGACGTTACAACTGATGAGTTAGTAATTGACACAGCAGTACCAACTGTTCCTACAGTTGATGCATTAGTAACCAATTCAAATACACCAACAATTACAGGAACGGCTGATTCTGTAGATGATCTTGTGGTGGTTGTAAATGGTATTACCTACGCAGAAGGCGATGGTAATTTAACCGATAATGCTGATAACACGTTTACATTGGTTATTCCTGTAGGGAATGCGTTACCCGATGGTACTTATGATGTAGTTGCCACCGCTACGGATGCAGCAAGTAATGCGTCTTCAGATATTACAACTGACGAGTTGGTGATTGATACGGCAGCGCCAACGGTCCCCACAGTTGATGCGTTAGTAACCAATTCAAATACCCCAACAATCACGGGTACGGCAGATTCAGTTGATGACCTAATAGTTGTTGTAAACGGAGTAACCTATACAGAAGGCGATGGTAATTTAACCGATAATGGTGATGGCACATTTACATTAGTGATTCCTGCAGGTAATGAAATTCCAGATGGTACTTATGATGTGGTAGCCACCGCAACGGATGAAGCGGGCAATGCATCTTCAGACGCTACAACTGATGAGTTGGTAATTGACACTGCAGTTCCAACGGTCCCTACAGTTGATGCCTTAGTAACTAATTCAAATACCCCAACAATCACGGGTACGGCAGATTCAGTTGATGATCTTGTTGTAGTTGTAAACGGAGTAAACTACACGGAAGGCGACGGAAACTTAACCGATAATGGAGACAACACGTTTACCTTAGTTATTCCTGCGGGTAATACGTTACCGGATGGTATTTACGATGTAGTTGCAACCGCAACGGATGCAGCGGGTAATGCATCTTCAGATATCACAATAGATGAATTGGTGATTGACACAGCAGCGCCAACTGTCCCTACAGTTGATGCCTTAGTAACTAATTCAAATACACCAACAATCACGGGAACTGCTGATTCTGTAGATGATTTGACAGTTATCGTAAACGGAGTAACCTATACAGAAGGCGATGGTAATTTAACCGATAATGGTGATGGCACATTTACATTAGTGATTCCTGCAGGTAATGAAATTCCAGATGGTACTTATGATGTGGTAGCCACCGCAACAGATGACGCAGGCAATACATCTTCAGACGTTACAACTGATGAGTTGGTAATTGACACAGCAGCGCCAACAGTCCCTACAGTTGATGCATTGGTAACCAATTCAAATACCCCAACAATCACGGGAACGGCTGATTCTGTAGATGATCTTGTTGTGGTTGTAAACGGAGTAACCTATACAGAAGGCGATGGTAATTTAACCGATAATGGTGATGGCACCTGGACTTTGATTATTCCTGCAGGTAATGAAATTCCAGATGGTACTTATGATGTGGTAGTTACTGCCACTGATGGAGCGGGTAATAGTTCTAATGATACAACTGCAGATGAGTTGACGATTGATACCTCAACTTTAAACCAGCCTACTGTGCCCACAGTTACTGCTCAAACTACGAGTGATAGTACTCCTATAATTACCGGTACTGCAGATTCAGTAGATATGTTGATGGTTTCTGTAAATGGCTTTACTTACGCAGAGGGAGACGGTAATCTGGTAGATAATGCAAATGATACGTGGACGTTGACGATCCCAACGGGTAATGAAATTCCGCAAGGAACTTATAATGTGGTAGCCTCTGTTACAAATACATTTGGGAATACTTTGACTGATGTGACTACAGATGAATTGACAATTAGCGTAGGAGCTCCTGCAGGAGATACAGATCAAAGCTTTTGCGCAGCAGATATGCCTACTTTAACAGATATCGTTTTAAACACGAGCGCTGTTAAATGGTACGGGCAGGCTTCTGGGGGTGTTGCTCTAGATCTTAATACTCCGTTAGTTAGCGGTATTACGTACTATGCGGCACTTACAGTAGGATCATTTGAAAGCTCAGTCCGTTTAGGAGTAACTGTAAGCTTAACAGAACCTGTTGAGGCCAGCTTAGATGCTTCAGTTGATACAGGATGTTTAGGAGCTGAAGTCATATATACAACAGAACCTGGTATGATAGATTATTTCTGGTCTGTTAGTACTGGCGGGCGTATTGTTTCCGGAGGTACTGATACAGATAACTCGATTACTGTTATTTGGGATGTTGCAGGAACACAAAATGTGAGTGTAAATTATTTAGCGAACGACGCTTGTCTTACTGAAACTTCTGCTGAGGTAGACTTAGAAGTTTCGGCTTGCTCAGATATGACTATTTCTAAAACGGTAAACAATATAAACCCTGCTATAGGAGAAGAAATTATTTACACGATTGAAGTAACTAATACGGGTCAGGTAGGTTTACGTGATGTGATTGCAGATGAAAGTCTTCCATCTGGTCTTGACTTTATAGGATTTACGGCTTCGTTAGGAGATTATAACAATACTACAGGTGTGTGGAGCATTCCAGTAATTGAAGCGAACACTACAGCCACACTTACGGTAACGGTAACGGTTTTAGATACTGGAAACTATTTAAATATCGCACGCATTATTACCTCAAATCCTATTGATGCTAATCCGGATAACAATTCAGCAGAACTTGAGATCGATCCAGATTGTCTTATGGTGTTCAATGAGTTTTCGCCAAATGGTGACGGTATGAATGATGTTTTCACAGTAAGATGTATCGAAAATTATCCTAATAATACAGTGCAGGTATTTAATAGAAATGGGCAGCTCGTATTTGATGCAAGTGGTTATTCAAATACTTGGAATGGTGATTCCAATGTGTCGAGTTCTATTCAAAAATCAAGCGGTTTACCAGCGGGAACCTATTATTATGTTCTAGAGATCAACGATGGTTCGAGATCGCTTACCGGATGGGTTTATATAGCCCGATAAATTAAAAATTCTCTCATTAAAAACTTTTATTATGACAACAGTAGTAACTCACTTAATCAGAATTCTGACACTAGTTTTATGTTGTGCAGGTGTATATGCTCAGCAGGAACCTAACTATTCTCAGTATATGTATAATACTATGGCGATTAACCCTGCCTATGTGGGATCGTCAGATAATTTTAATATCACAGCAAATTATAAAGCTCAGTTTACAGGCATTAATGGAGCTCCTGAAACGGTAAGTTTAGGTTTAGAATCACCGGTGACTTATAATCTGGGGTTAGGATTAAATATTACCCGGGATGCTCTAGGGCCTTCTGAAGAATTAAATGTAGATGGCAACTTCTCATATTCTCTACAGTTATCTTCACAAACCTATCTTTCATTTGGTCTAAAAGCTGGTTTTAGAGTCCTCAACGTAGATTTTCGGAAAGGTGTTTTCGATAACCCCAATGACCCGTTATTTATGAATAATATAGATAATCAGTTTCTAGGTGTACTAGGTGCAGGGGCATATTTATTTGGTGATAGATGGTATGTAGGATTATCAACACCTAATTTCTTTTCGCAGGAATATTACAATGATGAAAGTACCATGGTTAATACCGAAAAACTAAACCTATATCTTATAGGAGGGTACATTTTTGACGTGAGTAGTAATGTAAAATTTAAACCAGCAGTACTTTTTGATTATGTAGAAGGAGCACCTATGCGAGCCAGTCTATCTGCGAATTTCTTATTTCTAGAAAAATTTACAGCAGGTGTATCGTATAATGTTGATGCAGCTGTAGGTGCATTGGCCGGTTTTCAAGTATCTGATAATATTTTTATAGGCTACGCTTATGATTACAATACGTCAGACTTTAACCGGTATAATGATGGAAGTCACGAAGTGTTAATTAAGTTCTCTCTAGCCCGCAAACGTGGAGCTACATTCTCACCTAGATTCTTCTAAAAATTAAAACTATGAAACGTATATATATAGTGTTATTCTGTCTTATAGGTTTTAATCTATTTGCGCAGAGTCAACTGGAAAAGGCTAATAGCTTGCATGATCGATTTATTTATGTAGAGGCGGCAAAAGAATATGAACTGTATTTGCAAACAGCAAAAAAGGTAGATCCCATTGTCTATATGAATATGGGGGATACTTACTACAACCTCAAAGATTTTAATAAGGCTAAAGAGGTGTATGAGAAATGGTACACCATTGTAGGACCTAATAAAAATAACCTTCAGGGATATCAATACTACGATACGCTTCGATTCTTAAAAGAATATGATAAGGCGAATAAAGTGGTTGAAACCTATTTTAGAGAGCGGGGTCTAAATGATAAGCTTAATGCTCATTTCGAAGAGCGTTCCAGATTTAATGAATTGCTGAAGGGGGATACCCTGTATGATGTAAAAAATCTTGATCTCAATTCACAATATGCAGATTTTGGAGGAGCTTTTGACGGGAATACATTCGTTTTTTCCTCTTCCAGAAATAAAGACATTAATAAGATATCTGATCGGGATAACACTCCGTATTTAGCACTATATAAAGCTGAATTAGATGCCGGTCAAAACTTTATCAATGTAGATCTTTATAATGAAAAATTAGAGACACCTTTTCATGACGCTACTGTAAGCTTCTCTCCTAATAGTAAATATTTATACTATGCATCAAGTTTTCAAGATGGAAAGCGTAAAGTTTTTAAAGGAGATAAACGCAATTATTTTAAGATCTACAGAGTCGATGTAACTTCAAAACGCTTTAAAAAAGAGTTGCTTCCATTTAATGGTGATGAGTATTCTACAGGTCATCCTTTTGTGACAGAAGATGGTAAAAAATTATACTTCGCTTCAGATATGCCGGGAGGTTACGGTAATGCAGATATATATGTTTGCGATATTTATGAAGACGGTACATACTCAAAACCAATGAATTTAGGCCCGCTCATTAATAGTCTAGTAGATGATGTATTTCCGTATGTAAAAGGCAACACGCTATATTTTTCTTCAGAGGGTCACGTAGGCTATGGTGGGCTTGACATTTATAAATCGGTTTTTAAAGATGGGGTTTATGGAACGACCATAAATTTGGGTCCGGGTATCAACTCTAACGCAGATGATTTTGCATATTTAGAGGGTAAAGAACCTAATACAGGATATTTTTCTTCAAACCGGTCAGGAGGTAAGGGTGGCGATGATATCTATAGTTTTAAATACAATTTAAAAGAATGTCTACAGACGATAAGTGGAACTGTATTTAATATAGATACTAAAGAACCCTTGACAAATGCTATAGTTACTGTATTTAATAGTGAACTTAAAGAGTATATAAAAGTGACGACTAATGAGAAAGGTATTTACACATTGCAATTAATTTGTGGCCAAAAATATAAGATAGAAGCTAGTAAACTGGGCTTTAGTAAAGATGCATTAGAATTTAGTACAGATATTTTACCGGGTCATTTAATGAATATGGTAGATTTTAAATTGAAAGACTTATCAGACACATTTGTAACAGATGGTGTTATAGAAAAAATACGTATCGATCCTATTTATTTTGAGTACTACAGGTACAATATTAATGATATAGCAGCTATACAAATGCGTAAAGTGCTTGATGCAATGATAGCCTATCCTGAGATGATTATTAAAATAGAAGCCCATACAGATCAGCGTGGGACTGATTATTTTAATAAAATATTGTCTACAAACCGAGCTCTATCAACACGAGATTGGCTTATACAAAAAGGTATAAACCCATCAAGGATAGAAAGTGCTATAGGTTATGGAGAATCACAACCTATACATGTTTGTGATGAAGAAAGTAAAAATTGCACAGAAGTAGAATATTCTGAAAACAGGCGGTCTGAATTTATAGTAGTTAGTAGATAATGAGAGGCGCTAGTGCGCCCAATTGATCAAGTGTACTAGCGTAGAAACTCCTTCTTTTGAGGGAGTTTCTTATATTATAAACACTCTAGCTTCTTAAAATAGATTTATAAAGTTAAAAATATAGAATTAGAGATTTTGTTTTTACCTAAACGAAATGATATTGGTCATGATTTTTAAAGTAATTTAAGGGCTGTTTTCTAAAGATAGATAGGAAACATTTTAATACCTGATTAATGAAGCTTAATAAAATACTCTTTCTACTACTTGGTCCTCTTCTTTTTATCTGTTTGCAGCAACTAGATCCACCAGAAGCTATGTCTGCATCGGCGTATGCCATTTTATGTGCTACAATATGGATTGCGTTATGGTGGGTTACCGAGGCTGTACCCATTGCAGTTACTGCATTACTACCTATAGTTATCTTTCCACTAACGGGAGCACTTGATATTTCTACAACTACAGCTTCATATGGTCACAAGTATATTTTCCTCTATTTAGGAGGCTTTATGCTTGCCATAGCTATTGAAAAATGGAATCTACACAAACGTATTGCATTGTATTTAATACGGGCTATAGGCACTAATGTTAAGCAGATCATTCTGGGTTTTATGGTGGCTACCGCATTTTTGTCTATGTGGATTTCTAATACAGCCACAGCAGTTATGATGCTACCTATAGGGATGTCTATAATTTCTCAATTAAAGGACAATCCAAATACTATTGAAGATGAAAACAAAATTTTTGGGAAAGCATTAATGTTAGCTATTGCCTATAGTGCATCAATAGGAGGGATGGCAACGTTAATAGGTACACCTCCAAATCTGGTTTTTGCAGGGTATATACAAGAGGTTTATAAAATTGATATAAGTTTTTTTCAGTGGCTTAAGTTTGGTCTTCCTATAAGTATTTTATTACTGGCCATTTCCTGGGTATATTTGACCACTATTGCATTTAAATTTAAACAGAAAGAATTTCCGGGTGGTAAACAAGAAATAGAACGACTCATTGCAGAGCTAGGGCCTATGTGTCGTGAAGAGAAAATTGTATTAGTTATATTTATAATTACCGCTTTCTGCTGGATTACCAGAGCATTTTTATTAGAGCGTTTTTTACCACAGATAGATGATACCATTATTGCTGTAGCTGCAGGTATTCTTTTATTCACGATAAACACAAGAGATAAAAAAGACCGTATCATTAATTGGGATGATGCGATTAAAATACCTTGGGGCATAATATTACTTTTTGGCGGAGGGATGGCGCTTGCTTCAGGTTTTGAAGTTACAGGACTTGCAACCTGGTTTGGCACTCAAATGATTTTATTAGAAGCATTACCACTAATAGTATTGTTATTTATAGTCATATTTAGTGTTAATTTTATTACCGAACTCACTTCAAATCTTGCCACAACTGCGATGCTACTCCCTATATTAGCGCCTATCGCACTCAATTTAAATCTAAATCCATATATACTCTTAGTTTCTACAACGGTTGCAGCATCCTGTGCGTTTATGCTTCCTGTGGCTACGCCACCTAATGCAGTGGTATTTGGGTCTGGTTATTTGCGTATTCCAGATATGGTACGAGCAGGAATTTGGATGAATATAATTTCAATAATACTATTAACACTACTGGTTTATTTTGTACTGCCATTAGTTTGGGAATTCCCCATTTATAATATCTAACTAGATTTATTTTAATTAACTACTCATAAATGTAAATATTGCACATAAAAGTATTTATGGCAATATTTTCGTTGTATTGAAAATACAATAGACGGTAATATTTTGTTAAATATTAAGCTAAATGAGGAAATCTATAAAAACTTTTAAGTTGTTTTAGTTTACTTTGGCTTCATTATTAGAAGTGTTAAAGAATATCATTTTTAATGATAAGAATGGTATTTAAAATTATTGTTTTTTAAATTGCCTCAAAATATTCTTACATAGATATAGGGTAGAATAGGCCTCTGTTTTGAATAGTAAATCCGTGAGCTGTAGGGGGCGTTACGTATTCTGCTATCTTACAAGCCCGTTCTGCCTTTTTTTATTTAAATAAAGAACCTTTCTCTTTTTTGAATTTAAATGTATTCAAAATCAGGATTTTTATCATTATCAGATATAAATTCTCTTCACTATTTCAGAAAAATAACTCTTTTTTATCTAGTTTATTCGTCAGTTATTAATACTGATTTAGAAGGAATATAGAATAATCTCAAATTACTTTAAGAATTATATATAATAGAATTAATTCGCTGCCTCAGGCATAAATTGAAATTCTAAAGTTTTCCTGAAGGAGCTTAGGGTAAATAAGATTTTAAGACATTATTTTCTTCAAGTCTTTAATTGTTTCGGTAGGATTGTTTGCATTAAAAATAAAACTTCCTGCCACAAGGATGTCAGCTCCACTTAAAAGAAGTTTTTTTGCATTTTGATCAGTCACTCCGCCATCTATTTCAATAAGCGTGGAAGCATTTGCATTTAAGATCATTTCTTTTAGCTCTCGTACTTTTTTATAAGTATTTTCTATAAAAGATTGTCCTCCAAATCCAGGATTTACACTCATAATAATAACTTGATCTATATCTTTTATCACATCTTTAAGTAGATGAACCGGCGTATGAGGATTTAAAGCGACACCCGCTTTCATCCCTTCAGCTTTAATGGCTTCAAGTGTTCTGTGTAAATGTGTACATGCCTCGTAATGTACAGTTAGGTTTGTGCTTCCTAACTCTGCAAAGGCTGTAATGTAGCGATCTGGATCTACGATCATAAGATGTACATCTATAGTTTTTTTAGCGTGTTTTGTAATAGCTTTTACTACCGGAAAACCAAAAGATATATTGGGGACAAATACACCATCCATAATATCTACATGAAACCAGTCTGCCTCACTTGCATTAATCATATTGATATCACGTTCAAGATTTGCAAAATCTGCAGCGAGTAAAGAGGGTGCAAGGTAGGTAGGCTTCATAAGAAAAAATCTAGGTTGATTTGTAAAATTACATATTAGAAAGTATTTTCTCTAGTATAGAAATAGTAGAATCTATCTTAGGACTCTCTAAATGTTTTAAGTTATGAAGATGATTTTTTAAAAGTTCTAAAACAATTTTATTTTTCGGAACTAAAAAACCGGATTCATAATCGTTAAAAAGCCTATTTGGTGATTCGTCTTCTAAAATTTGAGTGACATTTTTATGACGGCCATCTTTTAGAATTTTATTAAACAGTCTTAAAACATCTTCTTTTTTGCCTTCTAATAATTGGAGGTAATTACCACCTTTATACACTAAAAAGCCTGAGATGTGGAGATTACTATTCCAATTAGCAACATTGTTCAGAATATCATTAACAATTTCATTATTAGATGGTTTTGAAGAATCGCTAACGTATACTAAGTAATAATACATAAGATAGATGGAGAATAAATAGGATATAATAAAAATCCCCGGTAATCAGCCGGGGATTCATTCATCAATCAAAAAACGAACAGTTATGATAAACTGTTGTTGTCTTAAATATTGTTTTTTGGGGTCTTTATATGATAGGCAATTTAATAAAAAAGTATCAGCAAGCCCTATATTTAACGAATTCTTGTAAAAATAACTACCCTAAATAGGTTTTCAAAATTTTACTTCTTGAGGTATGTTTTAATCGTCTGATTGCTTTTTCTTTAATCTGACGTACACGCTCGCGGGTAAGATCAAATGTTTCTCCTATCTCTTCTAGTGTCATTGGGTGTTGATTTCCTAGGCCAAAATACAACCGCACAACATCTGCTTCTCTTGGAGTAAGTGTGTCTAATGCACGTTCTACTTCGGTACAAAGCGATTCATTAAGTAATTCACGATCTGGATTAGGAGATTCTCCAAACCGAAGAACATCGTATAACGTAGAATCTTCACCAGAGATTAATGGCGCATCCATACTTACGTGGCGTCCCGCATTTTTCAATGACTCTTTTACATCATTGATGCTCATATCTAATTCTTTAGCAATTTCTTCTGGGCTAGGGGGGCGTTCATGTGCTTGCTCTAAATAAGCAAATGTTTTATTAATCTTATTAATAGAGCCTATTTTATTTAATGGCAATCTTACAATACGCGATTGTTCCGCTAGTGCTTGTAAAATAGATTGTCTAATCCACCATACCGCATAAGAGATAAATTTAAAACCACGAGTCTCATCAAAACGTTGTGCAGCTTTAATTAACCCAAGATTACCTTCATTTATCAAATCTGGTAATGTTAAACCTTGGTTTTGATATTGCTTAGCAACAGAAACAACAAACCTTAAGTTTGCTTTGGTTAGTTTCTCAAGAGCTCTCTGGTCGCCTGCTTTAATACGTTGTGCAAGTTCTACTTCTTCATCTGCAGTGATAAGGTCTACTTTACCTATTTCCTGTAAATATTTGTCTAAAGAAGCAGTCTCTCTGTTTGTAACCTGTTTTGTAATTTTAAGTTGTCTCATAGGACTATTACGTGTATTAAGTTGTTTAAACTATATCTTATACGTAAGGAGACGAGAAAAGGTTACAAAAAAAATGAAAATTCTTTAGAAAATTTTAACAGTATTATTTTTTAGTACTTGTGAATATATTATTTTTTAGATGGTCAATAGCTTTATTCTTGTTTTAGCTTGATAATTAATAAGTTAATTTCTGTAAGCGCTTTTGTGTAAATTTCTTCAAATGCTCGTAAGTGCTTTTTAGCTTCATCTGTTTTAGAAGGAATTATTATAGTACTCTCTATTTGTTGCAAATGATGTCCATGAGTAGTCATACCTAGATTCATAAAACTTGATTTCATTTTGTGAGCTAACGTGCTTGCCCTAGGGTAATATTCTCTGTCAACACAGTTTCTGAGGCTGTTTAAATCTTCTGGTGTTTCACTTCTAAAGACTTCTAGTAGGGAAACAATAAAATCATTATCGTTATCAAATATTTCTAGGAGCTGTGCGATATTAACATAATTTGTACTTCCTGTACTTTCAGTTATTTCAATTGATTCTTCAGGATTTAAGGCGGGTTTTTCATCTGAAATGAGCCAGTATAATACTTCTTTTAAGTCTTCTTCTTTTAAAGGTTTAGTGAGGTAAAAGTCTATACCCGCTTTTATTGCATTTTTTCTGGATTCTGGGAAAACATCTGCAGAGCAGGCTACGATAGGTATTTTATGCAAAGAGTCTTCATTAGATTGTCGTATTAATGAAATAGCTTCAAGCCCATTCATTACCGGCATATGCATATCCATCAATATGAGGTCATATTGAATCGGGTTATTTTTATAAATAGCAACCGCTTCTTCGCCATTTTCAGCAATATCTGCCTTAACACCCAGCCCTTGTAGAAGTTGACGTATATAAAACTGATTCATCTTATTGTCTTCGGCTACTAAGATGCGTAAATCACTAAGTTTAGCACCGCTTGTATGTTTTTGAAAATCTGTATTTTGAAGCTTTTTGAGTTTACTTTCTTTAAAATCTATAGTAAATGAAAAGGTAGATCCTTTACCCAACTCACTCTCGGCTAATAATCTTCCCTTCTGAAGTTTAATAAGTTCTCGGGTTATTGTTAGGCCTAATCCTGTGCCATTAATCTTTGCATTTTCTTTACCCTCAACCTGATAAAAACTTTCAAATATGCTTTCTAATTTATCAGAAGCAATGCCAATTCCCGTATCGATAACTTTAAATTCTATGGTATTTGAATATTCGGTTTTATTTAAAAGATTTAGTTCAACGCGTATATAGCCTTTTTTAGTAAACTTAATAGCGTTACCTATAAGATTGGTAAGTATTTGATTGAGTCTAAATTGATCTCCAACAACAATTTTAGGGATGGCATCATCTATTTCAACACTAATTTCAATACCCTTTTCTTTACCTTTAATTTCAAATCCTGAAGTAAGATTTGTAACTACTTCGCGCAAATTAAAATCTAAGGATTGCAAGGTAAGTTTACCAGCTTCGATTTTAGAAAAGTCAAGAATATCATTAACTATAGAGAGTAGATTTTTTGCCGAAAAAGAAATTCCGTCAATATTTTTTCTTAGAAGATTTTGATCTTTTAGGTCACTTTTAGAGATTATTTCAGAAAGTCCCAAAATCACATTTAAGGGTGTACGTATTTCGTGACTCATATTTGACAGAAAAGTTGATTTTGCTTCAGCCACACGCTCTGCGTTAATTTTAGCTTTAAGTGTATCTTTCCGGTTTGAGATGTTTTTTACAAGCGCAGTGAAGCTATCTTTAGGGTTAGCGAAGTTATTAGAGAACGCAATTTCATAATATGAGGTCAAGCCTGCTCTATTTGTAATATCGGTTTCTATACGATGTCCAATAATTTCAGTTGCGGTTACCGAATATAAATTGTGAAGATCATTTTTTAATTGTGAAGTTAAATCATCTGGAAAAAGCTCAAATACAGAATGTTTTACTAATTCCGTCTTGCTAAATCCAAAGATATTTGAAGCTAGTGTATTACAATCTTTAATAGTGCCTAATGTGTCAAACAACAGGTAGCCATCAAGCAGATTTTCTAATACGGAAAAGGCCTCAGAATCTGCAGATGAAGTAACAGCTTTACTGGTTATTTCTTTATTCTCTTTTATTTCGGAATTAAAATTTAGATTGATGATGGGTTTTGTGTCATCAAGAAGCGTGGTAAATGAATTAGGTATAACATCTGCAATGCACGTAACAGCAGGTAGCTGATTATAATAAATATAGAACTCGTCTTTAGTAGTAGCGAATATTGAAGTTACAATATCTGCCCCCAGGATCTCATTAAATTCTTTAGTCATTTTTAGAGCGTCGTCTTTTACTCTTCTAAATGCATTTATTTGCTTTACTAAATCATTTGAGCTTTTAGAAGTTATAGAAGATTTAATAGCTTCAATCCAGGCGGTAGTGCTTACAAATTCTGTATTTTTAATTTTTAATTTTTTAAGTATTGTGAGCAGATAAATACGAGCTATGAGTATTTCTTTGTTTTTACCTGATTCATAAAGCGGCATAAATGCTATAGCATTTGTTATAATCGGAAATTTTTCTCGAAGTTCCTGTCTTAGACTCTCTTTAGTGTTTATATAAGCGTTGTCAAATGTGATTAAGTAATTCTCAAGTTCTAAATAAAAATTAACGCAGTACAAATCTGAAGTAAAAGCATCATCTGGATACTGAAAATTTTCTATTTGTGACTTTAACTGCTGAAGTCGTGCACTAAAAGATCCTAAGTTTATTAAGTATTGAAAAAACACAATCTTAGGGTCTGTTATTTCTTCTTTGCTAAGCTTGCTTGCCCGTTGATTAAAAAGACGATCAATAAAAGAATTCATTTAGCAGTGGGGTATGATGCGATTAGATTGGAGAACAGAAAAACTAAATTAATCTTTTACAATTAACATATTCTAATTTCCTGTCATAAATACATTTATTTGATTTATATGAAACAAAAAAAGTCTGGCTACTGCCAGACTTTAAATAACTCTAAAACGAGTTCTTTTAGTATATATAATTATTATATACGAATATGACCATCACCATAAACGTAATACTTATTAGTTACTAATTGCTTAAGTCCTAAAGGACCTCTGTGATGTAATTTATCTGTGCTTATAGCAAGTTCTGCACCTACACCCATTTGACCGCCATCTGTGAAGCGCGTCGAAGCGTTATGATAGACGGCAGCAGTATCTATATTTTCCATAAAACGTGTTGCTGCTTCCACATCCTGAGTCATAATTGTACTGGAGTGACCACCACTATACGTATTTATTTTTGTCATAGCTTCATCTATACCGTTAACTGCGCCCAATACAATTTTCATTGCTAGAAATTCTTCATACCACGTATCCTCTGTGGGTAAAACTTCATTGTCTTTAAGCACATCTTTAGAAATGGTATCAGCTAATACTTCAACACCCTTAGCGTTTAAAATTTCATTTAACTCACGCAAGCGTGACTCATATTCTGGCAGATTAGTATCTACTAGTACTTTATCTAATGCATTGCAACCTGAAATCTTATCGGTTTTAGCATTTATAATTACATCAATAGTTTTTTTCCAGTCTGCTTCGGGATGCACGTATAAAAAGTTGTTTCCTCTACCGCTTATTAAAACGGCACATTTTGCATGCTGTTTTACAAAATCGATAAGACGCTCACCACCACGAGGTACTATTAAATCTAATGGTTGGTCAGGGTTTCTTAAGAATTCCTGAGTTTCGTCGCGGTTCATCTGTAACATAGTTATCCAGGACTCATCAAGACTATTTTCGCGCAAGGCTTGTTTCCAACAGTCAACTAAAACAACGTTACTATTATAGGCCTCTTTACCACCTTTTAAAAGGATTTTATTGTTGGCTTTAAATGCTAAAACAGCCGCCTCGATAGTAACATCAGGTCGGGATTCATAGATGATCATAATGGTACCAAACGGAGCAGTCTTGTTGACAATATTTAAACCGCTGTCTAAGGTGATATTTGATATCTCCTGACTTACAGGGTCGTCTTGCTCTTTTACTTCTTTAATAGCCTGAATCATTCCTTTTATTTTAGAATCATTCACAACTAAACGGTCGTAAAGAGCTTGATCATCACGATTAAAAGCCTCTAAATCTTTTTTGTTTGCTTCGAGTATTTCAGATTCTCTTAATTGTATGATGTGCATCATAGAATCAAGAACTTTATTTTTTATCTCTGTTGAGAGTAATTTCATATTTCTAATTTTCGGTTAATATTTTACCCAAATAGGATATTTAAAAAACCTGTACTTCTAACAGGCGATGATTTTAGATTAAAAACCATCTTTTTTTATTTTCTTAAGAAGAAAATTTAGTACCTATATTTTTGCCATCAAGCAAATCAAGTATCACATTATGTTTTTTACCATTTGCGATATAACAGGTTATATTTTTTCTGGCAGCATCTTTAGCGATTTTAAGTTTTGACCTCATACCACCTCGCCCTTCACCTTCAGCCTTGTTACTTTCCTGAACATATTGCTCTACGTTCTCTTCAGGATGTACTTCGGTTAATTTGTGAGAGTCATCATCATCAGGGTGACCTGTATAGAGACCATCTGTATCTGTTAGTAGAATTAATGCATCAGCATTGATTAATTCTGCTACCAGACTTGCCAACTCATCATTATCTGTAAACATCGACATCGTAAGCGATACAGCATCATCTTCATTAGCTATTGGGACAATACCTTCAGATAACAAACCTTCATAGCAATTTATCATGTTTTCACGGTGTTTTCCCGGAGCAAAATCACGTTTTGTGGCTAATAGCTGTGCGCAATGCATGCCAAAACTATTAAACATTGTATAATAGTGACGCATCATACGCGGCTGTCCTACCGAAGAGAAAATTTGTCTTCTGGTAGAAGGATCTGTATAACTACAATCGCCTAAAACTTCTTTACCTGCAATTGCAGATCCTGAAGAGACGAGAACAGGTTGGTATCCTTTTTCATATAATTCTGCTATTTGTCGTACTAATTCTTGTAAAACAGGACCAACAATTCTGTTGTTTTTGTTGGTCATAACATTTGTTCCTACTTTTATAACTACACGTTTTGTGCTCATAAAATTATTTTTCTTTACCAAGTTCTGTAGCTCGGTTAAATGCAGCATAAGCCGCATCTTTAATTAATTCTTTTACATTATTATCTTCCATCGAGTCAAGTGCAGCACGCGTTGTACCACCTTTTGAAGCAACTCTATCCATCCAGGTTTCTGGTGATAAATCTGAGTCATTAAACAATGTTACAGCTCCCTCAAATGTTTTCGAAACTAAAACTTTAGAATCGTTTGCAGAGAATCCCATTTTAAGTGCTGCTTCAAGCATAGATTGCATAAAATAGAATATGTATGCGGGGCCACTACCTGATATACCTGTAGAGGCATCAATAAAATTCTCATTTTCTACGTGAATAGAAGCGCCGGTTGTGTCTAATAAGTTACGTACGGTTAGAAGTTCTATTCTACTCACGGTTTTTGATTCGGTAAATGAGGTAACACCTTTACCTACTTTAGCGGGCAAGTTTGGCATTGTACGTATTACTTTACTAACACCTAAACCATCTTGAATTGTCTTAATTGTTACACCCGCCATTAATGAAACAAAAATTTGCTGGTCATTTATGTAAGGTTGCATAGATTTAAATAGTGACTGACTATGAAAGGGTTTTACTGCTATAAAAATCACATCTGCCTTGGGTACACATTCTTCAATACTATCGTAAGCGTCAAACTGAGCCATGGTTGATAGGGCTTCAGTTTTTTCTGGTGATACATCAAATATCATTAGCTTGCGATTGTTCAAAAATGGTGACTGCGCCATACCTTCTGCGTAGGTCAATCCCATATTCCCTGCACCTAATACTAATACTTTCATTAAGTTTTCTTTATTGGTTCGCCTTAATAGCTGCAAGTATCGTACGACAAATAGAAAAATCAACAGTATTCAGATATTAAGAAACTTTGTAGCTTCTTAAGGCAATTATACTAACGTCTAAGAAGCTTTTTAAAAATAAATGTTAAAATTGAAATAGTTTTGACTACTCAAGGGAGTTGCGTTTTTTGGCAGAAAAACTGTCAAACCCTGTACTAATGGCAGGTTTAGCCGCTTTTTGAATACAATTAATAATCGTATAAATTATTTTTAAAAATATCTTTAATTGTCACTTTTATATAAGATGGTGCATAAAAAAAGGAGCCATAAGGCTCCTTTTAAAATATTAAAAATAGTGAAAGAATTTAATCTCTTTTACGATCTCTAGAATCACGACTGCGGTTATCTCTACCACGATTATCGCGATCTCTGCTGCCGCCACGATCATTATTTTCACGTGGTGCGCGCTCTTTGTAACCTTCTGGTTTTTCAAGCAATGCTTTACGAGAAACTTTTTCTTTACGTGTACGAGAATCTAGGCCAAAGTATTTAACCTCAAATTCATCACCCATATTAACAACATCACTTACATTTTCAGTACGTTCCCAAGCTAATTCAGATACGTGAAGTAATACTTCATTTCCTGGAGCGTCAAGATATTCTACAACAGCACCAAAATCTAACATCTTAATTACCTTAACCTTATAGCTGTCACCAACTACTGGTTTAAATGTAATAGAATCAATTTTCGCAAGAACCGCATTAATACCTTCCTGACCTGTACCTAGGATTTCTACAACTCCTTCTTCTGTAACAGGATCTTCATTTATAACGATCGTGGTTCCAGTTGTTTTCTGAAGTTCTTGTATAACTTTTCCGCCAGGTCCTATAAGAGCACCTATAAATGCATTTGCGATACGTACAGATACCATTTTAGGAGCGTATTCTTTAACGTCTTCACGAGGAGCGCTAATAGTTTCGGTAAGCTTATCTAATATATGTAAACGACCATCACGTGCTTGTTTCAAAGCATTAACAAGTATTTCATAAGAAAGACCTTTAACTTTAATATCCATCTGGCAAGCAGTAATACCATCTGCTGTACCCGTAACTTTAAAGTCCATATCACCTAAATGATCTTCGTCACCTAAGATATCTGAAAGAACAGCATATTTACCAGAATCACCATCTGAGATTAATCCCATAGCAATACCAGAAACCGGTTTTTTTAATTGAACACCAGCATCCATAAGCGCCATTGTACCGGCACAAACAGTTGCCATAGAAGAAGAACCATTAGATTCTAGTACTTCTGAAACTACACGTACAGTATACGGGCAATTTGCAGGTATCATACCTTTTAAGGCACGTTGTGCTAAATTACCGTGACCTACCTCACGACGAGAAGTACCGCGTATTGGGCGCGCCTCACCAGTAGAGAAAGGAGGGAAGTTGTAATGTAAATAGAATGTTTCTTCACCTTCATAAGATGGCATGTCTATTTGATTAGCTTCTCTAGAAGTACCTAAAGTTACTGTGGCTAACGCTTGAGTTTCTCCACGAGTAAAGATAGAAGAACCATGTACAGAAGGTAGATAATCTGTTTCACACCAGATAGGACGTATTTCTGTTGTTTTACGACCATCTAAGCGTAAACCTTCATTCAAGGTTAAATCACGTACAGCAGCTTTTTCTGCTTTATAGTAGTATTTATTAACCATACCACCGTAATCTGCTAATTCTTCTTCAGAAAAAGTAGCTTTAATTTCTTCTTTTATAGCATCAAATGCAGCACTACGTTCATGCTTTGCAGAACCTGCTTGAGCTATTGTGTAGACTTTATCATAAGCCATGTCGTGTATTTTCTTTGCAAGATCTGCGTCTTCACGCTCTGGCTCATACTCACGCACTTCTTTCTTACCAAAGGCTTCAGCTAAACGAATCTGAGCAGCACACTGTACTTTAATAGCTTCGTGAGCAGCTTTGATAGCTTCAGTCATTTCTTCTTCAGAAATTTCGTCCATTTCACCTTCAACCATCATTACAGAATCTGCAGATGCACCAATTACCATGTCGATATCAGATTCTGCTAATTGAGTTCTTGAAGGGTTGATGATAAATTCACCATTTATACGACCTACGCGTACTTCTGAAATAGCACATTCAAACGGAAAGTCTGAAAGTTGAATTGCTGCAGAAGCGGCAAGACCTGCCATAGCATCAGGCATTACATCATCATCATGAGACATTAACTGAATCATAACCTGAGTTTCTGCGTGATAATCTTTTGGGAATAAAGGACGAAGTACACGGTCTACAAGACGCATGGTTAAAACTTCACCATCACTTGGGCGTGCTTCTCTTTTAAAGAAACCACCAGGATAACGGCCTGCCGCCGCAAATTTTTCACGATAATCTACCGTTAGCGGAAGAAAATCAACATCACTTTGTTTGTAGTTAGAGACTACAGTACAAAGCATCATACATTTACCGGATTGAACAACTACAGAACCGTGGGCCTGTTTTGCAAGTTTACCGGTTTCGATAGAGATTTCTCTACCATCACCAAGGTCTATAACCTCTTTGAAAGTTTTTGGAATCATAAAAATGTTTTTCAGTAGCACGACGTCGCGTGCAATTAATCAAATGCCTTAACTAGTTAGGGAAAGGCAAGGTCTGTTGTTGTGTTGTGTGTAGTGTTTGACCTGTGAAAAACCTTTAGGTAGCTTTCTTTGCCCTTGCGGGACTTTTAATTAATAAATAAAATAAAAGGGGCAAACTGCCCCTTTTAAAATAAGAATTATTTTCTTAAACCTAATTCTTTAACTATAGCACGATATCTTGTAATATCTTTCTTAATTAAATAGTCAAGTAACGATCTACGTTTACCTACTAGCATAACTAATGAACGCTCTGTGTTAAAATCCTTACGGTTTGTTTTTAAATGTTCAGTAAGGTGGCTTATGCGGTATGTGAATAACGCAATTTGTCCCTCTGCAGATCCGGTATCGTTCTTGCCTTTACCGTATTTGCTAAAAATTTCATCTTTCTTTTCTTGAGTAAGATACATGCCAATATTATTTAAATAGTTTTTATGTATTTAATGAGTCTATCTCATTAAGCCGGCAAAGATACAATTAATTCTTTAAGAAAGAGGATATTTTTAATTGCGTATAGCTTGATTAAGAATTAAATCTATATATAGGTTTATATTTTTCTTAAGTACTTTACGGTGTGATATAAAATCTAGAAAACCGTGTTCTTTTAAGAATTCTGCAGTCTGAAAATCTGCAGGTAACTCCTGACCGGTTGTATCACGTACTACTCGAGGACCTGCAAAACCTATTAATGCACCGGGTTCAGAAATATTTATATCTCCTAACATTGCAAAAGAGGCAGTTGTGCCACCAGTTGTAGGATCTGTACATAAAGAGATGTAAGGAATTTTAGCCTCAGCAAGTTGCGCGAGTTTTGCAGATGTTTTTGCTAATTGCATTAACGATAATGCAGCTTCCATCATACGAGCACCACCAGACTTAGATATTATAACTAATGGCACATTGTTTTTAAGTGAGTAATCTGCTGCACGTGCAATTTTTTCACCTACGACAGAACCCATTGAACCACCTATAAATTTAAAATCCATAGCAGCGACAACAAGATCTTTACCAAAACTTTTACCTACGGCTGTACGTACTGCGTCTTTAAGACCGGTTTTAGCTTCGGCATCTTTAAGACGATCTACGTATTTTTTAGTGTCTTCAAAACCTAAGGGGTCTTTAGAAGTAAGGTTCTTATCTAATTCTTTATATTTTCCTTCATCAAAAAGAATTGAAAAGTATTCTTCGCTTCCTATTCTTACGTGGTAATCATCTTCAGGGCTTACATAAAAGTTTTTAGCAAGCTCATCTGCATCAATAATTTTACCGGTAGGTGATTTGTACCAGAGACCTTTAGGTACATCCTTTTTATTTTCGGTAGCGGTTTGTATACCTTTTTCTTTTCGTTTGAACCAAGCCATAAATTTGTGCTTTTTAGTTTTCGACTCATTAATTATGCTTTATTCTCTAGTATTTAGATATAAAAACTTAATCGTTGTTGGTTTATTTCAGCAGTAAAGTTGATGTTAACCTTTTATAAGAGTCAGTATTTTTTAAAAGATAACTATTAAGGGTGAAAAACCCCGGGGTTAAATTCCCGAGGTTTCAATTTATTTAATTTTTAGGACAAGCAAAAAATACTAAAGTGTATTTACGTTGTTAAGGTCTTCAAACGCCTTTTCTAAACGTGTATTAAAAGCTTCTTCTCCCTTACGGAACCAAACTCTTGGATCGTAATATTTTTTGTTAGGGCTGTCGTCACCACCAGGGTTACCTATTTGTCCTTGAAGATAATCTGCATTTGCATCAAAATATTTTCTCACACCTTCAGTAAATGCCCACTGTAAGTCTGTATCAATATTCATTTTGATTACACCGTAGCTTATTCCTTCGCGTATTTCCTCTACTGTAGAACCGCTACCTCCGTGAAATACAAAATCAATAGAGTTAGGTCCTAGATTATATTTTTCAGAAACAAACTCCTGAGAATTTTTAAGAATTTTTGGAGTAAGTTTTACGTTACCCGGCTTATATACACCGTGCACGTTACCAAAGGCTGCAGCAATTGTAAATTGATCACTTACTTTACTTAATTCTTCGTAAGCGTAAGCAACTTCTTCTGGTTGAGTATATAATTTTGAATCGTCAACATCTGTGTTGTCAACACCATCTTCTTCACCACCTGTTATACCTAATTCAATTTCTAGAGTCATATCCATCTTGCTCATACGCTCAAGATATTGTTTACAAATCTCAATATTTTCTTCTAGAGACTCTTCACTAAGATCTATCATATGAGAGCTAAAAAGCGAGTGCCCGTGCTCTTTGTAATATTCTTCAGAAGCATCAAGAAGTCCGTCAATCCAAGGTAATAATTTTTTTGCACAGTGGTCTGTATGTAAAATTACAGTTGCACCATAACGCTTAGCCATCTCATGCACATGCTTAGCTCCGGCGATTGCACCACCTATTGCAGCTTGTTGATTTTCGTTAGAATATCCTTTTCCTGCATTAAATTGAGCTCCACCATTTGAAAATTGTAAGATAACGGGTGCATTTAATTTAGCAGCAGTTTCTAAAACACCATTAATAGTGCTAGAACCTATAACATTAACAGCAGGTAATGCGTAACCGTTCTCTTTAGCATGTTTAAATATTGCTTGAACTTCTCTTCCGGTTGCAACTCCCGGTTTGATACTATGACTCATAAGTTTTTGTTTACTTTGTTAGAAACGTAAAATTAATAAATATTTGGGGTTTACCCTTTATAAATACTAGAAAGGATAGTTAATACCCACGTTATAAACTGCATTAGTTAGATTGGTATTTTTAAACCAGCGCTCTCCTACAGGCAATGCCGGGTCATAGGTTTTTAAACCAATGTCAAATCGCAACACAAAGAAGCTAAAATCGTATCGAAATCCAAATCCAGTTCCTACTGCAATATCTTCTAGGCTTTTTAAGCCTGTAAAGGTTGATTGAGGATCTGTAACATTATCTAAAGCATTCCATATATTCCCCACATCTGTAAAAATAGCACCTTTTAAATCTCCTAAAAGGGTAAAGCGCTGCTCTAAATTGAATGACAGCTTCATGTTAGCTTCATTAAAATCATTAGGACTGTCTGTGCTACCGGGTCCTAATCTATAAGCCTGCCAGGCTCTGTTATCATTAGATCCCCCTCCAAAAAAGCTACGTATAAATGGGATGCTTTTAGAGTTTCCGTAGGGAATTGCAATACCTCCAAAAGCTCTGAATGCAAGAATATTATCATTTCCAAAATCCCAGTGCTTTATAAAGTCTATTTCGGTTTTTACATATTGCGAAAAACGTACACCCAAAACTCGATATGCATTGTCGTCATTTTTTTCTAAGCCTACAATATTTCCTAAAGCACTTAATGTATTACCTGCAACCTCAAGTTTTGTTCTAAAACTTGTAAACTCATCGTCAAATAAGTTCTCTCTGGTGTTTTTATAATAGGTGAAACTGGTGGCTAATATAAGGTTGTCTTCAGTAAGACGCTGGCGGCGCTCTTCAATATTAAATATATCTGAAAATTCAGGGTCTGTTACTGCGATATTGTTAGATTGTACAGCGTTTATAAAGCCTAGCGCACCGTCTGGTATTGTTAGATTATTTGTATTCTGGTCGAGTAGAGGACTATTAGCATCAAGATATACCTGTGCAATATCATTTAGCTGAGTATAAGAATTTTCATAAACCTTAAAATAATTGGCTACGTTTAAATTACGCACATATTGAATATCAAAAAGATCAAAACGGTAATTTAGATTGTTAGATGGTGACCATTTAAAATTTACACCACCAGTTATATTTTGCTTATCAAGACCTATATTCTGTTGAACACCTATCCCTGTAGTAAAACTGGTAGAGGGCGACATTTCTGGAGTGATAAATCCCTGTGTTTTTAAAGGAAAAAATATGCGTGGTATCGTGAGACTTACATCTGTTCCTATTTCGGTAATGTCAAAAAAGCCGGTGCTATTTTCTGTTGGGGCTTTTGAAGCACCTATACTTCCGCGACCCGAAATCTGTAAGGTTTCCATACCTCCCAAAACATTACGTATTTGAAGCGAACCACCTCCGGCAATACCAAATTTCTGAATGTTTGAAGTAGATACATCAAAATCTACCCTAAGGTTAAATTTAGGAAGCGGTATTAAATAAAAATTAGCAATTAAATCTGTGCCTTTAGGATCATCAGGATCTTCAGTAAACCTTAAATCGGGATATCTAAATGTGCTAAGCTGGCTTAAACGGATTAATGATTTATTACGAGAATCATCGCTATAAGTATCACCTGGTTTTATAAAAAGAGCATCTGTAAGGTACTTTGGCTTATAACGTATTTTATCATATGCGTACAGGTGATAATCATTCAGTGACGCACTATCTTTTAATGTATTGTTGCGAATAGAATACCCGTAATCTGTAGTTACATTAACCTTGCTAATTTTATGAACGTTAAGGGGCACTTCGTAAACAGAATCGCGAGCACGTATTTCTCTGTTTTTAATGTAGAGTTCAAGATTTACTTTATTGCCTGTTTTTACAGAATCTCCTATAAAACTGATGTAATCTCTGTCAAAATAAAATAGGCCGTTATTACGCATTAGTTCAGTAAGGCGCGCGGTTTCAGAATTTACATCGAGTAGCTCATATTGTGCTCCTTCTTTAATGAAAGTGTCGTTTATATATTTTTTATAAATAGAGTCTGCAGCAGCAGATTTTATAAATGTCGTTACAGAATCTATGATGTAGGGCTTGCCCGTAGCTACGGTGTATTCAACTTTTCCGCGTTTATCAAGACTGTCTTTTACTATTTTATAATCTGTAATTGCATTAAACCACCCTTTACTATTGTAATATTCTTTAAGACGCGCAGCAGAACGTTTTGAGAGATTTTCAGAAATTATGGTGGGAGCTTCGCCGGTATTTTTAAGTGTTTGATTAAAATTACTTCTAAATTCTATGTATTTGTCAAGTTGCTTACGAGATAATACGCCGGTCCAGAATTTACGAGCGCTCTCATCTTCAATAAAACGCGCTTGCATAATTGAGTCTATATTAGGTCGTGCCCAGTTGTAGATATGGAGACGTAAAGGAGATTTAAGCAATGGCAACCTTGCGTTAGGCTGTTGATAGGGTATATTATTAATATTATAAGCGTCATTTACCTCTCCGTTTACACGTATCGTATTTTGCGTAAGAAGTAATTGCCCGTCTGCCACTCGTTTTACCGCATTGCAAGAAGCAAGGGTAAGCAAGAGTATTATAATAAATCCTATTTTTGCCGGTAGTTGTTGCAAGTGAGCTGTTCTCAAAATAACTTCAAAAATACATAATAAGCGTGGTTAGCAAAAGCCAAATAAAATTAATAACGAGCCTTAATCAAAAAAAGTACCGCCAGCAGCACGGGTTATTTGTTGTAGAAGGTATTAAAGGTGTTGAAGAGTTTCTAAACTCTCATTTTAAACTGCATAGTCTTTTTACCATGGAAGGCTTTTTTGATGAGCAAGAAAACAAAGAGCACGTTTCAGAAAATGAACTTAAAAAAATAAGTTTCCTCAAAACACCTCAAAAAGCGCTTGCGATTTTTGAAATTCCGAAGGTATCCAAAACCGAAAAAAAAGGGTTGCAACTTGTTGTTGATGACTTACGCGATCCCGGTAATTTAGGAACACTCATTAGGTTGTGTGACTGGTTTAATATTGAAAATTTAGTGTGTTCTAAACAAACTGTAGATTGTTATAATCCTAAAGTAATACAGGCTACTATGGGTTCAATTACTCGTGTAAATGTTATTTATACAGATTTATACGAATATTTAAAAGCAGAAGATCTACCTGTATATGGAGCTTTTATGAATGGTGTTTCTGTTTATGATGCGGTTTTACCCAAGGAAGCTATTCTAATTTTAGGAAATGAAGCTAACGGAATATCATCAGAAATAGAAAACGCTGTAACTCATAAAATAAGCATACCACAGTTTGGCACATCAACTACCGAAAGCTTAAATGTTGCAATTGCAGGAGCTATTTTAGTAAGTGAATTTAAACGCCGCTAAGTTTATTTTATAGCGCAAATGCGCAAGCGCTTATAGTCTGCATAAAAATGACCATCTCTGTAGAGTCTATCGCGTACTCTATCCTGTACCGTATTACGTATTTGAGCTACTTCATTTTCAGGAATATCTGTAAAATACTTACCGGCAAACATCGTAAGCCAGTCAATAATTCCGGTTTCAGGATCATTTAATTGAGTGGGGCGGTCATATAAATGAGCAAAAGTTACTTTAAAACCATTTTTCTCTAAAAAATATGAGTAGGTGCCCAGTTTTGGGAAATACCAGTTGACGGTTTTAGATTGTTTTACATATCCGTTTTCTTCTAAAACATCTTGAAGTGTATCTATGATTATAGCCACGTTTCCTTTACCGCCCATTTCTAGCAGTAATCTTCCGCCGGGTTTTAGATTGCTATACATAGCAGATATTGCAGCTTCGGGATTTAAAATCCAGTGTAAAGTTGCGTTGCTAAAAATAGCATCATATTGTACGGTGTCTATAAAACTTTCGCCTCTGGCTTGAATAAATTTTATAGCTTCAAATTGTTCTTGAGCAGCTTCAATCATTGCTGCAGAAGCATCTATACCCACGAGTTCTGCGCCACTCTGAGCAATTTCTGCTGTAAGTTCACCAGTGCCACAACCAAAATCTAATATGCGTTCTCCTGCTTTAGGATTAAGCATACTTATTAAATCTTTGCCATAGTCAAATACAAAGCCGTGCTTCTTTCTGTATAAATTAGCCTCCCACATTATTGAAAAGTAAAGTTTAAAAATAGTCCTCTAGACTGCATCACTTCAATATTTGAAGTGTATAAACTATTAGGATTTTCATCTCTAACAAGTTCATCACTTAATGCAAATACACCACGTATACTAGGTGAAAATTTAAAGTACGGCAAATATAAATCGATACCAAAGCCTACTTCGTAATAAAACGTATTGTTTTTCATTCTAAACTGGCCTGCACTATTATCATCAGGATTAGTCTCATTACTTGATAAATTATAAGAGTAGGATAAACCACCCACTACAAAAGGCTTAAAGTTATTAAGTCTTTTTGTAGAAAATTTCACTAATAAAGGAATATATATATATGTTGAGTTAAGCTCGCGTAAACGATCATTTTCTTCGCCTGGAATATCAAGGTATAATAAATTCCGTGCATTATAAGCAAGTCCCGGTTCTAAGCGTAAATCTATATACTCATTTATACGCTTATTTGCCAGTAATCCTACATTAAAGCCATAGCTCTGTTCTACAAAAATATCTGGACGATCTTCTTTATAGTCAAAGTTAAAATCATATCTGTTTATACCAAAATAATACCCGAAGCTCCACGGTTTTTTGTCAAAATTCTCATCATTAAGAATACGCTCACGTGTTAAAAACTGAGCTTGAAGATTTGGAGTAAGCCAAATTAAAAGTAAAAGAGAAAATACTACTTTGCGCATAGTGCTACTTTGATGCTGTATAAATGGTTGAAACCCCAAATGTTTGTGGTAGGTCGTTAACATTATTAAACCCAATTTTGCGTAAAATATTGTTGAGGCGTTCTCCATAAGGGAAAACCGATGCGCTTTCACTCAAATATGCGTACGCATCTTTATCTTTTGAGAATAATCGGCCTATAAGCGGTAATATCTGGTTTGAATAAAAAGTATACCCTTGCTTAAAAGGAGTTTTTGTGGGAACTGAAGTTTCTAAAATAACAAAAAGCCCTCCCGGTTTTAAAACTCTAAATATTTCGGCTAAGCCTTTGTCAAGCGTTTCAAAATTACGAATACCAAAGGCAACAGTTATAGCATCAAAATGATTATCTTCAAAAGGCAAATTTTCAGAATCTGCCTGAACCATTTCTATGGTTTGATCAAGATTATTTGCTGTGATTTTTTTCTTACCTACAGCAAGCATACCTGCAGAGATATCTAGCCCTATGATTTTTTTAGCTCCGGTTTCTGCAAGATTAATTGCCAGATCTCCTGTTCCTGTAGCTACGTCAAGTATGTTTTGAGGGTTAGTGGCAGCAATCATAGCGACCACTTTTTTGCGCCATTTAATATCTATACCAAAAGAGATCACGCGGTTGAGACCATCGTATTCATTAGAGATCGTGTCAAACATTTTCTCTACCTGTACCCGTTTTGACTGGTCAGAATTTTTGTAAGGATTTATGTTACCGCTCATAACTGTTTTTTATTGGCAAATATAGTATTTGTTATTTGATGCAGGAGTTCTCTTTTAGATGGCAGTTATTTTAAATATATCTCTATTAAAACACGTACCTTTGCAAGGTTTTACCTTAAAATAAAATATGAAGATTGTTATTGCTGGTGCCGGGGAGGTTGGTTTTCATTTAGCTAAACTTCTCTCTTTTGAATCACAGGACATCACACTTATAGATATAGATAAAGATAGTATCGCCTATGCAGATACACATCTCGACATACGTACCATTCGCGGTGATACAACTTCTATTGCCACTTTAAAAGAGGCACGCATAGAAAATACAGATCTAATAATAGCGGTAACCGCTAGTGAAACTACAAATATTACCGTTTGCGTTTTAGCAAAGCAAATGGGAGCAAAACGCACAATCGCTCGTATTTCTAATACAGAGTTTATAGAAAATCAAGAAGTAGCAGGTTTTAAAAAGTTTGGGATTGATGAGCTTATTTCTCCTGAGAGCCTTGCTGCTTCAGAAATTGAATTACTTCTCAATCAATCTGCATTTAACGACAGCTATGAGTTTGAGAACGGTGCACTTACCATGGTGGGTACATCATTAAGTCGCACCGCTTCATTTGTAGGTAAAAGTGTAAAAGAAGCAGCGCTTATTTTTCCAGAATTGCATTTTATGCCTATTGCAATTCAGCGAGAGGGTACCCAATACACACTAATTCCCAGAGGCGATACTATTTTTAAAGAAGGGGATCAGGTTTATTTTATGACGGTAAAAGGTGGGGTTGATGAATTATATAAGCTTACCGGTAAAGTTAAACAGCGGATTAAAAATGTAATGATTTTAGGCGGAAGTAAAATAGGCTATAAGACTGCTCGTGATTTATGCACTCACAATTTTCATGTAAAGTTAGTGGAGAAAGATAATGACAAAGCCTTTGATCTTGCTGAAAAACTTCCTAAAACCCTTGTGATTCACGGTGACGGAAGAAATGTAGAATTGCTGGAAGAAGAGAATATTTATGATATGGACGCTTTTATTGCCGTTACCGGAAATAGCGAGACCAATATCATGTCGTGTTTGGTGGCAAAATCTAAAAGTGTAAAGAAAACAATCGCTCTCGTTGAGAATATGGATTATTTTCAGCTTTCTCACAGTATTGGGATTGATACACTAATTAATAAGAAGCTTTTAGCGGCTAATAATATATTTAGATATATACGTAAAGGAGATGTTGTTGCTATGACTAAACTCAATAATATGAATGCCGAGCTACTTGAGTTTATTGCAAAGCCTAATTCTCAGGTTATAGGTAAGCGTATTAGAGATCTTGATTTCCCAAGGTCTGCAACTATAGGAGGTATTGTACGTGAAGGTCGTGGTATTATAGCCTTAGGAGATCACACAATTAAAGTAGGAGATCGTATAGTTGTATGTTGCTTATTACGCTCTATTAATAAAGTAGAACGTATGTTTATATAAGATGCCAAACAGACCCAGACTTAATTATAAGATTATATTCCATTTAATGGGGGTATTGCTGCTGTTTAATGGTGGCTTTATGTTGATCTCTGCGATAATAGGATATTTTTATGATGATATTTCTATCGCTTTAGGAATCATTTCTGCAGGACTACTTACATTACTTACTGGTCTTGCTCTTATGTTTTTTACAAAAGATCACGAGAAAGTAATTCAAAAGCGTGAAGGGTATATTGTAGTTACATTTGGGTGGATTTTTATGTCTTTGAGTGGATGTTTACCCTATTTATTTACAGGTTCTATCCCATCATTTACAAATGCCTTTTTTGAGACGATGAGCGGGTACACTACCACAGGTGCATCTATTCTAAATGATATCGAGGCTATACCTAACGGAGTTCTGTTCTGGCGTAGTACCACGCACTGGATAGGAGGTATGGGGATTATTGTTCTGGCAATTGCAATTTTACCTTTATTAGGAATAGGTGGAATGCAGCTTTTTGCAGCAGAAGCTCCCGGTCCTAATGCAGATAAATTACACCCAAGAATTACCGATACAGCAAAACGACTTTGGTTAATTTATTTTGGATATACAGTAGCAGAGACTATTCTACTACAGATTGCCGGAATGTCTTTTTTAGATGCGATCAACCACGCTATGAGTACGTTGTCTACAGGAGGCTTCAGTACAAAGAATGCGAGTGTCGCATACTGGAATGATAACCCTGCAGTACAATACATTATAATACTCTTTATGTTTTTAGCAGGTACAAACTTTGTACTAAGCTACTTTGCATTTAAAGGTAAGTTGCGCAATGTCTGGAAAGATGAGGAGTTTAAATTGTATACTGCTTTTACAGTAGGTTTCACGATACTGGTGGTATTAATTATTATCATACGTGCAGATGTTTCAATTTCCTCAATAGATCATCCTATGGTCTGGGGTAGGTATGAGAGTGCAATACGTCATGGCCTGTTTCAGGTAATTTCTGTAATTACAACAACCGGTTTTGTATCGGCAGATTTCACCATATGGGCACCATTTGCAACGATTATTTTCTTTGGGTTAATGTTTTTAGGAGGTTCGGCAGGTTCGACTTCAGGAGGTATTAAAGTGGTTCGGCATTTAATGATTATACGCAATGGGATTCTTGAATTTAAGCGTACGCTACATCCTAATGCAATTTTACCGGTAAGACACAATGGGAAATCGGTTTCTAAAGAAATAGTTTTTAATATTTTGGGCTTTTTTATTCTTTACCTTCTCGCGTGGATTATAGGGGCTTGTGGTCTTGCATCTATGGGGCTTGATTTTGCGACTTCTCTTGGCGGTTCTGCATCATCGCTAGGAAATGTGGGGCCTGCCTTTGGTCTTTTAAGTCCGGTAAATAACTTTGACGCGCTTCCGGCAGTAGGGAAGTGGTGGTGTGCTTTCTTAATGATGATAGGAAGGCTAGAACTCTTTACAGTGCTCATTCTCTTTACGCCGTTCTTTTGGCGTAACCGCTAGTATCGGTTAACTTTGCGGTGTATTAAAGATTTTAGTGAGCGTAATAAAATTACGTTATATCTTCAATAACTCGTGTAATAGAATTAAAGAGTAACTTTCTTTAGTTCGACCAAAAAAAAATGATTTGAAAAATTACGATTTAATAATAGTAGGTGCCGGACCTATAGGACTTGCTTGCGGTATTTCTGCTGCCAAAGCCGGATTAAACTATTGTATTTTAGAAAAAGGAGTTTTAGTTAATTCGCTGTATAATTTTCCTGAGAATATGACTTTTTTCTCAACCTCTAACTTACTTGAGATAGGTGATGTTCCTTTTGTGGCGCATAATGATAAGCCTACGCGTAAAGAAGCATTAGAATATTACAGAAGAGTTTACGATAGCTGGAAGCTCAATGTGATGCTTTATACTCCTGTGCAGTCAATGACAAAAAACACAGAAGGGTATGTAATAGATACACCTAAAGAACAGTTTACAACTAAAGCAGTAATTATTTCTACCGGTTTTTATGATACGGCACGTAAACTGAATGTTCCAGGGGAAAATTTACCTAAGGTGAAACATTTTTACGATAGTCCGCATCCTTATGTTAATCAAAAAGTGCTCGTTATAGGTGCTGCAAATTCTGCCTGTGATGTAGCTTTAGAGACTTTTTATAAAGGAGCTGAGGTTACTATGGCAATACGCAGTAATGAGATTTATCCTAAAACTAAATACTGGATTAAACCAAATATTGAAAACCGAATAAAAGAAGGTTCTATTAAAGCCTACTTTGAAACTTCAGTAAAAGAAATAAAACCACATAGTGTCATTTTAGATACTCCCGATGGAGCAATAGAAATTGAAAATGATTTTGTTTTAGCGATGATAGGTTACACACCAGATTATAGTTTGTTTGAGAAGCTAGGTCTCCCTATTGATGAGGAAAATGCTAAAAAACCCATTCATAACGCTGAAACTTTAGAAACCCCACTTAAAAATGTTTATGTAGCTGGTGTAATCAACAGTGGTATGAAAACCAGTAAGCTCTTTATTGAAAATACTAGGGTTCACGCAGATATGATAATTAATCATCTTAAAACAGAGTTGACCCAATTAGCGTAGAAAGTTAATAATGTCTTAAAGAATGTGTTTTTAAAAACCGAATCTTGTCGTACTCTCGTAAGTGTACTGTAACTAAAAAAACTTTACATATTATGAAAAAGATTAATTCAATTACTAAGATGATTATGGTAGCCTTTATGGCTGTAGGTGCTTTAGCAACTGCTCAAGACACTAAAATGGTAGGTGGTGCTGAAATGTATCCTACTAAGAATATCGTAGAAAATGCGGTTAATTCTAAAGACCATACGACTCTTGTTGCTGCTGTAACTGCTGCTGGTTTAGTTGAAACATTACAGGGTGAAGGTCCTTTTACAGTATTGGCTCCGGTAAACGATGCTTTTAATAATTTGCCAGAAGGTACTGTTGAAACTTTATTAAAGCCAGAAAATAAAACTGCTTTACAAGGTGTTTTGACGTATCACGTTATTGCTGGTAAGCATTCTGCAAAAGATATTATGAATGATATCGAAGAAGGAAACGGTACAGCAGAGTGGACAACAGTAAATGGTCAAACTTTAACAGGTATGGTTGTTGACGGAAAAGTAAAGATTAAAGATCAAGCTGGTAACGTTGCTACGGTAACTATCGCTGATGTAAATCAATCTAACGGTGTGATTCATGTAATTGACACTGTACTTCTTCCAAAAATGTAAGAATTTGCATATATAAAATAAAAAAGCGACCAGAAATGGTCGCTTTTTTTATGTGTTTTATTTTTGTTTTCAGATTAAGAAACAGCTTTTTTAATACGAGCCATAGCTTCAATAATTTGTTCCTGACTAGCAGCATAGGATATACGTATGCAATTAGGATTACCAAAAGCTTCACCAGTTACAGTGGCAACATTCGCTGCTTCTAAAAGGTACAAAGCAAACTCTGAAGCATTTTCAATCTTAGATCCGTTTAATGTTTTTCCAAAGTATTGAGATACATTAGGAAAAACATAGAAAGCACCTTCAGGCTCATTGCATTCAAAGCCCGGAATCTCGCTTAGTAAGCCTAGAATAAGTTTTCTGCGTTCTTTAAACTCATCTACCATATATTGTATCTTACTTACAGGAGCTTCAAGAGCTGTGATCACGGCACGTTGAGCTATACAATTTGCACCACTGGTAACTTGCCCTTGTATTTTATTGCAAGCTCTGGCAATGTAAGTAGGAGCGCCTATGTAGCCAATTCTCCATCCCGTCATCGCAAAAGCTTTTGCAACACCATTTACAGTAACTGTACGGTCAAACATATCATCAAACTGCGCCATACTTGCGTGACCACCTACATAGTTTATATGCTCGTAAATTTCGTCACTTACCACTACAATTTGTGGATATTTCTGGAGCACATCTGCAAGAGCGCGCAATTCTGCCTTACTATAAATAGAGCCACTAGGATTACAAGGAGAGCTATACCAAAGCATTTTTGTTTTTGGAGTGATTGCAGCTTCTAATTGTTCTGGAGTCATTTTAAAATCAGTTTCCATAGAAGTTTGTACTTCAACAGGAACACCTTCTGCTAGTTGCACAATATCTGCATAACTAACCCAGTATGGGCAAGGTAAAATCACCTCGTCACCAGGATTTAAGCAAACTTGAGCAATATTATATAAAGATTGTTTAGCACCTGTAGAAACTACAATTTGAGAGCGGTCATAAGTAAGATTATTGTCACGCTTAAATTTAGTAATGACAGCATCTTTTAATTCAACATAACCGTCTACAGGTGAATAACTGTTGTAATTATCATTTACTGCCTGTATCGCAGCATCCTTAATAAAATCTGGAGTATTAAAGTCTGGTTCCCCAAGGCTTAGACCTATGATATCTTTTCCTTCAGCTTTTAATTCGCGAGCTTTAGCAGCCATTGCAAGAGTAGCAGAAGTGGCCAGGTTGTTAATACGATCAGATAGTTGATTTGTAATTGTTTCCATTAAATAACTTATGATTAGGCTGATTGAAGATTAGGTTGCGTACCCATCTCTTTTAAATATTTGAAATGTGCGACAACTGCTTTACGCGTAGTTTTATACTCGTTATACGGTAAATTGAATTCTTTTGCAGTTTCTCTAACGATCTTAGAAATCTTTGTATAATGTATGTGGCTTATATGTGGAAAAATATGATGTTCAACCTGATGATTAAGACCTCCTGTAAACCAGTTTACAATTCTATTTTTAGTTGAAAAGTTAACCGTTGTAAACAATTGATGTATTGCCCACGTATTTTTCATAGTGCCTGAGTTATCTGGCAAAGGCATATCTGCCTCTTCAATAACATGTGCAAGCTGAAAGACCATACTCAAAATTACACCTGCTGTGTAGTGCATAATAAAGAAGCCCATTAGAACTTTCCACCAGGCCAGGTCTAAAATAATAAGCGGTAAAACAATCCAGATGCTTACGTATATAACTTTAGTAATTACCAGTTTTGTCCATTCTACTTTTGGATTAGGAAATTCTCCATATGATAACTTACGTTTCAAATAACGCTTCATCTGAAGGAAATCTGTAGTAATCGCCCAGTTAAAAGTTAAAAGACCATACAGCAAAATAGAATAATAATGCTGAAATCGGTGATGCTTATACCAGGGAGCGTGTTTTGAAAAGCGTAAAATTCTGCCTGCTTCTAAATCTTCATCGTGGCCGTGAATGTTTGTATAGGTATGGTGTAGCACGTTGTGTTGTACTTGCCAGTTATATACATTACCCGCAAGGATGTATATACTACCACCCATTATTTTGTTTACCCATTTTTTCTTAGAAAAGGAACCGTGATTACCGTCATGCATCACATTCATTCCTACACCGGCCATACCTACACCCATCACAATGGTAAGTAAGAGTTGAGACCACCCGGGAAGATCTAATGTAAGAAGCAAAAAATAAGGAGCTAAAAATAAAGAAAACATAACTGCAGTTTTTATAAATAGCTTCCAGTTACCAGTACGCTCTACATTATTTTCTTTAAAGTAGGTATTAACACGCTTATTGAGAGTTCTAAAAAAATTTGCCGAATCTACGCGTGAAAATTTTATTGTTTTAGGATTTTTCATAGTCTATCTGCTTAAAGTAAAGCTGCCATAGCAAGCACTTTACACCGCTACTTCAAAAATAAGATTTATATCTTTTTAAGGTATGTTATTACCGTAATTTAACGCTGTAAAACCTAATTTTGTTGCCATAAAAGTTGATTATGATTCTTGTAGACAAATATTTTTCAGATCTTGATGAAAATCAGATCCTTCAGTTTAAAAAATTAAACGAGTTGTATCAGGATTGGAACCTTAAAATCAATGTAGTTTCACGTAAAGATATTGATGAAATATACCTTAGACACGTTTTACATTCTTTGGGTATTGCTAAGATTCAAAAATTTAATCCCGGTGCGTCAATTTTAGATGTTGGTACAGGAGGTGGCTTTCCCGGAATACCGCTTGCTATTCTTTTTCCCGAAACACAGTTTCACCTCGTTGATAGCATAGGTAAAAAAATAAAAGTAGTAGAGGAGGTTAGTGCCGGTTTAGGTCTTACTAATGTAAAGATTACTAATGATCGTGTAGAAAATATTAACGGGCAGTATGATTTTATAGTGAGTAGAGCAGTTGCTCAAATGGAAACCTTTGTACATTGGGTAAAAGGAAAGATTGCAAAAAAGAATGAGCACCAATTAAAAAATGGGATTCTTTATCTAAAAGGTGGTGATCTTTCTGAAGAATTGAGCTTATATACTACGGCACAAGTTTTTGATCTTAAAGATTATTTTGAAGAAGAATTTTTTGACACTAAAAAAGTAGTGCATTTGCCACTTAAATTTAAAGGATAAAAAAAAGCGACTTCTTAAAGTCGCTTTTTAATTTTATGTGCGTAGCATACTATAGTATGTTGTATTACAACGATTACCAAATCTCTTTAGAAGATCCTGAGCTTTCTCGACTAGTGTTGTCTTTTGATCAGATTCGATCTCGAGTAAGGTGTCTTCTAATTCTCTTAGTTTTTCTTCAATCGTTTCAGGATCTTTTACTAAGTATAGTTTTTCTTTTTTACGCGTTATTTTCCGTTTACTCTTCTTCTTTGATACATCAATTACAGAGTAATTTACCTTCAAAACATACATTTTGTTTTCTTCATTCGTCATAGTCCTAATATTTTGTAGTACAAAGGTAAAAAAAACTATTCAATTAACCTTAAATTTATGTTTACATAACATTAAGGTAACATTGAAATAGTGAATTAAAAAAAAACTGCCATCTATTAAATGGCAGTTTTTAAGTTGTTTAGGTTTATTTATTCACCTAAAAAAGGATACCTGTAATCAACTGGTGTTACAAATGTCTCTTTAATTAATCGTGGAGAAGCCCATCTTAGTAAATTTAATGCGCTTCCTGCTTTATCATTTGTACCAGATGCACGTGCACCACCAAAAGGTTGTTGACCTACAACTGCTCCTGTACATTTATCGTTAATATAGAAGTTACCGGCTGCATTTTGAAGAGCTTGAGTAGCTTCTGTTATTGCGTAGCGATCTGTTGCTAAAACAGCCCCTGTAAGTGCATATTCACTAGTACCGTCTACAAGTTTTAAAGTTTCTGACCAGTCTTGATCTTCGTAAACGTATATGGTTACAACTGGACCAAAAAGTTCAGTTTCCATAGTTGTATATTTTGGGTCTGTTGTTAAAATAACAGTAGGCTCTACGAAGTAACCTTTAGACTTATCATAATTACCACCTGCTATTATCTCTGCATTAGCATCTGCTTTCGCCTGGTCAATATATTTTGCTAATTTGTCAAAAGAGCCTTCGTGAATCACAGCAGTAATAAAATTACTCATATCTTCTGGTGAGCCCATTTTAAAAGATTTAAGATCTTTTAAAAGTGAATCTTTTACTGCGGGCCAGATTGATTTTGCAACGTAAACTCTACTCGCTGCACTACATTTTTGACCTTGAAATTCAAAAGCACCACGAGCAATCGCTGTTGATACCTGTTGAGGATTTGCAGTATGGTGCGCAAGAATAAAATCTTTACCACCAGTCTCCCCTACAATACGTGGGTACGTTTTATAATTGTGAATATTTGCACCTATTTTAGACCAAATATCTTTGAATACGTGAGTAGAACCTGTAAAGTGAATACCTGCGAAATCAGGACTTGCCAGCACAGTATCTGTAATCATAACAGGATCTCCCATTACCATATTAATTACACCTGCAGGTACACCTGCTTCTTCAAAAACTTCTATTATAACCTGCGCGGAATATACCTGGCTGTCACTTGGTTTCCAAACAACAACATTACCCATTAATGCGGCAGATGCCGGTAAATTTCCGGCTATAGCCGTAAAATTAAAAGGGGTGATCGCATAAACAAAACCTTCTAGCGGACGGTATTCTACACGGTTCCAGGCTGCAGATGAAGATTCTGGCTGGTCTGCGTAAATCTCACTCATATATTGTACGTTAAAACGTAAGAAATCTATGAGTTCACAAGCAGCATCAATTTCTGCCTGAAAGATATTTTTTGACTGCGCAAGCATTGTTGCAGCATTAATTTTTGCTCTGTAAGGTCCTTGAATTAATTCTGCAGCTTTAAGAAAAATTGCTGCACGGTGCTCCCAAGGCATTTTAGACCATTTTTTGCGAGCTTCTAAAGCTGTTGCAATTGCTGCGTCTATATGTGATTTTTCAGCAAGATGATAATCACCTAAAATATGCTTATGATCGTGCGGAGGAGACATAGGCTTAGTATTGCCGGTCTCGATTTTATTTCCGTTAATATAAATAGGAACAGTTACTTTACTGTTGTAGAGCTCTTTATATGTTTTTAAAACTTCTTCGCGTTCTGGTGATCCCGGTGCGTAAGATTTAACCGGCTCATTTATCGCTACTGGTACTTCAAAAAATCCTTTAGACATGCTTAAATATTTTATTCGTATTCAATTTTTTTAGGCTTGAAAGATACAAAATATTAGAGGGAAGCACTATGTATATGTATGAAGGAATTTGAGTAATTATACAGGTTAATTCTAATCTAAAAGCCTGCTTTAATTAAGAATGTGAATTGCGTTGAGATTAAACAAAGGGATCTCTACTTTAAACTGCTCTGAAGTTGCAAAATTGATCATAATATAATGTCCGCGCATAGAACCGAATGGTGATTTTAATAAGCAGCCTGATGAGTAAGTATGCGACTCTTTTGGTTTTAAAACAGGTTTCTTACCAATCACTCCCTCTCCTACGACGCGCTCAGGACTATTGAGGGCGTCAAATATAAACCATGATCTACTTAAGAGTTGAACGGTGTCTTTACTCGTATTTGCTATGGTAACTTCATAACCAAAGGCATAAAAGGTTTCGTTATTTTTAATAAACGATCCTTCAAAATGAGTTTTAACAGATACCCGTATTCCCTTTGTGATTTGTTCTACCATAGTTTCTAGTAGGTTGCAGCGGTTACTAATAAAAATAGTATACCTGCAAATGTTGAAAGTATTAAAAATACAATATTTAAGAATAAGAACTTCGTAAGAGTTCTAAGATGCCCCTCTTTGTAGAATTTTTTTAATGCAATATAAAAATATACAGGGCCTACAAATACTAGGAATAATGAAGAGAATATTTCGTGTCCTAAAAAACTATCAGGTAGTAACGCTAATAATAACCCTAAAAAAACAAACGTGAACACGTGAAATATAAAAATTACATGTTCTATATAAGTGCGTTCTCGATAGATAAAAAATAGTTTTCTCAAAAAGCCTAGTACAGTTAAAGTAACAGGTCCTAGATAGGGAATGCTTGTAAGATTTTTGAGTAATTTGCTGGAGGTCCCTTTGATGCTTAGTTTAGCTGATTTTAATGATTCTCTTTTGAAATAAACAAGAACAAAAAATAAGGCAAAAACGGGGGTAAAAAAGAACAAAAATATAGGAATTTTCTTCGTTAGATAAGATATAAATGCAAGAGGTTCTTCTAGAATCCGATTATATGTAGTACTACGGTCGTAAAGCCATATGTTTATCCGGCTTTTTTTAAATCTAAGGCTGTCTAGTGCCTGTCGAGAGTTCTTTATGTCTGAAGTATTTGCAAAATCCTGAAATAAAACCAGCTTCTCTTTAGTGCGCCCGTAAAAGCCTTTACGGTTAATCTCGTTCTCTGGGGTGTACAGAAAAACTGGAGTTTCTGTTGAGTCAGCCTTAGCTTTAAGTTCATTATAATTCTCTCTATAATACTGAATAGAATCTAATGAGATTTTATAATCGCCATTATTAAATTGCGATGTCACTTCTTCTAAATTAAATCCTTCTTCACTAGTACTGCTGCGTTCGGGAATTATAAAATCTAAAAAGCCGCTAAGTAAAAAATAGATGATGCTAATACTCAAATAGAACCGAAACGGATTTGCATATGTTAGACGCTTACCGTTAACATATCGTAGCGTGATTTTTCCGGGTTTAAATAGTAAATCCTGAAGAGTGTACCTGATGCGTGAATCGTAATTAATTATACTGGTTATAAACTCACCAAAATAATTTGTTAAGGATAATTTTTTAGTGGAATTTAATTGACCACAGTAGGGACAGAATTGATGTGTTATTTTTAGTTTGCGTTCGCAATTTAAGCAGCTGTTGCCGCGATACTGAAGCTTATTTCTTGAAGAAAGGGAGATTTTTAATTTCAAGTTCTAAATATATATTGATTTTATCAATATTTAATTACGTCTTACATTAGAAATTGATGTAGATAGTGCGTTTCCTGATCCTACAAGTTCATCAAAACGAGCGCCGGGTGCTCTATAGTAAATAAGAACCGCATATTCATTCTCAGTTTGCCAGAAATCACCACTTACGGGATTGTTAGGTAGCTTTTTACCATCTTTAGAAACCACATATTGATAGTTGTAGTACCCTTGTTTCAGTAGGAGCGGGAGTTCATAACGTTGTGATTTTTCATTAAAAATCATTTTAGTGTTCTCTTCTAGTGTGTAATTATTGAAGTTTCCGTAGATGTAAATAGCTTCACCTTTGGGGCGTTTGGGATGTTGCAGGCTAAAGTGTACCCAGGCATATTCAGCATTTACTCTGGGGTCTGCACCCTGGAGGGTTCGAATCGCAAAATTACCATTAAGGTCTGGATTGTAGGTATACACAGTTTCTGCTCGAGTGATGTTTCCGTATAAATAATTATGGTATAAATCTAATAGCTCTACAAATTGAATGCGGTTTGTAGCAGCCCGTATGTCTTTATTGTCAAAATCAAAAAATTCATTACCTGCATAAAATGAAGTTTCAGAGTCATAACGGTATTGCAATTGATTTCCTAAGCTATACTGGGGTTTTACATTATTGATACTTGTGTTTAGATTATTATTCTGTATTAGTAATGTCTTTATATTTTTCTCGGGATTAACAAATATGGTCTCGCCAAGATCTACATTTATATTTACGACCTGCTTTTCTTCTATAAACTCAAGATTACGAGTGCGTAAAATCTCAACACCTACAGAAACTATAGGGTTATAAATCATAAATTTTCTAGAAAACACAATCTCATCTTCATCATTATAAACTTCAAGAAGGTAGTTGCCAGATTTTAAAAGTGCTGTAGTATTGCTATTGGGTATTTCTAATTCGTAATGGGTGTATAATTGTAATGTACTTACCGAATTTGTATAATTAAAAATACGTACATCGTCTATTCCTCTTAGATATTCGGTCTTTACGAGAACTGAAGGGGTCCAGTCATAATTATAATGCGTGATTCTATAATAGTAATTGGCCTCATCTCCTATGATATCGTCAAAGCTGAGGTTGAGCGTTTGACCCATGCGTAGGAGGGGAAGTTGACTTTGAGCGGTGTTTCCATAAAATTGCACCGATTTTATATAAGGTGGAGCTGCTATTTCGGTCACATTTTGACCTTGTGCAAAGCAGTAAAGGAAGAGCGTAAAAATTAACGAAAACGTTTTCATAAAGGGGTAGTCAAGATATTAGTCAAATGTAGCAAAATATTTTCCTTATTTGTAAACAATCTCAATAAGGAGCGAATGTGCATATTGCAAGCCTTTACTGGCAGGACATTGTTAAATACAGGCAATTTATGAATATTTTTAACCTGTAGTTTGTGTTATGAGCATGTAAAATTTGTAAATTCGCACTCCTCAATTCAAGCATATAATGGGTTGAGTTTAACAAGAACTTTAACATATACTTCCTATGTCAAAAGACATTAAGATCAAAAAGGGTCTTGATATTAAGTTAGTGGGTGAGGCTGAGCAAGTTGTCTCAGATGCACCCCGGTCAAGAACCTACGTGATCAAGCCTTCAGATTTTCATCTTGTAACTCCTAAGATGCTTTTTAAAGAAGGAGCTACCCTACAAGCAGGAGAACCGCTTTTCTACGCAAAGAAAGACCCTAGTATCAAATTTGTTTCCCCAATAAGTGGGACAATTACAGAAATTAAACGTGGCGCTAAGCGTGTTATTACAAGTATTGTAATAGAAGCTGATGGTAAAGATGCTGTGCGTGAATTACCTGTGCTAGACGTTAATTCTGCGAGTGCAGCGGTTATCAAGGAACATATTTTAGAATCTGGTCTATGGCCATTTATTAAACAACGTCCTTATGATGTAATCGCAAGTACAAAAACAGAGCCAAGCGCTATTTATATATCGGGTCACAACAGTGCTCCTTTAGCTCCTGACTATAATTTTATTTTAAAAGGTAAAGAGGCTGCATTACAGGCAGGAATTACTGCATTAAGTAAATTAACTTCGGGAAAAATTCATCTGGGTGTTGCTAAAGTTTCTGATTCTGTTTTTTCTAAATTGAGTGAAGTGCAAATGCATACGGTATCTGGTCCTCACCCAAGTGGAAACGTGGGTACTCTTATTAATAAGGTGTCACCGGTAAATAAGGGAGAAACGGTTTGGACGATTACTCCAGAAAATCTTGCTATTATGGGTGAGCTTTTCTTAACGGGTAAGTTTAATGCAGAACGTATTATTTCGGTTTCTGGATCTTGCATAAAAGCTCCCAAATACTATAAGACAAAAATAGGAGCAGAGGTTTCTACTTTTGCTTATGCGGCAGGCGTTGAAGGTGATAATGTACGTATGATTTCAGGAAACGTACTTACTGGAGATCAGGTTAATGCAGATGGGCATTTAGGTTATTATCATACTGAATTTGCAGCGATTCCTGAAGGAAATGACTATGAATTTTTTGGATGGAATAAACCTGTTTTTAATAAAATTTCTTCATCAAGAGCGCTAACCTTCTCTTGGTTATTCCCCAATAAAAAGTACGATTTAAATACAAACACAAATGGTGAGCACAGAGCTTTTGTGGTAACCGGAAACTATGAGGAAGTTTTTCCTCTAGATATATATCCGCTACAATTAATTAAAGCCTGTATGGTACAGGATTTAGATGCTATGGAAGCTTTAGGTATGTATGAAGTTGCTCCTGAGGATTTTGCGCTAACCGAGTTTGTATGTGTTTCAAAACAACCACACCAAGCAATCATTCGTAAAGGACTTGACTTAATGCACGAAGAAATAGGATAATAGCAATGGGATTAAAAGAAAAATTACACGGAATTAAAGAAGATTTCAAAGGCAAAAAAATGGCGCCTGCATTTAATGCATTGCATACATTTTTATATACGCCAGATGAAACTACGCACAGTGGTGGTCACGTGAGAGCGGTTGATGACTTAAAGCGTACAATGAATACGGTTATCATAGCTCTTTTGCCAGTTTTGGTTTGGGGTATTTTTAATGCAGGTTATCAACATTATGCTGCAGTAGATGCTGCTCAGGGAGTACTTAGAGAAGCAAGTTTATTTGGTAACTTTTTTACCTGGGATAACTTTATTATGGGTGCGTGGACGGTTCTGCCACTTGTTATCGTTTCTTATGCTGTAGGTCTGGGTGTAGAATTTATTTTTGCAGTTATTAAGGGGCACGAAGTAGAAGAAGGTTATTTAGTAACCGGGATGTTAGTGCCGCTTATAGTACCTATAGATATTCCATTATGGATGCTTGCTATCGCAGTCATCTTTGGTGTTGTAATAGGTAAAGAAGTTTTTGGAGGTACAGGGATGAATATATTAAACCCTGCGCTTACCATTAGAGCTTTCTTATTCTTTGCTTATCCTACGTGGATGAGTGGAGATCAGGTATGGGTGCATGGTGCTAAAGCAGCAGCAGGTGGTCCAGACGCGATTTCTGGAGAAACTATTCTAGGTTCTTATGCACAGAATTCTTCTGTTATTTATGATTTCTCAGATAAATTCTTTGGTTTTATACCAGGATCTGTAGGAGAGACTTCGACCTTTCTTATTATTATAGGAGGTCTTTTTCTTATGTTTTCTAAAATAGCGAGCTGGAGAATTATATTAAGCGCGATAGTAGGCGCCGCGGTTATGGGATTAATATTTAATGGCGTTGTTGATCAAGGTTGGATAGGTGAAGGAAATTCATTTTACGGTCTTATGAGTACACCATTCTGGGAGCATTTAATTATAGGAGGTATCGCTTTTGGTATCGTTTATATGGCTACAGATCCTGTATCGGGCTCTCAAACAAATACCGGTAAATACTGGTACGGTTTCTTAATCGGGTTTTTCTCAATTATGATTCGTGTGTTTAACCCGGCATATCCTGAAGGTGTTTTCTTAGCAATTTTGTTGATGAATGTTTTTGCACCTACCATTGATCATTATGTGGTTCAGGCAAATGTGAAAAAACGTATGAAGCGTTTAAAACTTAAAACTGCTTAATTATGGCAAATACAGATAAAAATAGTTACACACTCATCTTTGCAGTAGTGATGGTGCTTGTGGTAGGTTCTCTTCTTGCTTTTACAGCATCAAGTCTTAAACCTGCAATTACTGAAAATGAGCGTTTTGAAAAGCAACAGAATATTCTTTATGCAATGGGCATAAATGAGAATGTTGAAGGTGCCGTTAATTTTATTCCAACAGATAAAGTTGAGGCAGAGTTTAGTAAATATATTAAGGAGCAATTAGTAATTCAAAACGGTAAAATCTCTAAGGATTCTGCTGCATATTTAATAGATCTTAAAGGTCAGCTTGCAGAAGATAAAGAAGATCGTAAGCTTCCGTTATTTGTAGGTGAGAAAGACGGTAAAGATTATTATATCATTCCGCTATATGGTAAAGGGCTTTGGGATGCTATATGGGGTTTTGTTGCTTTAGACGAAAACTATGTAGTTCAAGGTGTTTACTTTGATCATAAAGGGGAAACTCCAGGACTTGGTGCTAATATTAAAGAGCGCTATTTTATGGATGACTTTACAGGTGAAGAAATTATGTCTGGGACACAATTTGAAGGAATTACCGTAGCAAAAGGTAATAATGATCCGCTTAACGATCGTAAAGACGATGGGAAAGTTGATGCACTTGCAGGAGCTACTATAACAGGAAATGGGGTGACGGCTATGATTAATAGTACAGTAAAACTATACATCCCTTATCTTAAAGATTTAAAAATATAATTATGGCATTATTATCTAAAAAAGACAGAGGATTACTTTTAGACCCTCTTGCAGATAACAACCCTATTACAATTCAGGTATTGGGTATATGTTCAGCATTGGCAATTACTGCACAACTTAAAGCTTCTATTGTAATGGGCCTTTCTGTTGTATTTGTATTGGCAATGGGTAACGTTGTTATTTCGCTAATGCGAAACATAATACCTTCTAAAATAAGAATTATTGTACAGCTTGTTGTAGTAGCTGCATTAGTAATTGTAGTTGACCAGGTTCTTAAAGCTTTTGCTTATGAGTTGAGTAAAACGCTTTCTGTATTTGTAGGTCTTATTATTACAAACTGTATCATTATGGGGCGCTTTGAAGCTTTTGCTTTAGGAAATAAGCCCTGGAGATCTTTTCTTGATGGTATAGGAAATGCTGCGGGTTATGCTTTAATCCTAATTATAGTTGGTTTCTTTAGAGAATTATTAGGTTCTGGTACTTTACTAGGTTTTAAAGTTCTTGGAGATCCTATTACTAAAACCGGTCTTTATGCTATAGGCTATGAGAATAATGGTTTTATGTTGCTATCCCCAATGGCTCTAATCGTTGTGGGTATCATTATATGGATACAGCGTTCTAGAAACAGTGCATTAATCGAAGAAAATTAAAGATTATGATTTGAGATTGTATCTCAATTCTAACTTCTTATATAAAAAAAATGGAACACGTAGAGTTATTTTTTAAGTCGATTTTCATTGACAATATGGTATTTGCAACGTTCTTAGGAATGTGTTCTTATCTGGCTGTATCTAAAAAAGTTACTACAGCTGTAGGTCTTGGAGCTGCTGTAATATTTGTACTAGCAGTAACGGTACCTATGAACTGGTTATTAGATCAATACGTATTACGTCCTGGAGCCTTAAAATGGTTAGGTGAAGAGTATGCGGCGTATGATTTAAGTTTTCTTTCATTTATACTTTTTATCGCTACCATTGCAACAATGGTTCAGCTGGTAGAAATTGTGGTTGAGAAATTTGCCCCTGCATTGTATACTTCATTAGGTATCTTTTTACCGCTAATCGCTGTAAACTGTGCGATTTTAGGAGGATCATTATTTATGCAGTCTAGAGATATTCAAACTTTAGGTCTTGCTTTTAACTATGGCTTGTCTTCAGGTATCGGTTGGTTTTTAGCGATTCTTGCAATTGCAGCGATTCGTGAAAAAATTAGATATTCAAATGTACCAGCTCCTTTAAGAGGGTTAGGAATTACTTTCATAATAACTGGTCTTATGGCAATTGGTTTTATGAGTTTTGGGGGTATGCTTACCGGTGGTGATGAAACTACTGAAGAAACAGACGAACTAGCGAAAGCTCAAGTAGAAAATACAGTTTCTGATTCTGAGACTGAAGTACCTTTAGCTGAAGTTTCTCAAGAAATAAACAACAAATAATATGTTTTTAGCAGCAAGTACAGGAGGAGTAATAGCGGCAACGGTAGTAGCCTTTTTAGTTTTGACTATTGTATTAGTAGGTTTGCTACTTTTTGCAAAAGAAAAATTATCACCATCAGGACCCGTAACCATTACTATTAATGGTGAAAAGAAAGTTGAAGTAGATTCTGGTAGCTCACTGCTTTCTACTTTAGGTGGTAAAAAAATATTCTTACCATCTGCATGTGGTGGTGGTGGTACATGCATTCAATGTGAATGCCATGTTCTTGAAGGTGGTGGTGAAGCATTACCTACAGAAACCCCTCACTTTACACGTAAAGAATTAGCTTCTGGAGCACGTCTTGCGTGCCAGGTTAAAGTGAAGCAAGATATGAATATCACAATACCAGAAGAGGTTTTTGGTATTAAAAAATGGGAAGCGACTGTTGTACGTAACTACAACGTAGCATCATTTATTAAGGAGTTTGTAGTTGAAATCCCTGAGGATATGGACTATAAAGCTGGTGGATACATTCAGATTGAAATACCTGAAACTACAGTTAAGTTTTCAGATATGGACATCACTGCGCATCCAGAAGAGCATAGCGATCCTGATAAATTTAAAGAAGAGTGGGAGAAGTTTAAACTTTGGCCACTTGTAATGAAAAATACTGAAGTAGTAGAGCGTGCCTACTCAATGGCTTCATATCCTGCAGAAGGACGTGAGATTATGTTGAACGTGCGTATTGCAACACCACCTTTTGATCGTGCTAAAGGCGGTTGGATGGATGTTAATCCAGGTATAGCTTCTTCTTATATCTTTAGTAGAAAGAAAGGAGATAAGGTAACGATTTCTGGTCCTTATGGCGAGTTCTTTATTAACGAGTCTGAAGCAGAAATGCTTTATGTAGGTGGTGGAGCAGGTATGGCGCCTATGCGTTCGCATTTGTATCATCTTTTCAAAACCTTAAAAACAGGTCGTAAAGTAACCTACTGGTACGGTGGTCGTTCTAAACGTGAGCTTTTTTACCTTAAACATTTCCGTGACTTAGAGGCTGAGTTTGAGAATTTCAAGTTTTACTTGGTATTATCTGAACCTTTAGAAGAAGATAACTGGAATGTTAAAGCAGATATAGATAGCCCTGGAGATGGTTTTACCGGTTTTGTTCATAACGCGGTTATAGAGCAATACTTAAATAAACATGAAGATCCTGAGGAAATAGAATTGTATTTCTGCGGACCTCCACTGATGAACAAAGCAGTTCAGAAAATGGGTGAAGATTTTGGTATCCCTGATGAAAATATTCGTTTTGATGATTTTGGAGGATAATCTTCAATTTTAATATAAAGTAAAGCCGTTACGAAAGTAGCGGCTTTTTTTATGCCTTATATTGAAAATCCACTTTAAGGCTCAAAACATTCATTTATAGTTTGATTGAGTTTTTAGAATTACCGTTCCTGTATTCAAACAGTCGGTTAATCAATTAGGTCTGGTTTTTAGTTAGTTAGCGGCGCATCTTTGACTTGTATAATTAATAAAACAACTTATGAAAACTTCACTTAAACAATTGCTTTTCATTGCTATACTGGCAATAACTGCTATCAGTCAAGCGCAGATTCACAATAACCAGTGGTTATTTAATGCGCGGGTTGGATTTGATTTTCCAACTTATGAAAACAACACACCTTACATAGATTACAAAGGTGGTTTAGACCTGGGTCTTTCCGTAGACTATTATTGGAATTGGTTTGGTATAGGTGCAGATGCAGACTATATCTGGAATAAACCGGAGAGCACCTATCCTACAGATAATTTATTCAGTATGGGAAACATAGCCTTAACGGATTTTTCTCTTTCAGAACAAAAAATAAACCGACTCTTTTATGGTATAGGACCCAGTTTTAGATATGTAAACCAAAATGGTCGCTTTAGCGCTGAGTTGAACCTAAGAGGAGGGCTCGCTAATATTAAGGGAGGACGCACAGAATTACGTGAGAATACCGTAATTAATGATGTTCTAAACTTTCATTCCGGTTATGATGATAAAAATGTATTAAGCGCTAAAGGGCAAATTAGAGCGATATACTTTGTGAATAGTTGGTTGGGTTTACATGCAGGAGCGTATTATTTGCGTCATTTTAATGTAGAAGAGCAATTAGATCCTATTTATAACAGAACAGCCGGGTATTATCCTGTAATAGACAATCAAGGAACCAATAGTGTTAATCAAAACGCACTAAACATTCGAGACGAATCCTGTGACTGCGATATTTATTCGGTTGGAGTTTTTGCGGGTATAACGGTAGCTTTCGGAAATAAAAAGGCAGCAGATGTATGTCCCGTATGTGGTGAAGATCACACACCGCATTGCTGCGCAACTTGTGGATGTACTGTTACTATAACTGCAAGAGATAAGTATACGCAGCAATTACTTGCAAATACAGATGTGGTTCTTGAGGATGCTAATGGTACTATTACTCAGACCGGTACTACAAATTCGTATGGTGTTGTTGTTTTTCAGGAAGTAGCTACTTCAAATTATGTGGTTAAAGGAAAACTGTATGAAGTAAATCTCGAGGAAACAACAATTGCTAAAGCCGAATTTGACACCTGTAAAAAAGGTGGTAAAGGTATTCAGAAGGAAATTATCTATACAGATGAGAATTTCATTTTAAGAGGTAACGTTGTGGAGTGTAATAAAAATGAAGGGATTCCGGGAGTGGATATTAGCTTAAAAGATACTAAAAGCCCATCGCAAAAAAATACACTTTCTGATACAGATGGCAACTTTATATTCTATTTAAAGCAAGCTTCTGTGTATTCAGTTCAAGGAGCTAAAGATGGTTATTTCTCAAATAAAGCAGAAGTTAATACTATAAATACAGATAGAAATACAGATCTATTTATAGATTTTGAAATGTGTGTTGATCCCTGCGGAAAAGCAATACGTCTTGACAATATTATTTTCAATTTAGATAAATGGGACATACTTCCTGCAGCTCGACCAGATCTTGATTATGTCGCTCAATTGATGCAAGATAATCCTACAATCAAGGTTGAAATGTCATCGCATACAGACTCCCGCGGAAGCAATGCTTATAACCAGGAGCTTTCACAAAAACGCGCACAATCTACTGTAGATTATCTACTGGCAAAAGGAATTTCTAGAGATCGTTTAATTGCTCGTGGAGCAGGAGAGACACAACTTCTCAATAGCTGCGCAGATGGCGTACAATGCACAGAAGCCGAGCATACCATTAATCGAAGAACAGAATTTAAAGTTATTTGCTTCTAATTAACCCAATTAATAACCTTAATCAAAGCCGTCTTTCGGCGGCTTTGATTTATTAAAAATATACGATTATGAAAACTATTAAAAACTTCGTTTCACTATTTGTTTTACTCATTATGATCAGTAGTGCATTAAACAGCTGCAAAGATGATGAGGAATGTGCTTATGTTGTTTGTGAAGACAGCTTAGAACGTATTACAGACTTTGAGAATGACAGCTTAGGTACTACTTCAGATTGGCAGGGAATCGCTTCTAGTGGAATTGCTATAGTATCACGAAATGGTAGTAATGTACTACAGGCCTTAGACGGTAGTGGTGCTTCTTTTGTATTTACTGAAACAATATTTCCATCAAATTTAATTGCTGCTGGTTGCGAACTTCAATATGAGGTAGAATATTTTGGAGGCACAAATAACCCTGTAGGTGCTGCAAATTCAATTATTATTTATCAAGGAACCAGTATAAATACAGCTACAGTACTAGCATCATTTGTTCTAAACACGACGTCTTTAGTGATTTCTAGCGATCCTCCTAAACAAATAATTGTACCTATCGAGTTGGCCACATCTACGGCATTACCTTCAAATAGTTTTGGTCAATGGGTTTTATCTGGAGCAAATACGACCACTCCAGCCGCAGATGCAGTGTTATTTAATAATTTAATACAGAATACTTCAGGACTGGGTTTCTATCTAGATTCTGGCGGAAATCCCGCAGAACAGTGGTGGTATGATAATTTTACGTTTAAAAAATGCTGCTCTTTTGATACTAGTAAGTGATTAAAATTTAAAGGAGTTTATCAAGAGGTTGCTATGATATATCTTATTAAAAGTGAGTATATTATGTGCTATTAACCAACTAATTCTAATTATTATGAAAATTATTAAAGCTTCCGCAGTTATTTTTTTTACAACAGTATTATTTACCTCGTGTATAAGCATCAAAAACACAGAGGTAGCAAAGCCAGAGAATCTTATAACAAAAGAACGAGCAGATCAATTGCATGAGGCTTATCTCAACAATCAATATTCATTTATAAACAAAGAACTAGGTGCTGATGAGCTTGATAATGTAGGAGCATTAGTTACAAATGTTGAAGATTTACAACTCTTTTTAGAGTCTATCATTGCATTAAAAAAGCAAGACAGTGTCGCAGCTGTAGGTATGTTTGTATATTTTGGTGCAGAAGAGTCAGGTAGTGGAGTTGCAAAAAGCACAGTCTTTTTTGAAGCAGCCTATTCGCCAAAGACTAAAACTTCAAGAAGAGCTTCTGGAGGAGGAGCATCTTTTACGCCCGTAAATTTCATTTCACTACCTCAAGATGATTCATTTTTACCAGCAGGTGGTGATGGTGGATATTACGATAAACTACATCCTGTGGGAACACGTAAAAAAGGGTCAGGTAACTAATATTCAAATGCTATGTTTATTTTAGAATTTAGTGCAAAATTATTAATGGGTATTGCGTTAGTAATAGCTATTTGGAGACATAGCGAACTGAAAAAAAGTACTCAAAATCATTTTATTTATTTTCTAAGTATAATGATATTCATTGAGTTTGGCGCAGAACTGTGTATAATTCTGTATGGCAATAATGTGCTAATCTATAATTTTTATGACCTCTTTACCGGTATCTTTTTTTGCTATTGGTTTTATAGAATACTTTATAAAAAAATATGGGTGTATATCTTAGTTACTTTGCTTTCAATAAGTTTAGTAACAAGTATGTTAGTAGAAAACTGGATGCTTGATTACAATGTAATTTTCATTTTTTCTGTTACTATAGCATTGCTGGTATTGGTGTTTAGATTTTATATAGAATTTCTGAATAATGATGATCTTATAGAGTTTAAGCGAAATCCTAAATTCTGGATTACCACAGGAATATTGATTTTTAATCTCGGGTATTTACCTATACAGGTCTACATTTCAAAAATAAATGGAAGTTTAGCGCCTAGTTTATACATTGTGATAGCATTCTTAAATATTCCACTTTACGGGTGTATTATAACTGCTTTATTATGCCCACAGAAGAATTAAATTATCAACTCATCGTCACGATGACGCTAGCTTCAGTAGTTGTAGTTGTGGCGGTGATTTTATTATTTACCGTATTTGTTTCTAAAAAGAATGAGCTAATTAAAGCAAAGTTAGAAGTCGAGTTTGAAAAAGAACGGGAACGACATAAACTTGAGTTACAAGCTTTACGATCGCAGATGAATCCGCATTTTGTGCACAATTCACTTAATGCTATTCAATATTATATACAGCGTAATGAAGTTGAGCTTTCTGAAGAATATTTAACTCGATTTTCAAAATTAATCCGTTCGTTTTTTGAGCTTTCGCGCCAGCAGACCGTTACTATTGTTGAAGAAATAAATCTTCTTAATAACTATCTCGCACTCGAGAAAATGCGTTTTGAAGATAAGTTAGAGTACAAGATTACTGTAGATAAAAATTTAGATACAGACACCTGCATACCGGCAATGTTATTACAACCTATTGTAGAAAACGCAGTAAATCATGGTATTTTTCATAAAAATGATAAAGGTCTGGTACGTGTAATTTTTAAACCGTTTAATGAGCACGATTTTGAAGTAATTATTGAAGATGATGGCATAGGTCTTACCAGGTCAAAAGAACTATTTAAAAAAAGTGGTAAGACTTTAGAAAATAGGTCTTCTGCAGTACTAAAAGATCGTTTGAAGTTGCTAGAGTACAGTAATCAGTTTAAGGTTGATTACCGTATAAAAGAGCGTAAAGATTTAAGCGGAACGCGTGTAAGTTTAATTTTTAAAACACGATTTGAGTCATGAGTATCCGAGTATTTTTAATAGACGATGAGCCTAAAGCACTCGCGATTTTACAAAATAAACTCGAGCGCTTTTGTCCGCAGTTAACAATTATAGGACAAAGTCAGAAGCCTGAAGAGGCAATTTCATTCATTAAATCTGAAAAGCCAGAACTTATTTTTTTAGACATTGCAATGCCTACGATGACTGGTTTTGAATTATTAAAAGAGTTTGACGAGCCTAATTTTGAAATCATATTTGTAACTGCTTTTGATCATTATGCGGTTGATGCTATAAAACATTGCGCTATAGGCTATATCGTAAAACCTGTCGCTAAAGAAGATTTGATACTTAGTGTACATCGTGCTATTGAGAGTATAGAATATAAGCACACGCTTTCTAAAAATAAGCAGTTAATTGCAAACTTGGGAGTACGTACTTTTCAGCAGAAAAAGATCGTAGTTCCTACACAAAACGGACTGCAATTTTTAAAAATAGCTGAGATTATACGTTGCGAAGGTACAGACGGTTATACAAAAATATATCTTGAGGATAATAGTTCTGTATTGAGCTCGCATAGTATTGGTCATTTTGCAGACTTACTTGATGATTCAATTTTCTTTAAGACTCATAAATCACATTTGATAAATTTAGATTATCTGGAATCCTATCTTAATGAAGGGTACGTTATATTAGAAGGCAAACATCAAGTTCCTGTATCTCGTAATAAGCGCAGTGATTTTCTAAATCTCTTGCGTAATAATGAGCGTTAGAGTGCAAGAATTATAGTTTCTTTTTTCTTGACTAAAATGTAGAGATAGTATCTTTGTATAATGGCAGATCTATTAGATAAACAAGAACTACATAACCTTGCAATGAACATTGTCGGTAAAGATTTAGAAGAACAGGGTTTTGAGTTTTTAGGAGTAAATTCTCAGCTTAAACGCAATCCTCAATTTGTAGCCTTACGCGATAAAAAACTTCACTTTGTAATCGTAAAAGCAGTGAGTTTTCCTGATGATGCAAATGCGTATGATCCCTTTTTTATGAACGAGATTAAAGCGCACGCAGATAAGTTTAATGCAAAAACATTTTATGCAGGTGTAGGTTTAGGTAGTGCAAGTGATTATGGGAAGCCTGTAGAAAAAGGAACTTCTTACACAGTGATTTATAACGGACTTCAAGAAATTAAATAATGAGATTATTTATTATTGCTCTTTTACTTTTTCAATTTTCAAGCTGTAAGCAAGAACCACAATTAGTAACATTATCTGGCGAAGCTTTAGGAACAGGCTACAGTGTTCAGTTTTACAGTAGTGAACGTTTTGATGTAGTTAATAAGTTTGACTCTACCATTGCAGCTATTAATAAGTCTATGAGTACCTATCAGCCAGATTCTGATATTTCGAGAATTAATGCCGGCGATACCACAGTTATTGTAGATACCATGTTTAAAGAAGTTTTAGCGCTATCGCGGAAGGTTTATAATGCAACTGGTGGCTATTACGATCCTACAGTAGGCATTTTAGTAAATGCATATGGCTTTGGTCCCGGAAAGCCCTTGAATGTACTAGATAGCGTCGTTTTAGATTCTTTGCGCAATTATGTGGGTCTAGATAAAATAAGTCTTTCTGCGACCGGAAAAATTCAAAAAGAAAACAGCGCAGTGTATCTTGATTTCAATAGTATTGCTAAGGGATATTGTATAGACCGCATAGGAAAGATGTTAGAGCAAAATGGTGTTAAAAATTACCTGGTTGAATTAGGAGGAGAATTACTTGCATCGGGAATAAACTTAGATAAAAAACAACCGTGGCGCGTAGGTATTGAGAATATAGATGCGCCAATAAACGATAGGGGGTACACGGCTGCTGTAGAATTAGACAATAAAGGAATGGCAGGATCGGGTAATTACAGAAAATTTAGAGTAGATTCCTTAACTGGTCAGCGCTTTGTACATACCGTAAATCCTATTAACGGACTTGCTGAAAAAAGCGATATTTTAAGCTCAACCGTCATTGCTTCAACCTGCGCAGAAGCAGATGCTTTTGCTACCGCTTTTATGGCTTTGGGTCTCGAGAAATCTAAAAAAGTATTGGAAAAGCATCAGGATATAGAGGCTTATTTTATTTATGCAACTGTAGATAGTAGCGCGGTTTATATGTCAAAAGGATTTAAGAATTTTCTAGTAAACTAGTTTTCCTATTTATAACAAACCGGTAAAATTTCCCCTATAGCCAGTCGGTATTTATCTACTTCTGTAGCCGGTATGGTAGCAGTATAATCAATTTCTTCGGTCTTAAAACCTACTGTTCGTAATTTATCAAAATAGTCACGGCCGTAAACGCGCACGTGGTCGTACTGTCCAAAAATTTCTGCGCGTTTTTTAGGATCTGTAATACTGTTGTCTTCAAATGTAACGGCTCTCGTTAAATCCTGTGGAATTTGAAGTATTGCCATTCCGCCGGGCTTTAATACGCGATAAAGTTCGTGCATTGCCTTGAGATCGTCTTTGATGTGTTCTAAAACGTGATTGCAGAAAATAACATCGTACACGTCATCCTCAAAAGGGAGGTTGCAAATATCAGCTTTCACATCAGCAAGAGGCGAATTCAAATCAGTAGTGGTATAGTCCAGATTTTCCATCTTTCTAAAACGCTTGTAAAATGCCTGTTCAGGAGCAAAATGTAAAACTTTCGCTTTAGCGGTAAAAAAATTAGTTTGTTTAGATAAATACAACCACAACAAGCGATGTCTTTCTAGAGAAAGGGTAGAAGGCGAGAGCACATTTTCTCTTTGCTTACCATAACCATAGGGTAAAAATTTTCGAAACCTTTTACCGTCTATAGGATCTTCATAGCGGTCTCCTTTAAGTCCTATCGCAAGAACAGGTCTTGCGATATAGCTTAATCTAATGAGAATAGGCCGTGGGACTGCGTTGAGGATGCGTTTAAAAATTTGTGCAATCATACTTTAAGATCACCCCAGTTTTCTCCTGTTTTAATTCGATGTAATTGCATTTCTGAAACTCCAAATTGTTTAGCTAATACTTTTAGTCGCGTACGACGGTTAGGATCTAGCAATTTCTTTTTAAGTATTGTTGCTTCGGCAAAAGTCAGCTTAGTATAATGGCGTTCTCCCGAAGTACGTCTTTTAATATCTAACGGACTCGTTTTCTGATGTGCATAACGCTCTTTGTGCGTTGCCCATTTTAAATTTTCAATCCGGTTATCTTTCTTATCGTGATTGAGGTGTAAAACCGCCTTCTCATCATCTGCAGCTTTTAAAAAAGCTTTAGCAAGGAGTTTGTGCAGGTAGTAATTTTTACGTTTACCATTTGCCAGTTTTGCGCTTACAGTCACGTAGCCATGAATATGGCCACCTTTAATTAAAGTACCCTCAGGGCCTTTATTGTAACTGCGTATTCTACCATAATTAGAAAGACCTATTGTATAATTTTCTTCCCAATTATCTTCACGGTACTTGATCCATGTTTCTAATTGCATTGTATGTAGGGGGTGTTGATGTTTTGCTAATTTGTAATAGCCTGCGCTCTAAAAGCATCTTCTTCATTGCTTGTAATGCCTAAGGCATCATAAATATACTTAAAAGTTGAAAGAAGTTCTGGTTTACCGTCAATTAAAGCCACATCATGCTCAAAATGAGCACTTGGCTCATTGTCACGCGTTGTAATCGTCCAGCCGTCATTATGTTGTTTTATGCGGTGAGTGCCTTTGTTAACCATAGGTTCTATGGCGACAACCATACCTTCAATAAATTTTTTACCACGACCTCTTTTTCCGTAGTTAGGCATCTCAGGATCTTCATGCATTTTAGCGCCAAGACCGTGACCTACAAGCTCTCGTACAATACCGTAGCCGTGATCTTCGCAATATTTTTGAATGGCATAACCCACATCACCTACGCGGTTGCCAAATTTAAATTCTGCAATACCTCTGTATAAAGACTCTTTAGAAACTTCAAGAAGCTTTTTTGTGCTGGGGTCAACCTCGCCTACTTCAAATGTATATGCGTGATCACCATAAAATCCGTTTTTTAAAGCACCACAGTCTATCGAGATAATATCACCTTCTTCTAGAGGTTTTGCATTAGGAATACCATGAACAACTTGTTCATTAGGGCTCATACATAGCGTATTTGGGAAATCATATAATCCCAAAAATCCAGCTATTGCGCCGTGGTCTCTTATGCAGGTTTCTGCAATTTTATCTAAATACAAGGTGGTAACACCCGGTTTAACTTCAGATGCTAGTGCACCCAGAGTTTTAGAAACAATCAAGGCGCTTTCTCGCATTAATTCTATCTCTTCTCTGGTTTTTGCTATAATCATGTGTGTCTATTTTACTCAGCAAAGGTACAAAGAATACCTAATTTTGGGTATTACAAATTTTAGTATTAAAACAGAGGTTTATGTAGGAGATAAATCTCTTAAATAGAATCAGGGTTGGTCGCAATTGTCTTAAAGAGGTTGGCTTTTGCTTTATAAAATTTATTTGTGATTTCTATTTGTTTTAACTGGGAATCTATAAGTTTTAATTCTCTAGAATTTATAAGAAAAATAGAACTCTCACCTACTTGATACTTGCGTTCTTCTGCATAGAGCATCGTTTCATAATTACGCACCAGTTCTGCTGCCAGTTGATTTTGCTCTTCAAGTACTTGCAATTCTGTAGTTACCGCTCGTAATTTATTCTGAAGCTCTAATTTTGAATTAGTTAATTCAAACTGTGAGTTTTGAACTTTTAACTTGGCCAGTTTTAAATCACCGCGCTCTTTTCTCAAAAAAAGTGGCATTTTAAAGCGTAAGCCCGCTTTGTAATTTTGCGTATAGAAAGTGCTGAGATCATCACCATCAGAAGATATAAAGTTGTAGTTAACGTCAATAACTGGGAGCAGATTATTAGCTTTTAATTGCCTGTCAAGTTCTAAAGCTTCCACCTTAAAATTTAAAGAACGAAGTTTAGGATGCTCCTCAAGCTGAAAATTTGCAAGATCAAATCCTGTTATGTCTAAAATCTCATCTATAGAAAACCCCAATTCTTCCTGCGGAAAAATTCCCTCCTGAAGCTCTACAGGAATATTATTTCCTAACCATAGAAAGTTAGACAGCTCCAATTTTTTCTTAATATATTCTAATTGAACTTCTCTTAAATTAAGCGCTCTACTTTGTACGCTAATAGTCGCTTCGGTAGTATCTATAAGAGGTTTGTCTCCTGCTAAAGCGCTGCTCTTTATCCCTCTAAAACGCAGTTGCGAATTTTCTAAAAAACGGTCAAACAGTTTAACTTTTTTGTAAGCTTGTAACCATTCAAAATAAGCAACTGAAGCTTCGTAAAGAACAACGTTTACTGCTATGTCAAGATCTGCCTTTGCTTGCTCACGGTAAACTTTTGCTTGTTTTAAAGTAGTCATACGGTCATTAATCCATAATCCTTGTCCCAGTGATGCCGAAATTCCGGCAGTGTACAAGCCATTTTCAGGAACTGTATTTTGTGGATTGAGGTAATAGCCCTCATTTTGCTCAAACTGTGCTTTTAAATCTATACCGTACCACGTAGGGATTTTAAATGTTGCATTTAATAAATCGTAGTATTCAGTTTCCTTAAATACTTTCTGATCAAAATCAACTTCAATTTTAGGATCAAATCCTCCTCTGGCTTTCAATAGTTTAGCTTCCCCGTTTTTCCTAATTAAATTAGCTTGTTTTACGATAGGGTGGTTCTGTTTTACCAGAGTCAAATATTCTTTAAATCCTAAAGTTTCTAAACTATCTATCTGAGCAAAAAGCGAAGAACTAAAAGTCAAAAGTATTAGTAAAAAGAATGCCTTTATCATTTTTTTGTAGTTTCAGATTTTGTTGCTGGTGTATAGTAGTCAGGAGGGAAGCCATTAAGTTTCCTCCATAGTTCATACCAGATAGGTACATCTTCAAGTAATGCCATTGTACTTGCGCCAGACCCTACTCTAAGGGCATCTGGCCAGGATTGTTCTTCAGGATCGGGAGCCAGTAGTAACCTGTATTTTCCATTTGGGCTAATAAAATTTTCTATTGCAACTACTCTCGCTCCAAAGGTTCCTAATGAGCTATTAGGCCAGCCACTAAACACTATAGAAGGCCACCCATCAAATTGAACACGCACTTTTTCATCTAAATGTATAAGAGGCAAATCTATAGGCTTAACAAAAGTCTCTACTGCTATATCGTAATCTGAAGGTGTAATCCCTACTAGTTGTTGCCCTTCTTTAAAAGTCTCACCTATACCACCTATAATGGCCTTATTAATATAGCCAGATTGTGGGGCGCGTATGTAATACAGATCATTACGTATCTCATAATTAGTACGGCTATTTTCTAATTTACTAACCGCAGCTTCAGAATCATATTGACTAGATTGAGCAGTAGCTCTATCGCTCTGCGCTTTTGATATTTTATCTATATAAGTTGCTTCTAATCTATTAAGCTCAATTTGAGCATTTAAAAGTTCGTTACGTGTTGCCAGTAATTTATTCTCCTGAGAGATTAGTTTAGCTTCTGTTTCCTGAAGTTTTAATCGCTTTTCTTCAACATCTGTAACCGCTTTTAAGCCTTCTTGCTGTAAACTAAGCGTTCGCTCATACTGTCGCTGTGCAATACTTAGATTAGTCTTAGCGGCTTCAAAGTCTATACTGTCGCTTTTAATTTTTAAACCGGCTTGTATGCGTTTATTTTCGGCTTGTTTTAATTTTAAAACACGCTCATTATTAAGTGCAGCTATCTGATTATTTAGTGCTGTTACCTTCTGGGTGTAAGATTCTACAGAATTTGCTTTAGCACGTACTTGCAGTTCTGTACGTTCTACCAGGTTAGGATCAAAATATTCATTTTTTATTTCAGAAATAAAAAGAATCGTATCTCCTTTGGCTACAAAATCTCCTTCGCGCACATACCATTTTTCGACTCTTCCCGGAATGGGAGATTGAATGGTTTGCGGACGTTGCTCTGGTGTTAGTGTAGTAACAAATCCTGCCGAAGATATAGTTTGCGTCCACGGTAAAAACAAAATTATAAGCAGAATAATGGCAAACACAGCTAAAAATCTGTTGAAGTATGCGTAATGTTCTTTTTCTAAAACTTTTATTGAAGATTTATACTTAGAAAGATCAACCGCTTTATTTAATTTATTGTGAGATATATTAAGCATAGCTATTTAATTAGTAGTTGAAATTTTACCGCCATCAAGCCATAAAACCCGTTCGCAATAGTTTTTCCACATTGCATCTTTGCTGGCAATTACAATCGACCAGGTATTAGATTTATCAAATAAGAAGTTGATTATACGTTCTTTTTCTTCAGATGAAAATTTATTGAGGGGTTCTTTTAGTATAAGTATTTTAGGCTTTTTTACGATACTTCGAGCCAGAATAATCTTGTTTGCAATGGTCTCTGAGAGAAACTTTCCTTCTGGCTTTAATAAAGTTTGCAATCCTAAAGGTTGATTTTTTACAAATTCTGATAATCCCATTTTTTCTACAGCCCAGTCAATGTCTTTTTGAGAAATTGATTCATCGCCAAATGTTATATTATCTAATAAGGTACCTTCAAAAGGAGTTTCATCAGGAAAAGATTGCCCTAGTAATGAGCGGTAATGATTAAGGCTTATCCCCTGAATAGATTTATTATTTATATAGAAATCTCCAGATGTGGGTTCAATAAGGCCCGCTATTATTTTAAGCAATGTAGATTTGCCCGAGCCGTTAGGACCATTTATCAGCAAATGTTCACCGGGATTTATATTAAGAGTAATTGTGTCTAAAATACTTTTAGTATCGCGATCATCTACATAGCCTATATTTTTAAGCTCAAGGGTAAGTGAATCAGAATCTTGAAAGGGTGTTGCTAGGTTTTGAGACTCTAAATCTTTATCAACCACCTGTCCTACTTTTTCTAAGGCTGTTAATAAATCATAGAAATTCTCAAGCCCCAGAATTAATTTCTCTACTGAATTTATAATGAGTAAGATTATAATTTCTGCTGCTACAAATTGCCCTATGTTCATTTGTTGATTAAGTACCAGTATACCACCTATTAGTAACAGACCTGCGGTTACTAGTACTTTAAAGCCAATCATTTGGATAAACTGAATACGTAGAATTCTAAAATGACTCTCTCTTGAATCTATATACTCGCTTACTAATTGATCATTTTTATTTAAGGCTAAACTTGATCTACCCGAAAGTTTAAAGCTTATAAGGGTACGTGCGATTTCCTGTATCCAGTGTACAATTTTGTATTTGTACTTAGATTCTGTAAGACTTGTTTTTAAACCGGTGCTTCCGGTGAATTTGAATACCAGATAAATAAGAATTACGAGTAACATCCCATAAAAAATAAAGAAGGGATGATAAAATGATAATAAAATCAAACCGAATATGATTTGCACCATTGCTGCCGGAAAATCAAGAACTAACTTGTAAAGTCCTTTTTGTATGGTTAGTACATCAAAGAAGCGGTTTGCAAGTTCTGGTGGATAATAATCCCGAAGCTCACTCATTTTAATTTTAGGGAATCTGTATGTGAATTCAAACGAAGCCCGAGTAAATATTTTTTGCTGAATATTTTCTACGATGCGTATTTGCATAAGTTGCAAAGCACCTACAAAAGCGACACCTAGCGTTACTAGAACCACCAGAACAATCCACGAGGTGCTAATTTGCGCACCTTGAATTAAGTTTACAATTGCTTGAATACCTAACGGAAGTGAAAGACTTACTATACCGGCAAAAATCGCATAGTATAATATTTGTAAAAAGTCTTTGCGCTCTAATTTTAATAGCCCCACAAAGCGTTGCCAGGGCGTGTATGATTTCTTATCCATAGTTAGTAGGGAGTTATGAATTTAGTAGTGTAGAAGTGAGATGTATAAAATACTGTGATGGCGATGTGCTTGCATTGCAATCTGTTAAAGAGGTAAAATGATCTATAAGAAAATGCTGATGTAAAGAACCTGCCAGTATGGTACTCGCTAAACTTGCGGGATATGGGTAGTTAGGATTTACGTCTATTATCATTGCTTTTAAACGACTAGATAAGCGTTTGTAAATTACAAAATAACCTTCTTTATTTTCATTATCTACCTCCTTTGTCAAATAGGATTTTGAGTATTCATTTATGACTATTTTACTAAGGGCAACTTCATTAATATGTGAGAATAATTGATCTTGCTCAACCTCACGAGTGAGAATCTCTATTGCTTTTATTAATTTTTCGCTGGTGTTTGAAATATTTATAGTTGCAAATACAAGCTGGTATTCTTTCCAACCCCAATACCAGGAGGTGAGATAAACCAGAAATTTGTGTTTATTCTCAAAATATCTATAAATGGAGCTTTCATTAGACTGAATTCGATCTCCTAATTTTTTAAATGTAAAATTGTCGAAGCCCAATTCATCAATAAGTAGAATACCATCTTCAATTATGCGCTTGCCTAATTTTGAAGACTCGGGATCTTTTAAATAGATCCCTTCATTAATGGTAATCCTAATATTTTTAAGTAACTCATTCATAAAAAAGTATTTTGATTGCAAATATAATAGTATTACTATTAATTTTGAATGTTTCACACTTTTTTAACTCATTTCTACGAGTTTTATTTAGAATTACTTTGGCAGCTTAAGACTAGTAAGTTGTAGTCATATCTGCATCTATAACAATAATAAAATCTGCCTGGTTGAGGTAATTAACTTCTAGAGTGTCTAATTTTTCTTGTGATACACTAGTAATTGTTGTGTATTTAAGTTGTGGAGCCTGTTGCTTTAAATACCATAATATACCTTCATGAAAGTCACTGTGATAGGAGCCGTTGTAATGTATAAACAGGTGCTCTTTCTCTAAATTGTTTAATATAAAATGAGCCATTGTAGCATCTTTTATCGCTTGAGCCATTACTAATTGCGGACTTCCATGATCTCCCATCATATTTAAAATTTCTTTGTAACGTGGTAAATTGGGTTCAAATAAGATAGGTAAGGGGGCTATAAATCGTTTTTTAATAGGAGGTAAGCTGTCTAAAACTTCAAAGCCTTGCTTGTAAACCATACTGGCGTACTTCCGTGGGATGTTTGTCCCTATAAATCTTAGTTTATTGGCTTTAGCAAAATCAATAAGCGGCTGGTAGTCTGTTTTATGATTGACCCAAAGTCGTGCAGATGTGGCAAACTCTTTAAAACTTATACTATCTTTCAAGTAAGAATTTATTTCATCTTGATTATCTGTTTCGATCATTTCTGCACCTAATATGAGGTTTTTTGTTTCGGTTAAATCTTTTGTTACTTCTAGTTCTAACCAATGCACGATAGGGTTGTCGTGCATTTCACCAAATAAAATAATGTCTTTTTCATTTTTTAAAGAATCAAGCATCACACGGTAACTTACCTTTTTACCATCAGCATCAAACAATTGATAAGCAGGCTTGTCTTGAGAATGTGCAGTTTTACTATTTAGGAGTATTAGAAAGCTGCAAATTAGAAGTAAACGCATAGTTGAGATTTTTAAATTTAAAAATACAAGAATAAAGAGGTGCTAAATGTCCTAATCTTAATTTCTTATTACAGTTTTAGTACAAGTGTTGACTATCTTTGCGCTTCAAAATTTTAACATGGCAGACAATTTTAAAGAGCTGGGCTTAAGTGCCGGCTTAATCAAGGGACTTACAGAGCTTGGGATTATAAATCCTACACCAATTCAACAAGAGGTTATTCCTATATTATTACAGGAAAAAACACATCTTGTAGGACAGGCGCAAACAGGTACCGGTAAAACTGCTGCTTATGGTTTGCCTATTTTAGAGCGCATAGATCCTAAGAAAAAAAATATACAGGCTCTAATATTGTGTCCTACACGAGAGCTCTGTCAGCAGGTGGCAAAGCAGCTGTTTAGATACACAAAATATACAGATAAAATTTTTACAGAAGCTATTTACGGAGGTGAGAAAATAGACATTCAGATAAAAAATCTATTAAGACCTACACATATAATTGTAGCTACACCGGGTAGACTCATAGATTTACTAAATCGAAAAATAATTGATCTTTCCTATGTAAACACAGTGGTGCTTGATGAGGCAGATGAGATGTTAAGTATGGGTTTTAAACAGCAGTTAGACGAGATTTTAAATGCGGTAAAAAATGTAGATAATAAGTGGTTGTTTTCTGCCACTATGCCTCACGGAATTAAGCAGATTGTAAATGAACATATGTCTTCTGAAGCACATCGTATTCAGATAAGTAAAGATGTGGTGAATAAAAATATAGACCATAAATTTTTGCAATGTGAGGAAACAGATAAGTTGCCAATACTTTTAGATTTTTTAAAAACCAGAGGTGATGAGCGTGGTATTATTTTTTGTAAAACTAAAGCGGCAGCAACTAAGTTGGCTAAACAATTAATAGCAAAAAATATAGCTGCGGAAGCTTTACAGGGAGATATGTTGCAAAAAGAGCGCGATAAAGTAATGCGTGCTTTTAAAAATGAAAGTCTACGTCTTCTTGTTGCTACAGATATAGCAGCACGAGGTCTTGATGTACAGGATTTGACTTTTGTAATTCATTACCAGATGCCAGATCAGGAAGAATATTATACCCATAGAAGTGGTAGAACTGCCAGAGCCGGTAAAGAGGGTCTTTCTCTTGCTTTAGTGACTACTAAGGAGCTGCGTATTTTACGTAGTTATGAAAAGTCTTTGCAAATAGGCTTTGGAGAAGTTAAAAGTAGATAGATCTAAACGTGACTGTACCAGAATATACTCCATATAAATAGGAAGGTCCATAGTACAGTTCTAATCCAATTTAATTTAACCAGACGTTGAGGGGTTTCTTTCGCTGCAGTTTTTGTGGCAATACTGTTATGTAGTGGTACAAACTGAATGAAGGTAGACAGCCACAATGCGATAACCACAAATCCACTTACAAGCGTATAAACTGTAACTACATTTAAAAGTTGTACTGCGGTAACTAATAGTTGGCCTATCATTAATGGCATTACAATGTAAGAAAGTCGGGTAGTGTATTTTTTATGCCATAAAATCAAATCTGTTTCAGAATAGTAGCAAAATCCAGGGTAAATTACTAATTGCACTAGCCAGATAAGGATAAGCATCCCGGTATCAAGCAATACTCTTATAAAATCTAAAGGCATAAACTTGGTTAGTTATAGGCTCTAAATTTAAATAAAAGCGCAGCAATTAATAGGCGTTATGAATGCTTTTCTACAACCTGTTTTAGATCTGCTCTAGTAAGCACTCCGCTTTGTCGCCAAAGTTGTTTTCCATTTTTAAAAAGCATCAGCGTAGGAACACCACGCACTTGAAATTTTTGAGCAAGCGCCTGATTTTTATCTACATCAACCTTAATGATTTTTACTTTTTCGCCTAAATCTTTTTTCACATCTTCAAGTATAGGAGCTAGGGTCTGGCAAGGGCCACACCAAGTTGCATAAAAGTCTATCAACACCGGCGTTGATGATTCAGTTAGATTGCCAAAGGTTGTTTTCATATTTACAAAGCTAGGAGTTTCTTTTTATTCACAAAATGCTTTAACTACATCTTAATACTATCCCAATACCAGCGTTAAAGGGCGTTAAGAAAATATTTGAAGCTTAGTCAATTAACTAAATTTGTATTGATTAATTTATAAATATGAAGAAGTCGCAGTTTGACTTTATAAAAATTGTAAGCTATGAATACGAGTAAAGAAAATATTTTAGTTGCTGGAGCAAACGGTACAACGGGAAAAAAGATTGTGGAATATTTAAGAGAATCACAATATTATAATCCGGTTGCTATGGTGCGCAAAGAAGAGCAAAAAGAGCAGTTTAAAATACTTGATGTTGATACCGTTTTAGGTGATTTAGAAAAAGATCTTTCGCACGTTGTAGAAGGTATTGATAAAGTGATTTTTGCCGCAGGTTCTGGAGGAAGTACAGGTCCTGAAAAAACAACAGCAGTAGATCAAGAAGGAGCCAAAAGTCTTATAGACGTATCAAAGAAAGCAGGAATTAAGAAATTTATAATGTTGAGTTCTATAAATGCAGATAAACCTGAAACAGGAGGGGAGTTAGAGCATTATCTAGAGGCTAAACAAAATGCAGATAATCACCTCAAGAAAAGTGGATTATTATATAGTATCGTACGTCCTGGAACTCTTAAGGATGAAGAAGGAACGCGTAAAATCACAGCTGCAGAAAAAGTTGATATGGGTAAAATAACCCGTGATGATGTTGCATATACACTAGTGCACGTTTTAAACGACGATATAGCGCAGAATGCGGTATTTGAGATGATAGAAGGTGATGAGCGTATTGAAGATGCTTTAAAAGCTTTTTAATAAGATGTAATATGTTGGAGTGTCTTAATGTATTATATTAGATTCAAAATTTAAAGGAATATTGATAGTACCGCCATTTAATTAAAATAAAAACCCCTGTAAACCTAATGTTTACAGGGGTTTTTTTGTACCCGGAATGGGACTTGAACCCACACGTACAGAGTACACACGGCCCTCAACCGTGCCTGTCTACCAATTCCAGCATCCGGGTGTTTAAATCAAAATTAGTTTTAAAAAATAAAACCAGACCTTAAGATCTGGTTTTATTCTCGTGACTTGGCTGGGGCTCGAACCCAGGACCCTCTCCTTAAAAGGGAGATGCTCTGCCAACTGAGCTACCAAGTCTTTTACAACTCAGATTTATTTAAATCTCAACGATTTTAAAAAGTTTTAAAAAGTAAAACCAGACGTTGAGATCTGGTTTTAATATGGTGACTTGGCTGGGGCTCGAACCCAGGACCCTCTCCTTAAAAGGGAGATGCTCTGCCAACTGAGCTACCAAGTCTTTCCTTAAATGCGGCTGCAAATATACATCCATTTTTTTAATCTTACCAAGCCTTTTTGTAATAAATTTGAATAAAATAGTAAGACAGAGCTTAGGCTTCTGAAAATCAGTAATTTTAAGCATGAAAATATATTTAATAGGCTATATGGGTTCTGGTAAATCTACTTTAGGTAAGATTTTAGCTGCCGAAAAAGAGATGAATTATATCGATTTTGATGACTACGTAGAGCAAAAAGAGGGGAGATCTATTGCAGAAATTTTCGAGGAAAAAGGAGAAATTTATTTTAGAAGGCGAGAATCGCAATATTTAGATGAGCTGCTTGTAGGTTTTGAAAATACCATTATTAGTCTGGGTGGCGGAACTCCTTGTTATGGGGACGCTATAGATCGTATAAAGGCCGCAGAGGGCACTTCGGTTTATATTAATGTTAGTGTAGGTGAACTAACTCAAAGGCTGTGGACGCAGCGGGATCACAGGCCCGTTTTAAAACATCAGGAAACTCAAGAGAAGCTAGAAGAGTTTATACGCAAGCATTTATTTGAACGCAGTTTTTATTACAACCAAGCTACTATAAAGCTTCTTGTAAACGACCGTTCTGTACCTGAGTTGATAGAAGAATTAAAAACGCGCCTATTCTAATATAGCAGAATCTTTACCAGGTTTAAATCTAACCTTAACACGCTCTTGAAGAGATGTGCTTAGTGAAATGCCTTTATAATCTGCCTTTACAGGATATTTTTTGTGGTTTCGGTTTACGAGCACTGCTGTTTTAAATTGCTTAAGTGGTACATCTAGAAAATGCTTAACTCCATAAATTAAAGTTGTTCCCGAGTTTAAAACATCATCAATAAGTACAAGAGATTTATCTTGATATTCACTTTCTGTAAGTGATGTTGTAACCGTACCTTGAGGTGCAGTTTTATTCATAGTTACCTTACAGAGCGTACACTTTAGATCAGAAATAGTTTCTAAAATAGCTTTCAAACGTTTTGCAATTACATATCCGTTTTGCGCAACTCCTGCTAAAATGAGTTCTTCCTCATTTACATTGCTTTCATAAATCTGATAGGCAATTCTGCGTATTTTATGTTCAATGTCTTCGTGATTAAGTATTGTTTGCACGGCAGTTTTCATAAGATTTAGTTAGCGGGTTGCTGTTTGTTTTCAAATATAAAAAAGAGTTCGTTGCCTTGACGTGGTTTTATAGAATTATAACAAGGCTCTAGTATTTTTATAGTAAACTCTTCGGAAAATAACTTGTGATATTCTAACTCACTTCCTCCGTAAGGTGGCCCTTTTTCTGTAGACGGAAAATTAAAAAGCAATCCCACTATTTTTCCGGAAGGCTTAAGTAATTGATTCATGTGTTGTGCGTAATCTAATCTTAAATCGGGGTCTAATGCACAAAAGAAAGTTTGCTCAATAATAAGATCATAGGTTTCATAATGCTTAAAGAAATCACCTTCTATAAAATGCGAATCTGGTACATCAGGTAAATGAGCCTTTAGGTTTTGTAATGCTGAAGTAGACAAATCTAATACCGTCACATTGGTAAAGCCTTGTTTATATAAATATATTGCCTCGTGACCAAAGCCGGCTCCCGGAATTAAAATCTTAAGATTCTTATTAGATAATTGATCAAAATACGCTACTAACGGGTCTGAGGCGTAACCTATATCCCAACCGGTATTACGCTCGGCATACCTGCTTTCCCAATAGTTTTTATTCAACATCTTCAAAAAAATCATCTGTATCCTGAAAATCATCGAGGTCCCTACGATCTTTCTTAGTAGGGCGGCCTGTACCGCGTTTGCGGTAATAATCTTTAGAATATTTAAGCAGGTCTAATTTTTCCAGGTTTTCTGCGGGTGTTTTATCTATGACATAAAGTCCCACAAGTTTAGCGCCTACACGGCTGGGCGGGTGCTCTATGACTTCAAGAACATAGTCAACCTGATTTTTTCTAACTTGTATAGTGTCTGACGGAAAAACTTCTCGTGAAGGTTTAACTGCAACATCTTTAATTTTTACCTGTCCTTTTTTGCAGGCATTCGTAGCTATAGAACGTGATTTAAAGTACCGTATACACCACAAATATTTGTCAACTCGCATAATCTATTGCTTTAAAGCTCGTTTTTAATAACACAAAAATAGCGCAAAATTGTATCTTGCGCGACCTAAAAGGAATATGATGAATATGATTAGAAATGTGATTGTGGCTGTTTTAGGCCTTTTTATTTTAGCCTCGTGTAGCAAAGATGATGATTCTGTAGAAGTTACTCCACCGCGTGATCGAGGTGAGGTTGAAGTTGAAAGTCAGGCAAATTTGAAAGCGTATTTAAATACCCACTTTTATAATTATGAGGAGTTTGAAGCTAAAGAAGATGGTTTTAATTATAAAATTGTATTTGATACGATAAGTGGTTCAAATTCAGATAAAACACCTTTAATGTCGCAGGTTGTTGAAGAGAAGTTTACATATCTGGACACAGAGTATACGTTATATAGTTTAATAGCTAGAGAGGGTGCTGGTTTACAGCCTACGTTTGCAGATTCTACTTTTGTAAATTATCAAGGTAATGTTGTGGGTGGTGCTAAATTTGATAGTTCAGTAACACCGGTTTGGTTTGATTTAACACAAGTTGTATTTGGGTTTGCAAACGGTTTAAAAAATCTTAAAGCAGGTACTCAGTTCACCCAAAATGCAGATGGTTCAGTAAGTTTCGGTAATGATTATGGTATTGGAGCTGTTTTTATTCCTAGTGGTTTAGCGTATTTCAATGGTTCAGGATCAGGTTATAGCGCATACTCAGATCTTGTTTTTACATTTGACCTTTACCGAGCTGTTGAAGACACTGATGATGATAATGATGGTGTTCCTAATTGGAAAGAAGATATTAATGGAAATAATTTTTTAAATGAAATAGAAGATGATAGTGATGGAGATAATATTCCAGACTATTTAGATGCAGATGACGATGGCGATGGTACTCTTACGCGTGATGAGATTGTAATTAACGCAGATGGTACTATAACCTATACAGATTCTAATAATGATGGTACTCCAGACTATTTAGATCCTGATGTAAACTAATATCCTCTTGCTTAACTAAGAATAATAAAAAATCCCCGCAAGATTAGATCTTGCGGGGATTTTTTTATCACTTTAATCTTTCGGTTTTACTAACCTTAGAGGTTTAACGATAAACTTAAAATTAACTGGTCTGGTCGTGTATCTATACGAGAACCATCTCTAATAATTCCGTTAGTGTCTAAAAACTCTGCTTCGTTATCTCCAAAGCCTCTTTCATAACGTAAATCAATTCCTAGTTTACCCAGAGATACTCCGGCTCCAACATTAAGTCCTACTGTAAAATCATTTTTTACATCTCCTAAAGTCAGGCCATCATAGTCTGTGTCTAGTATATATTGCAATGAAGGTCCTGCAAATACATTAAGTGGACCAAAAACTTCGTAACCTATTAATAAGGGTGCGTCTAATTTTTGCATACTAAAGTCAGAATCTTCATAAGTAGAATTAAGCTTAGTATATACAAGCTCTGGTCTAAAATACAGTTTGTCTCCAGTACGTCCAAAAACTCCTATGTGATAACCTATATCACTACTTGGATTCTCGTAAGCTTTCTTTGTAGAATCACTTATATCTCCTGTTCCGCCATAGTTAAGACCAGCTTTTATACCAAAACCAGGGTCTGATTGTGCGTGTGCTGCGCCTGCGGCTAAAAATAAAATTCCTAAAAATAAATTCTTCATATCGGTTATTTTGTGCTCTTCTTGTTTTTTAGAGCCGTTAAAATTAAGTTTGGTTTATTTAAAAACCTTCAGAATTTTTGGTTGATAGAGGTAAACACTTTTAGGAATTGTCCTTAAAATGTTTACTTTCTTGTCAGCACTTTATTAACGGCTTCAATAATAGATTTAGTATTTAAACCATATTTTTCCATAAGCTCAGCAGGAGTTCCACTTTCGCCAAAGGTATCGTGAGTTGCCACAAATTCTTGAGGAGCAGGGTCGTTAGTAGCCAGTACGCGCGCAACACTTTCTCCTAAACCACCTAGAAAATTATGCTCTTCACAGGTAACAATACATCTGGTTTTCTTTACAGAATTTAAAATTGCTTCCTCGTCTAGCGGCTTAATAGTGTGAATGTTTATTACTTCAGCGCTAATTCCATTTTCATTTAATTCTTCAGCAGCTTTAATTGCTTCCCAAACCAAGTGCCCGGTAGCAACGATAGTTACATCAGAACCATCAAGTAAATGCAATGCTTTACCTATTTCAAATTTGCCATCTTTTTCTGTGAAATTAGCAACGCTAGGGCGACCAAAACGCAAATAAACAGGGCCTTCGTGATCTGCGATCGCGATTGTCGCTGCTTTGGTTTGATTGTAATCACACGTATTAATTACCGTCATTCCTGGTAACATTTTCATTAAACCTAAATCTTCAAGAATTTGATGCGTAGCACCATCTTCGCCTAACGTAAGACCGGCGTGAGAAGCACAGATTTTTACATTTTTACCTGAATAGGCCACACTTTGACGTATCTGATCGTAAACACGACCTGTAGCAAAGTTTGCAAAAGTAGTAGCATAAGGTACTTTACCTCCTATGGTCATACCCGCGGCCATACCTATCATATTTGCTTCAGCGATACCCGTTTGAAAAAAACGTTCTGGGTGATTTTTTTCAAAGTCATTCAGTTTTAGAGAACCGGTAAGGTCTGCACAAAGAGCAACTACATTTTCGTGAGTCTTTCCAAGTTCATCCATACCCGCACCAAAACCTGAACGTGTATCTATATTTCCTGAGTTTATATATTTTTTCATGAATGTATTTTTAAAGTTTTAGAAATCTCTTGAGTGTTACGTGATTAATAATCACCTAGAGTTTCCGGGTTTTGAGTTAAAGCAGATTCAAGTTGATCATCATTAGGCGCTTTACCATGCCAAGCGTGAGTACCCATCATAAAATCTACACCATTACCCATTATAGTATGTAGTAAAATACAAACAGGTTTTCCTTTTCCTGTTAATGATTTTGCGTTATTTAAGCCTTCTACTACCGCAGTAATATCATTTCCTTTTTCTACATCAAGAACTTCCCAGCCAAAAGCCTCAAACTTAGCGCGAATACTTCCCATATTTAAAACGTGGTCTGTACTACCGTCAATTTGCTGACCGTTTAAATCTATAGTTGAGATAAGATTATCAACTTTGTTTGCAGAAGCATACATAATTGCCTCCCAGTTTTGACCTTCTTGAAGTTCACCATCACCGTGTAAAGAATACACTAAGTTAGGATCTCCATTTAATTTTTTAGTTTGAGCAGCACCTAAGGCTACACTCATTCCTTGACCTAGTGAACCAGAGGCAATACGAATTCCCGGTAAACCTTCGTGCGTGGTAGGGTGACCCTGTACACGTGAATTTATTTTTCTATATGTATTTAATTCAGCTACAGGAAAATATCCTGATCTAGCCAAAACGCTATAAAATACGGGTGATATATGACCATTAGACAGGAAGAATAAATCCTCGTCTTTGCCATCCATATCAAAGCCATCTTTACGCTTCATTACTTCTTGATATAAGGCGACAAAAAATTCTGCACAACCTAAAGATCCTCCTGGATGACCAGAGTTCACTCCATGTACTTGCCTTACGATGTCTCTTCTTACCTGAGAAACAAAATCCTCTAATTGTTTTGTGTTTGGCATTTTTATTGAGTTAAAATTGAACTTCAAAAATACCGTTTTTGAATAGGGATTACAATCAATAACCTATATATTACTAAGCTTTTAAGGAAAATTAAGAACTTTTCATTTTCTACTGCATAATTAGCATTATGACGTGATGTCTTTCTTATCTATCTGTTAAATAGTTTTATCTTTGCCCCTCTAAATTAAGCTATGCAATTTAATCTTCTTAATACTGACGCAGGCAGTCAAGCACGCGCAGGTACACTAACTACAGATCACGGTACTATTGAAACTCCTATTTTTATGCCGGTAGGCACAGTAGGTACAGTTAAAGGTGTGCATCAACGAGAGCTTAGAGAAGATATCAACCCTGATATCATTCTGGGTAACACCTATCATTTATACCTGCGTCCTCAAATAGATATTCTCGAGAAGGCCGGTGGTTTACATAAGTTTATGAACTGGGATCGTAATATCTTGACAGATAGTGGCGGTTATCAGGTATATTCTCTTTCTGCAAACCGTAAAATTAAAGAGGAAGGTGTGAAGTTTAAATCACATATAGATGGGTCTATGCACCTGTTTACCCCAGAGCGGGTAATGGAAATACAGCGCAGCATAGGTGCAGATATTATCATGGCTTTTGATGAGTGTACTCCCTATCCTTGCGATTACAATTATGCAAAACGATCTATGCATATGACGCACCGCTGGTTAGATCGTTGTATAAATCATCTCGATAAAACACCGGTTAAATATGGTTATGATCAAGCATTTTTTCCTATTGTACAGGGGAGTACTTATAAAGATTTAAGAAAACAATCTGCGGAATATATAGCAAATGCAGGAGCGGTAGGGAATGCCATAGGCGGACTTTCTGTAGGAGAGCCGGCTGAAGAAATGTATGCAATGACCGAAATTGTTACCGCAATTCTTCCGAAGGAAAAACCGCGTTACCTTATGGGGGTAGGTACACCTATAAATATTTTAGAAAATATTGCGTTAGGTATAGATATGTTCGACTGTGTGATGCCAACCCGTAATGGTAGAAATGGTACTTTATTTACGCAACACGGTACAATAAACATCAAGAATAAAAAGTGGGAAGCAGATTTCTCACCATTAGATCCAGACGGAACGACCTGGGTAGATCAAGAATATTCTAAAGCTTATGTACGTCATCTTTTTAGTGTAAATGAAATTCTGGGAAGGCAAATAGGAACAATACACAACTTAGGTTTTTATATGTGGCTGGTACGTGAGGCGCGTAAACATATTATCGCTGGAGATTTTTATTCCTGGAAAGAAAAAATGGTTAAACAAATGGACAAAAGGTTATAAATGAAAATCCTAGACTGGTACATTCTTAAGCGTTATCTGGGTACATTTATCATGATGCTTGTTTTATTTATTCCCATAGGGATAACTGTAAATCTTGCCGAAAAGATAGATAAGATGCTTGCTAATGAAGTGCCTTTTCTGGAAGTGGCGTTATATTACTTAAACTTCACAGTTTACTTTGCAAACCTGTTATTTCCGCTGTTTTTGTTTTTATCTGTTATCTGGTTTACGTCAAAGCTGGCTAATAATACCGAGGTTATTGCTTTTTTAAGTTCTGGTGTTTCTTTTTACAGATTTTTACGTCCTTACTTAATAGGAGCAACCATTGTTTGTGTAGGTGCATATATTTTAGGTACGTACTTAGCACCGGCAGCGAGCAGGGGATTTAATGAGTTTTCTTATGAATATTTAAAGAATAATAAAGCAGACCGGGAAACACGCAATGTGTATCGCCAGATAAATGACAATGATTTTATCTACGTGAGCCGTTTTACTCCTTCAAGTAAAATGGGACAGAATTTTACATTAGAACATTTTGAAGATAATACCTTAAAATACAAAATTCAAGCCCGTAGTATTGTCTACAGTCCTGAAGATACCTTGTATCGCCTTAACGGATACAAAAAAAGAATAATAGGTAAGGAAGGTGATATTTTAATAAGCGAGACAAAACTAGATACTCTTTTTGCCTTTGATCTAGAAGATTTAACTCCGTTAGAATATATCGCAGAAACTCTAACAACCCCAAAACTGCGCGAGTTTATAGCTAAAGAAAAAGCAAGAGGATCTTCTGCTATTAACCGGTATGAAGTGACTTTATACAAACGATTCAGTTTACCGGTAAGTGCCTATATACTTACGATAATAGCTGTAGCAGTTTCTTCAATGAAACGCAGAGGAGGTATGGGAATTAACCTTGCATTAGGTATCTCACTGGCATTTATATTTATATTTTTTGATAAAGTTTTTGGTACTATATCAGAACAATCTGATTTCTCTCCGCTGGTAGCGGTCTGGTTACCTAATGTACTCTTTGGTATTTTAGCCATTTATCTGCTCAATAATGCAAAACGATAGTTTAAAAAGCTACCTTCATTTTCACTTTATTGTGTTTATCTGGGGGTTTACAGCAGTTTTAGGTGCGCTAATTACTGTAGACACGGTAGCGCTGGTTTGGTATAGAATGCTTATCGCCTCATTTTTTATATATCTGTACATTCGATATAAAAAAATATCGCTTAAAACAACACGGTCAAATCAATTAAAGCTTACCGCTGCCGGAATTATCATAGCACTCCACTGGCTTACATTTTTTGGAGCCATAAAACTCTCAAATGTATCTATAACATTGGCTATGATGAGTACAGGAGCTTTTTTTACAAGTATACTTGAACCTATATTTTATAAGCGGAAAGTGATCTGGTACGAGATAATTTTTGGTCTGTTGGTAATCGCAGGATTATACCTCATATTTGAAGTAGAAACCCGGTATACTGAAGGTATAATTGTGGCTCTTATTTCAGCTTTACTATCTGCAATTTTCACCTTAATTAATGGGAAGTTTATACAAAAACATAATCATGTCGTGATTTCTTTTTATGAGCTACTTACCGGTACTTTATTTATAACTGTTTTTCTTCTTATCACGGCCCGCTTTGATGCTGAGTTTTTTCAGTTAAAAGAATCAGACTGGTTTTATATTTTAATACTGGCTACCATTTGTACCTCATATGCATTTATAGCTGCAATTAAAGTGATGAAGCATTTAACACCTTACACGGTAATGCTTACCACTAATATGGAGCCTGTTTATGGGATCGTATTAGCGTATTTAATTCTGGGAGATGCAGAAGAGATGAATACAGGATTTTATTACGGAGCATTACTAATCTTACTTACAGTTATAGGTAATGGTATTTTAAAAATGCAACGTAAAAGGCGCAATGCCCGACTATTAAAAAAACAAGTAGAATAATTAAGACGGCTTCACGATTAAAATGGGTTAAGACTTTGGCAAAAGGTTTCTAAAACCGTTATATTTGTGAGCTAACTAAAATTTTCCCCTAATGGAATATTTAGATTTTGAACAACCTATTAAAGAGCTGGAAGAACAGCTTCAAAAATGTTCTTTAATTGGTGAAGAAAGTGACGTAGATGTTACTAATACCTGCAAACAGATCGAAAAGAAACTTGCAGAGACTAAGAAAGATATATACAAAAATCTTACAGCATGGCAGCGTGTGCAATTATCACGTCACCCTAACAGACCTTATACATTAGATTATATCAAAGCGCTATGCGGCGATACTTTTTTAGAGTTGCACGGTGATCGCAATGTAAAAGATGATAAGGCAATGATAGGCGGTTTGGGTAAGATAGGAGACCAGAGTTTTATGCTTATAGGTCAACAAAAAGGTTATAATACCAAGACCAGGCAGTACCGCAATTTTGGTATGGCAAATCCAGAAGGATATCGTAAAGCGCTGCGTTTAATGAAGAGTGCAGAGAAATTTGGTTTGCCAGTAGTATCATTTATTGATACTCCTGGAGCTTATCCCGGTCTTGAGGCAGAAGAGCGCGGTCAGGGTGAAGCAATCGCACGAAATATTCTTGAAATGATGCGTCTCAAAGTACCTGTTATCGTCATAGTGATAGGTGAAGGTGCTAGTGGTGGAGCACTGGGTATTGGCGTTGGAGATAAAGTTATGATGTTAGAAAACTCTTGGTATTCTGTAATATCACCAGAAAACTGTTCGTCTATACTTTGGAGAAGTTGGGAGTATAAAGAGATTGCAGCAGAAGCACTAAAACTAACAGCTAACGATGCCAAGCGTCTTAAGGTTATAGATTCTATTATTAAAGAACCTCTAGGTGGTGCACATACACAAAGAGAAGAAACATTTGCTACTGTAAAAGATACCATTTTGAGCACATTTAAGGATTTAAAAAACTTATCAGCATCAGAATTAGTAGAGAAGCGAATGGACAAATATTCAAATATGGGTGTATTTAAAGGTTAACCTTTTAAACATCACTTGCGCGTAATTTCCGGAATCCTAGGTTCCGGATTTTTTTATGCTTATCAACAAAATATTAAAGTTATTCACAGGTTATTTGTTAACTTCTGGTGAATAACCGAGGTGTAGAATATTAAGCTGCCCTTAACACATTCTTTACATTTGCTCTAATGGAACAAGTAAAAACAAAACCCAATTATATCAATCCTTCAAAAGAAGTTATTTCGCTAGAGCGAGGTAAAATACCGCCGCAAGCCATTGATCTAGAGCAAGTTGTTCTTGGAGCAATGATGATTGATAAAAAAGGTGTTGATGAAATAATTGATATTTTAACTCCTGAAGTCTTCTATAAAGAAGCACATCACCACATATATGATGCAATACGTGCCCTGTTTGAAAATGGTGAGCCTATAGACTTATTAACCGTTTCTGAGCAATTAAAGAAAATGGCTAAGCTTGAACAGGCAGGTGGTGATTATTATTTAATTCAGTTAACCCAAAAAGTATCCTCTTCAGCGCATATTGAATATCATGCGCGTATTATTTTACAGAAATACATACAGCGAAGTCTTATTAAGATTTCTAACGAAATCATAGAAGAAGCCTATGATGAGACAACAGACGTTTTTGACCTTTTAGATACAGCGGAGAGTAAATTATATGAGGTAACTCAGGGAAACATTAAGCGAAGTTCAGAAACTGCTCAAAGTCTTGTAATACAGGCAAAAAAGAAGATCGAAGAGATTTCTAACAAAGAAGGTCTTTCCGGGGTTTCTTCCGGTTTTGATCGTTTAGATAAATTAACTTCGGGTTGGCAGCCTAGTGATTTAATTATTGTTGCTGCTCGTCCGGGTATGGGTAAAACCGCATTAACCTTATCAATGGCGCGTAATATTGCCGTAGGGCAAGGTATTCCTGTAGCATTCTTCTCTCTGGAGATGGCTTCGGTACAGTTAATTACGCGTTTAATTTCGTCAGAAACAGGGCTTTCTTCAGAAAAACTACGTACTGGTAAATTAGAGAAACACGAGTGGGAGCAACTTAACGTAAAGGTTAAAAGTCTTGAGAAAGCACCTTTGTTTATAGATGATACCCCGTCACTTTCCATTTTCGATTTACGTGCAAAAGCACGTCGTCTTGCTTCACAGCACGGTATTAAAATGATTATTATTGATTACTTGCAGTTAATGACTGCAGGAGGTAGCCAAAAGAACGGAAACAGAGAGCAGGAAATCTCGATGATTTCCCGTAACCTTAAAGCGCTGGCAAAAGAACTTATGGTACCCGTAATTGCACTTTCACAGCTTTCGAGAGCCGTAGAAACCCGTGGAGGTAGTAAAAGACCTTTACTTTCTGACCTTAGGGAATCTGGAGCAATTGAACAGGATGCAGATATTGTATCCTTTATTTATCGTCCTGAATATTATAAAATTGACGAATGGGATGATGAAGAGCGTAGCCCAACAGATGGTCAAGCAGAATTTATCATTGCAAAACATCGTAATGGTGGTTTAGAAAATATACGTCTTAAGTTTATTGGGCATTTAGGTAAATTTGATAATCTTGATGATTTTAATACACCGTATCAATTTGAATCTGCTATGAACCAAAATGCAGCGGCCAATGATGATACCTTTAGACCAGAGTCATTTCCAACGCCTACGCCAGATCAGGCTTTTGGTAGCTCTATGAATGATGGTGGTTTTGATCGGGATGGGGAAGATGAAGTTCCTTTTTAATTGAAATGAACTTATATTATAGTAAAAAAGGAAGCTTAAAGGGCTTCCTTTTTTTTTGCTTATAATTGACGCAACTATTTCTTGGGTTTATCATCTATAATATAAAGTAGTGTTATGAAGAAATGGTTTTTAACTGCGCTACTATTTAGCTTTATAGTGGGTTGTTTACAAGCACAATTCATTGAAAAAAATGCATTTTATTTTGAAGCTGGTGCCTCCTTAGGCACTCACTTGGGGGCTTCGGTTAGTTTTAACTATACTTATAACCAAAAATATTCTTTTGCTGTAGGGTGGTCTCAATTGTTAAGAGCATCTAAGAATAAGCCAGATGATTATTCTTCAGGATTAGTAGGAGTTTTTTTATTAAATCTGATCAAGCCATTAGAAGAAACCACCCTTTATGATTTACAAGCGGGACGAATCATTGTTTTAAATAAATCAGGTAGCATTCGTTTAAATTTTATGGGAGGTGTAGGATTTGTTCAAATTAAAGATGCTTATAACTTTGAACCAGTAGATAACTCTTTTCTCGTTGAAAATTATACCTATGATTATGTGTCTTCCACTTCAGTTGGTTTATTGCTAACACCAAGAATTGAATTTACTACGCGCTTTTATGGGCTTAGTATTTCTCCTCAATTTATCTACAATAAGGAAAAGTTGTATTTTGGTTTAGCAATTAATCATATGGTCGGAATTTTACGACCAAAATCAAATTAATTATACTAGGCATATTCTTTGATACGTTGTATTTTCAGCAATGCTTATGAACATATGTAATTTCAAATTATTCCTTAGATTGAAACAAAATAGCTTCAAATCTTTTTTCTTGCTTCTCATAGCGATTATGCTATCTGTTGAGTCATTTGCTTCATATGTGCTTATCCCCATGGATGCCGAAAGTCAAAAAGAGCATCTAAAAGCATATGGCATTACATACTGGTCACTAGCTCAACAACAAAATGTTAAATGGCTTCTTAATTATAGAGGAGGTTCATTTCTACTGCAGGATTCTGAAAGTTTAAGAAGAGAATGCAAAATTAGAGGAATATCTTATGAAGTGCTTAGCGATGCAAAGACCGAAAGTATTCTTGCAGAAATAGAAAGTCCGTCTCAAAATATGGAAGCCGTAGTCTTGGAAAAAGCTCCAAAAATTGCAGTATATACTCCAGATGGTTCTGTGCCCTGGGATGATGCAGTCACCATGGTTTTAGAATATGCAGAAATACCTTATACTAAAATTTACGACAAAGAAGTTCTAGGAGATGAGTTAGTACTTTACGACTGGTTGCATTTACATCATGAGGATTTTACAGGACAATATGGAAAGTTTTATGGTACATACAGAGCTACACCCTGGTACATCACTGAAAAGCAAAATGCAGAGGCGTTAGCCGCAGAGCTGGGTTATACTAAAGTGTCTCAAGAAAAGCTTGCCGTAGCCAGTAAAATAAGTGATTATGTAATAGGTGGTGGTTTTATGTTTGCGATGTGTAGCGCTACAGATAGTTTTGATATTGCACTTTCTGCAGCCGGAGTTGATATTTGTGAGCCCATGTTTGACGGTGATGCTTCTGACGCTAACTACCAGACTTTGATAAATTATGAACGCACATTTGCTTTTACAGATTTTACCTTAGAGCGCTCTCCCATTAAATATGAATTTTCGAGTATAGATACAACTCCTGTACGCAGTGTAAATCCTGATACAGATTATTTTGGCCTTAAGAGCTTCTCAGCAAAATGGGATCCTGTTCCCACCATGTTATGTCAAAACCACACGGCATTAGTAAAGGGTTTTATGGGGCAAACTACAGCGTTCAATCCTTTAGAAATTAAGGCGACAGTCTTGGTTTTAGGTGAAAATAAGGCCAATGGTGAGGCGAGATACATACACGGCGTTAAAGGAAAAGGTTTTTTTACATTTTATGGAGGTCACGATCCTGAAGATTACCAGCATAGAGTGGGAGATCCTAAAACCGAATTAGAATTACACCCTACGAGTCCTGGATATCGTCTAATCTTAAATAATGTTTTATTTCCTGCTGCAAAAAAGAAAAAACAAAAGACCTAATGCTTCGATTATTTTATTTGATAGTTTGTGCTGCTCTATTTATTTCGGTACAAAAGAAAGAATATCGCTTTGCCTGGGACGCCAATAATCCACTAGAATGGTCAGATTTTAGAGCCACTCCAGAAAGAGGAAGCGCTTATGCAGCAACGGCAAATTCAGGTTTAAGTCATAAATACACCATAAATAGCGAAGGTTATCTAGTTAAGAAAGCTTCTGTAATTTCGGCAAATTTTTATCCTAATTTATCTTGGTATAAGCCTAAGTTGATAGATGAAAATACGCTGGCGCACGAGCAAACTCACTTTGATATATCTGAATTGCATGCACGTTTGCTAAGAAAGGCTATTGCTGAATACCGGTTTACGGATAATTCTAAAGCAGAAATCCAAAAAATTTACAAAAGTATTGAAGCGCAACGCAGAGCTATGCAAATTCGGTTTGATAAGGAAACTAACCATTCTCAAAACAAAGAGATCGAGCAAAACTGGGAGTCTTTCATGAGGTTGAACCTTCAAAAATTAAATTCTTATAAATAACCAAATCCTAATTAGGTTTTTAAGACTTAACTCGTTAATCTTCTGTTAGAATTGCTTTGTAAAATAACCGGCTCTGTTAACTTTAGAAAAAAAAACTATGATACGAGAAGGAAGTGAAGTAAAATGGAAGTGGGGAAATGGGACAGCAACCGGTAAAGTTGAAAAAACTTATACTAAAAAAATTACCAGAACTATAGATGGTTCTGAAATTACCCGTGATGGGGAAGAAGGTAATAAAGCCCTTTACATTAAGCAAGAGGATGGCTCAGAAGTCCTAAAACTTGAGAGTGAGGTTGAGAAAGCATAAAAGGTATGGCAAAATTTATAAAACTATATAATGATAATCCCAGCGAACGCGAAATTAAGCGCATCGTAAAGATTTTAAAAAATGATGGTGTCATCATTTATCCTACAGATACGGTTTATGGTTTGGGCTGCGATATTACCAGTACTAAAGCATTAACCCGTGTTGCTCAACTACGTGGTATTAAACTTGAAAAGGCCAATTTTTCTTTTATATGTGAAGATTTAAGTAATATTTCGGAATATGTTAGACAAATAGATACACCTACATTCAAGCTGTTAAAGCGTGCTTTACCGGGTCCTTATACTTTTATATTACCTGGTAATAATAATTTACCTTCAGTCTTCAAAAAGAAGAAAACTGTAGGTATAAGAGTGCCTGACAATAATATTGCACGAGCGATTGTAAAAGAGCTGGGCAATCCTATTATCTCGACATCTATTTATGATGAAGATGAGGTTGTAGAATATACTACAGATCCAGAACTTATTTTAGAAAAGTGGGATAAGCTTGTAGACGTAGTAATTGATGGCGGTTATGGGGATAATGTACCTTCTACAGTAATAGACCTTACAAGTGGTGAAGCTGTTTTAATACGGGAAGGTAAAGGCTCATTAACCATTTAGATTTTTTTATAGGTTCTGGTTAAAATTCTTATAAATTGCGAATCACAATTTGATTGCTAGTTGCTTAGATTGTAATTTAAGGTAAAATAAAAATACTATGAATTACCTTGAAACAACTTCAACCGAAAACGACGAATCTATTAAACTATTTTACCACGACTATGGCAGTGGAGATCCTGTAATACTTATTCATGGGTGGCCTTTAAGTCATCAAATGTGGGAATATCAAGTAGAGCCTTTAATTAATGCAGGGCATCGTGTTATAGCTTATGACCGCAGAGGTTTTGGAAAATCAGATAAGCCTTGGGGCGGTTATGATTATGATACCCTGGCAAAAGATCTTAATGATCTTATAAATGTGCTTAATCTTACAAACATCACGCTCGTAGGTTTCTCTATGGGTGGAGGTGAAGTTTCTAGATATATAGGTAATTATGGAACTTCTAAACTTAAAAAAGCAGCATTAATTTCTTCAGTAGCGGCATTTATGCTCAAAACAGATGATAATCCTAAAGGAGTGCCTGCGGAAACATTTGAGCAGTTCAAAGCGGGTGTACGTAAGGATCGATTGAGTTTCCTTGAAGACTTTGGCAATAACTTTGTAAACTACGGTGATAACAAAGATCGAATAAGTAAATCGCAAGTTCATTTTAACTGGTCTGTTGCATCGCAAGCTTCCCCAAAAGCGACAGTAGATTGTATAGATTCTTTTGGGACAACAGATTTTAGAGAAGATTTGAAAAGTTTTGATATACCTACACTCATCGTACATGGTGATGCAGATCAAGTTGTGCCTATAGAACCTTCGGCAAAACAAGCAGCATCAATTGTAAAAGGAAGTACTTTAGAGATTATAAACGATGCACCTCACGGCTTAGTCTTTACACATACTGAAGAGTTGAATAAAATACTTATAGACTTTTTAGCCAAGTAATTCTTAAAACTATAAGGCAATAAAAAACCCGGTCATTCGACCGGGTTTTTTGTTTTCTATTACTAGAAAATTATTTTGCTTTTGGCATTCCGTCTTCGATCATTTTGTAAAATTGATCAAGTTTAGGAAGAACTACTATACGAGTTCTACGGTTACGAGCACGACCATCTTCTGTATCGTTGCTTGCAACAGGAACATAATAACTTCTACCTGCAGCTACCATACGCTCTGGTGGTACACCAAATTCTTTTTGTAAAATACGAACCACAGAAGTTGCACGTTTAACACTTAAATCCCAGTTATCTTCGATTACTGCAGTGCTAATAGCTTTACTGTCTGTATGACCTTCAACCATAAATTCAATCTCTGGTTGGTTTTTTACAACAGTAGCAACTTTACCTAATACTTGTTTAGCACGGCTAGTTACATCCCAACGACCACTGTTAAATAATAACTTGTCTGAGATAGAAACGTAAACAACACCTTTTTCAACATTGATCTCAATATCTTCATCATTTAAGTTTCCTATTGCTCCTTTTAAGCTAGTAACTAAAGCTAAAGTAACAGAATCTTTCTTGTTTAAAGCATCACGGAAAGTTTTGATCTGTAGATCTTTTTCTTTCATTTGCTCTAAAGACTTCTCTAAATTTTCTGCTCCTTTAGTAGATAAAGTAGTTAAATTACCTTGAGTGTCAATTAAGCTATTATTAGTTTTTCTTAAATCACCTATTTGTTCACGTAACGTTTCACTTTGAGCTAAACAAGAATTCAATTTGACAGTGGCTGAGTTCAGCATATCTTGAGTTTCAAGTTGTTTTGCCTCTAATGCAGCATATTTTTTCTGAGATACGCAAGAGGAAAGTAGTATCAAAGCAGAAGCTGATACAAGCATTAATTTTCTCATAATTTAGTTGTTTTCTATTTAATTTATAGGACCCAAATATACCTAAAATACAATGTAAATGACCAAACTTAACAATACTTTAGATTTTGTTAAAAGAGTTCGTTATAGTGTTTAGTTTTCCGTATGAAATACGCATAAACAATCGAATAAATTGAGGCATAACTCTTGATTTTCTTTGTGTTACGTCTTTTTTGAATAACTAAAAATAATTTTGAGTAAAAGTTAAAATGAGCTCTTAAAATTGCAAAAAAATGTGTTGATTTTCCTTCAAAAAGAAATTTTAGTGCAGCAACTCCATCTAAACACATTCTAAAAAATAAAATATACCAGACTTTAAAACCAGATACATTTTTGAGCAAAAGTATAAGGTTGTTTCTAAAGTTTAAAAATGTCTTTTGCGGGTTCATTTGTTCTAGGGTTGCACCACCTAAATGATATACGGCGCTCACTCCTATACTTTTAATTTTAAAACCTTCTGCTTGAATACGCCAGCATAAATCAATCTCCTCTTGATGTGCAAAAAAGAGTTCATCTAAAGCTCCTGCTTTCCAAAAGAGTTCATTTCTCACGACAAAACAAGCGCCACTAGCCCAAAATATAGGTAATGTATCATCATACTGACCGTGATCTTCTTCTACAGTGTCAAAAATACGACCGCGACAAAAGGGATATCCTAAAGAGTCAATAAAACCACCGGCTGCACCGGCGTATTCAAAATGTGTTTTGCGTTTTAGATCTAGTATTTTTGGCTGTGCAGCCCCTAGGTGATTATCTTTTTTAAATTCTTGAATAATAGGTTTTAGCCAGTCTTCTGTAGTAAGAATATCGCTATTCATTAAAACTAATAAATCTTCAGAAAGACCTTTTAAAGAATCATTGTATCCTTTAGCATACCCACCATTGCTTTTGTTTAGTATACAGGTAACCTGCGGAAAGTATTGCTTTATAAATTCAACAGAATCATCTGTTGATGCATTATCTGCAACATATATATGAGCCTCATTTGCACTATGCGCAATTACCGATGGTAGGTATTCTTCAAGCAGGTGTCTGCCATTCCAGTTGAGTATAACTATAGCTACTTTCACGATTTGTATTTAAAGGTTGTAAACAGGTAGATCCCGAAGAAAAATATACTTTTCTGCATCATAATCCATCTGGCAATAGTAATGATTTAAACCATTTGTAACCATAAGATACTCTGCTTTTAGTGCTAGATTATATCGTGCTATCTGGTCAAAAGTGTCTTGATTGATATTAATCTTAGGTGCTTTACACTCAATAATAAGCTTGATGCTTCCGTCTGGGTTAAAAATGACAACATCATACCGTTTAGAGAGCTTATTAATCTTAAGCTCTTTCTCAACATTCACCAGCGAAATAGGGTAATTATAAGCTTGTAACATATGAGTTACGGTGTGTTGACGCACCCATTCTTCCGGCGTGAGCCGAACAAATTTTTTGCGTATGTCGTCAAATATAAGCGGTTTATTTTCGCTATTTTTGACCCGAAAAGTATACTTGGGGAAGTTCAATTGCTGCATCGTTTCAAAGGTAATCAACCTTTATAATTTTTTACCAAGTTTATACTGTTAAGCCTTATTAAATAGATCTTTTTGTGGAAGAAGTTACCCGTATAGTTAAGGATATTAAAAATGGAAATCTAAAGCCTATTTATTTTTTAATGGGGGAGGAGTCCTATTATATAGATCAGCTTGCAGATTTTATAGCAGATAAGGTTTTAACCGAAGAAGAGCGCGGGTTTAATCAAATGGTCTTATACGGTCGTGATGTATCACTTGATGATGTAGTTGCACAAGCCAAGCGTTACCCTATGATGGCAGAGCATCAAGTGGTAATTGTAAAAGAAGCTCAGGATATGGCCCGTGAGATTAATGCACAGAGCGAGGATAAGAAAAACAAACTCGAGGCCTATGCCGAAAATCCGCAGCATACTACCGTGCTGGTTTTTTGCTATAAATACAAAAAGATAGATAAGCGTAAGAAGGTTTACAAAGCCCTAGTCAAAAACGGTCTGGTATTTGAAAGTAAAAAACTGTATGACAACCAGGTAAGTGACTGGATTAGGAAAGTGATGAGTAGCAAAAATTATACGGTAGAGCCCAAAGCGGCTCATATGCTTGTTGAGTTTTTAGGCACAGATCTTTCAAAAATAAATAACGAACTTCAAAAATTGATGTTGATTTTGCCTGCGGGAAGTGCTATTACACCACTTGCTATAGAAGAAAATATAGGTATTAGTAAAGACTATAATAATTTTGAATTGCGTAAAGCAATAGGTAATAAGGAGATTGTAAAAGCGCACCGCATCATTAATTATTTCTCACAAAACCCTAAGGACAATCCTATGGTGGTTACTATAGCGCTGCTTTTTCAGTACTTTCAAAAGTTGTTGATGTATCACGGCTTGCCGAGTAAAGACAAAAATTCTGTTGCAAAAGCACTCAGTGTCAGTCCGTATTTTGTTGGAGAATATGTAGATGCGTGCCGCAATTACCCCATGAAAAAAGTAAGCTATATAATTAATCTTTTGCGTGACGCAGACATGAAAGGTAAAGGTGTAGGTGCAAATCAATTACCACAAGGTGATATTTTAAAAGAATTACTGGTTAAGATTATGGGCTAATTCTAAGCTTGTTCATTAACAAAAGCAACGCTATGCACCGCGACTACGGCAGCGGTTTCAGTACGTAGTCTACTTTCTCCAAGCATTACCGGAGCAAAACCTGCTTGTATGGCATTCTTAATTTCTGAAGTAGAAAAGTCGCCTTCGGGTCCTATCAAAATTAAATTAGAATCACCTTTCTGTAATTTTTGCTTGAGCGAGAATTTTGAAGTTTCTTCGCAATGCGCGATATATTTTGACCCGTTATATTCTGTGGTAAGTGCGACAAATTCTGAAAAAGAAATAGCTGGATTTAATTTAGGGATATAGGCTTTTAGCGACTGCTTCATAGCGCTTTGTAAAATACGCTCGTATCTATCTTCTTTAATTACTTTACGCTCGCTGTGATCACAAATTATGGGTGTGATTTCAGTGATACCTATCTCGGTAGCTTTTTCTAAAAACCATTCAAATCTATCATTCAGTTTAGTAGGAGCAACAGCCATATGTAACCCATAAGAAAGAGGATTTTGAGTTGTGACTTCGATGATTTTTACAATACATCCAGAAGGACTTGCGGTTGTGATTTCGGCTTTAAAAAAATTGCCTGAGCCATTAGTGATGTCGAGTAGGTCTCCCGCTTTTTTCCGCAGAACTTTTACGATATGTTTACTCTCGTCTTTAGGAAAAGTTGCTTGTTTTGCTTCTGCAGCAATATCTGGATTATAAAATAACTGCATACTTATATTTTAAGACGAGATTGCGCCATTACACGGGTTTCTTTAAAACCTGTATTTTCAAGATTTTCAGATTTGTATTTTAAATAGCCTACAATACCTATCATTGCCGCGTTATCTGTGGTGTATTCAAACTTTGGGATAAACGTTTTCCAGCCGTATTTAGCTTCCGCTTTTTTAAGCGCTTCCCGAATTCCACTATTTGCAGAAACACCGCCTCCAATTGCAACTTTCGTAATGCCAGTTTCTTTTACCGCTTTTTTAATTTTATCCATTAAAATCTCTACAATTGTGTACTGAATTGAAGCACATATATCGTTGAGATTTTTATCTACAAACTCAGGATCTTTAGCAACCTCCCGTTGAAAGAAATAGAGGACAGCAGTTTTAAACCCGCTAAAACTAAAATCTAATCCACCAACCTTAGGCTTTGTAAACTTATAAGCTTTAGGGTTTCCTAGCTTAGCATATTTATCAATTAAGGGTCCGCCGGGATAGGGTAAACCCAATATTTTTGCACTTTTGTCAAAAGCTTCACCTACGGCATCATCAATAGTCTGACCTAAAACCGTCATTTTAAAATGATCATCTACACGTACAATCTGCGTGTGACCACCAGAAATTGTCATTGCAAGAAACGGGAATGTAGGCTTGTCATACCCATCCTCATCTATAAAATGAGCTAAAATATGCGCCTGCATATGATTTACATCTATTAAAGGGATATTAAGTCCCATTGCAAATGATTTTGCAAAAGAGGTGCCTACAAGAAGCGAGCCCATTAGACCGGGGCCACTGGTAAAAGCAATCGCTGCAAGATCTTCTTTTTTTACATTTGCAACGCGTAGCGCCTCGTGTACTACGGGAACAATATTTTGTTGATGCGCTCTCGATGCAAGTTCAGGAACCACACCACCATATTGTTTATGTACAGCCTGGCCCGCGACAACATTTGAAAGGGTTTGATCGTTAAGAAGCACAGCGGCGGCAGTATCATCACAAGATGATTCAATAGCTAAGATGTATGTATTATTTTTTGGCATAATGGAGTTAAGCATACCGATTGTTAATGTACTTTTACCCTAAAGAAAATCATTGCTGAAAGGCAAATTTTAAACAGGTTCTGTTTATAAGCGCCGTTATTCTTAAAGAGATAATTTAAGATTTTGTAAATCGCACAATGTGCAAAGTTAAAACTTAAAAACGTATCAGAAAATTTAGAAAAATAGTTACACGTACCCTATTCTTTGTAATAGGCGTTTTTGCGTTGCTAGTCGTTATATTTTCGATACCTGCCGTACAGACTTTTATAGCCAATAAAGTTACAACCTCTCTAAATGAAAAATACGGCACTCAAATTTCGGTAAGTAAGATTCATATAAAATATAATGGTTTTGCTGCAATTAAAGAAGTGTATATAGCAGATCATCATAATGATACCCTAATCTATTCACAGACAGTAGAAACAAGTTTATTAAGTCTAAAAGCTTTGCTGAATAGCCAGATGAATCTAGGAGGTATAACTCTTGAGAATTCTAAGTTGTATGTGCGTAAGTACAGAGGAGAAGAGAATGATAACCTGTATGTTTTTTCTCAAAAATTTAATACCGGCGCGCCACCTTCTGCACCTTTTAGACTCTCGTCTTCTGACGTAGAGTTTATAAATATGCACTTTAAGTTTATTGATGATGATTTAGATACTCCCACAGTAGTAGATTATACAAATCTGCAATTACTGGCAGAAGATTTTAAACTTGATGATGTTACAGTTACCGCTCTAATAAAAGATTTACAGCTTGATGCTGCAAGAGATTACCATTTACGTGGGCTGCAGGCAGATTTTAAATACAATCCAGATACCATTATTTTAAAAGATCTTACACTAAGTACAGAGCATTCGGTATTGAAGGGAGATGTGATTATGGATACTAAAGATGACGCTTTTCAGGATTTTAATAATCGGGTGATATTTAATATTGATTTTGAGGATACTCAAATCTCGACAACTGATTTACAAGTTTTTTATTCGGAATTTGGCGCTGATAAAACCTTATCGCTTAACGGAAAAATGAATGGTACACTCAATGATTTCAGACTTTCAGACTTTGATTTAAGCGGTCTGAGCACGAGTCGCATTCAAGGAGATGTACGCTTTAGAAATTTGTTAGGCGATAACAATACGTTTGCGATAGATGGTAATTACAATCAATTACGAACTTCATATTTAGATTTAACCGCGTTGCTGCCTAACGTATTGGGAGCAAATTTACCCGAGGAATTGGTGCGTTTAGGAGTCGTTGATCTTCAGGGAGTTTTAAATGTTACCGAAAATACGGTATACTCTAAAACAACAATTCAAACAGATCTGGGACTTGTCGAAACCGATATCGATTTAACAAATACCAGTAATATAGACCTGGCGACCTATGTAGGTATGGTACGTGCCGAAAACTTTAACTTGGGTAGGCTTTTGCAGGTACCTAAGTTAGGAGCTGTGACATTTAATTTACTTATAAACGGAGAAGGCATTGAGGCTGCGACACTAGACACACACGTAGAGGGTGTAATTAATAGATTAAATTATAATAAATATACCTATCAGGCTATAACAGTATCAGGTGATTTAAGTTATCCGGTTTTTGATGGCCGCCTAAGTATAAGAGATCCTAATGCAGATCTAACATTTAATGGTCTCATTGATGTTACTGAAGCTGTAAATACGTACGATTTTACCGCGGAAATTGACCATTTAGACCTTGCGAATCTTAATTTTTTAAGGGATAGCACAGCTGTTCTAAAGGGGCAAGTGGTTATAGATATGCAAGGTACAAATGTTGATGATGCTGCGGGAAGTATTGTATTTAGTAAATCTAGTTTTCAGAATAGTAACGACCTCTATGAGTTTGAAGATTTTGAAATCACATCTACATTTAGAGATAGCTTACGTACGATTACTATAAATTCTCCAGATATTATATCTGGAGAGGTTTCAGGTAACTTCAGGATAGGTGATGTACAAGCTCTTTTTAGAAATGCAATAGGAAGCCTTTACACAAACTATGAGCCGCAGACCATTACTACAGATCAATTTATGGATTTTAATATTCAGATCTACAGCAAGATTGTTGAGGTTCTTGTGCCAGATATAGAACTTGAGCCTAATACCTTTGTAAGAGGAAGTGTGATTTCTGACGATTCAGACTTCAAACTTACCTTTAGGTCACCGCGTATAAAGGCATTTGGTATTCTCGCAGAATCTATAAATGTACGGGTAGATAATAAGAATCCGTTATTCAACACCTTTATAGAAGCAGACAGTATAGGTAGTGGTATTTATGGAGTAAGTGACTTTAATCTCATTAACGTTACACTAAAAGATACGCTATTTATGCGTTCTGAGTTTAAGGGCGGTCCGCAGAAGCAAGATGTTTATGATTTAAGTTTTTATCATACCATTAATCCTGACAACAATTCGGTATTAGGATTTAAAAAGAGTAGTCTTAAATTTAAAAATAACCTGTGGTTTTTAAACGAAGTAGATAATAAGGATAACAAAATAGTCTTTAGTAACAATTTTCAAAATATAGATGTTAGAGAACTTATTCTTTCTCATGAAGAAGAGCGCATTTCTGTTGAAGGTATTTTGAGAGACAGTACATTTAAAGATATTAAGACAAATTTTGAACAGGTGCGTCTATCCCATATTACACCTTATATAGATAGTCTTAGCCTTCGCGGTCTCGTAAATGGCAATCTTGATATTTTACAGAAAGAAGGAGTGTATCTGCCTAATAGTAATGTGAATATAAACGACTTCACTATAAACGACATTTTAATGGGAGATCTCGATCTTTCGGTAAAAGGTAATGAGAGTTTAACGAGTTATAAAATAGACACGCGTTTGCGTAATGAAAATGTAGAGACGCTATCTGCTTTAGGAACCATAGATTTAGGAGCTGCAAATCCTGCTATAGACTTAGATGTACAGCTTCGGAAATTAAATCTGCAAGCATTTAGTCCGTTAGGAGGTGATGTAATTTCTGCAATACGTGGTTTCGCGAGCGGCAGGGCACAAATAACAGGCGATTACCGTAATCCAGATATTGATGGGGAATTACTTCTTAGAGATGCCGGCTTATCTATACCTTATTTAAATACTAATTATGACTTTAAAGGCACTGCGCGAGTAACCTTAAGTGATCAAGAATTTAAATTTAACTCGGTCTCCTTATCTGATGTTAAATACAAGACTACGGGAACTTTAACCGGTACTATAAGTCATCAATTTTTTAGAAACTGGGATCTTGATCTCGACGTAAATACAGACCGTTTATTAGTGTTAGATACAAAACAAGATGATTTTGCTTTGTATTATGGTACAGCATTTATAAGTGGTGATGCGAATTTAAAAGGACCTACAGACGAGCTTGTTATTGATGTAGCCGCAACTACAGAAAAGGGAACTATTTTTAAAATACCGTTAAGTGACACAGAATCTTTTGGAGACAGCAGTAATATTTATTTTTTAAGTCCTGAAGAAAAACAGGCGCGTTTAGACGGGGAAGAGATTGTCATTAAAGAATTTAAAGGTCTTGAACTTAATTTTGATTTAGAAGTTACCCGTGATGCCGAAGTAGAAATTGTCGTAGACGAGACAAACGGAAGTACGCTTAAAGGCCGTGGTGCGGGTTATTTATTAATACAGATTAATACTAATGGAAAATTTAATATGTTTGGTGACTTTACACCCTACGAAGGTTCCTATAACTTTAGATACAGTGGTGTAGTACAAAAGCAATTTGACATTATTCCGGAAGGTAAGATTAGTTGGGATGGGGAACCTACTGAAGCCTTGCTTGATATAAGTGCTGTTTACAGAACACAGGCAAACCCGTCTATACTTTTAGAAAACCCTTCAGTTAATCGAAAAATACCGGTAAATGTAATTATTAACCTCGATGGTGAATTACTGCAACCCGAAATCACCTTTGATTTTGAGTTTCCGAATACCAGTTCTATTGTGACATCAGAACTTAATTACAGATTAGATAACAGAGCAACCCGAGAATTGCAAGCCTTTTCACTAGTGACTCAGGGATCATTCTTTAGTCAAAATGGTATTGATGCACAATCTGCCGCCTATGGTAATTTAATAGAAACAGCATCGGGCATATTTAATGATTTATTGTCTGATGAAGATGGTAAATTTAGTGTGGGGCTTGATTATGTGCAGGCAGACAATCGGCCAGACTTACAAACATCAGGTCGTTTTGGATTCACACTTTCTACGCAAATCTCTAATCGTGTTATAATAAATGGTAAGGTAGGTGTACCCGTAGGCGGTGTAAGCGAGCGTGCCGTTGTAGGTAATGTTGAGGTTAACTTTTTACTTAATGAAGACGGGTCTCTTCGCGCAACTATTTTTAACCGCCAGACCGATATACAATTTGTAGCTAGTGATAACGATGGTTATACTCAGGGAGCAGGTGTATCCTATTCTGTAGATTTTGATACATTTAAACAATTGATTCAAAAAATATTCAAAGGAGAAGCTCGCGAAGTCGAAGAAGAAATTAAAATTATACAGTCAGATTCTGATTATCCCATAGAATAGGGATTACCCGAGAACTACATATTTTAATAAGAATCTGCTATTTTGAGCCGTTCTTATTTTCTGATCCTTTAAAAACTACCCTTTTAGATTGTAAAGTTCCTAATTTGACGTGTCAAAAAAAATAAGTTGTTAACGATAACGATTGAAATTGAGGATACCCTTAAATTCATTGCTAATGACTTAGGAAAGTGCTTAGAGATTCCTATTTTTACTGTTCATTCAATAGTAAATGGCAAAAAAAATTACAAAAATCGGAGTTCTTACTTCCGGTGGGGATTCTCCGGGAATGAATGCTGCAGTTAGATCTGTGGTGCGTACGTGTGCGTATCATAAAGTTGATTGTATTGGCATATATAGAGGTTATGAAGGTTTAATAGATGGTGAGTTTGCACCTATGGATGCACGTAGTGTACGTGATATAATTAACCGGGGTGGTACAATGCTCAAATCTGCCCGTTCAGATCGCTTTAGAACTCCTGAAGGTCGTAAAATAGCTCACGACAATCTACTTGAGAATAATATAGATGCGCTGGTTGTTATAGGAGGTGATGGGACATTTACGGGTGGTCTTCTTTTTAATACTGAATTTGACTTTCCTGTTATAGGAATTCCTGGTACTATAGATAATGATATTAGCGGTACAGATCGTACGTTAGGATATGATACTGCTTTAAATACAGCTGTAGAAGCGATAGATAAAATACGTGATACAGCCAGTTCTCATAACAGACTTTTCTTTGTTGAAGTAATGGGACGTGACGTAGGTCACATCGCACTAAATGCAGGAGTAGGAGCGGGAGCTGAAGAAATACTAATTCCTGAAGAAAATCTAGGTCTTGAACGTTTATTAGAATCATTACTGCGCAGTAAGGCCAGTGGTAAAATGTCTAGTATCGTGGTCGTCGCTGAAGGTGATAAAACAGGTAAGAATGTTTTTGAGCTTAAAGATTACGTAGATGAGCACTTAGAAGGCTATGACGTAAGAGTTGCGGTTTTAGGACATATGCAGCGAGGTGGTTCACCAAGTTGTTATGATCGAGTTCTGGCAAGTAGAATGGGTGTAAAGGCTGTAGAATCGTTACTTGCAGGAGAAAGCAATTATATGGTAGGAATACAACACGAGAAAATGATTTTGTATCCTATAGAAAAAGCGATTAAAGGAAAAACTGAAATTAACAAAGAGCTTGTGCGTGTGTCTGAAATAATGACCACATAATATTAATTCTAATTAAAAGTAATTTAAAATGGGAAATTTAAAAATAGGTATCAATGGTTTTGGCCGCATAGGTCGTATCGTATTTAGAGCAACAGTTAAACGTGATAACGTAGATGTTGTAGCTATTAATGACCTTTTAGATGTTGAACATCTTGCATACCTTTTAAAATATGATTCTGTACACGGTAACTTTGACGGTACCGTAGAAGTAAAAGATGGTCACCTTGTTGTAGATGGTAAAACTGTACGTATTACTGCTGAGCGTGACCCCAAAAATTTGAAGTGGGATGAAGCAGGAGTAGATGTTGTTGCTGAGTGTACTGGTATTTTTACTACACTAGAGACTGCAGATTACCACATTCAGGCAGGTGCTAAGAAAGTTGTTATTTCTGCACCTTCTAAAGATGTACCTATGTTTGTAATGGGTGTTAATCATAAAGATGTAAAGGCTAGCGACAAAATCGTTTCTAACGCATCTTGTACAACAAACTGTTTAGCTCCATTAGCTAAAGTATTAAATGATGCTTACGGTATTGATGAAGCTTTAATGACAACGGTACACGCAACTACTGCAACTCAAATGACAGTAGATGGTCCTTCTAAGAAAGACTGGAGAGGTGGTCGTTCTGCTATGTTAAACATTATACCTGCTAGTACCGGTGCAGCTGTTGCTGTAACAAAAGTTATTCCTGAGTTGAAAGGAAAATTAACGGGTATGGCTTTCCGTGTACCTACTGCAGACGTTTCAGTAGTAGATTTAACGGTACGTTTATCTAAAGAAACAAGCTACGAAGATATTAAGAAGACTTTTAAAGCTGCTTCAGAAGGAGACATGAAAGGTGTTCTTGGTTACACAGATGAGAATGTTGTTTCTCAAGATTTTATAGGTGATCCTCGTACAAGTATTTTTGATGCTGGTGCAGGTATTGAATTAAATTCTAAATTCTTTAAGATCGTATCTTGGTATGATAATGAGTTTGGTTATTCAAACAAATTAGTTGACTTAGCAGAATACGTTAATACACTATAATTGATTTATAATTTTAAGCCCTTTAATTCAAATTTTGAACTAAAGGGCTTTTTTTAACTCTTACATCAAAACATATGATATTATTAGTAGATAGCGGATCAACAAAGACAGATTGGATCGCATTGAATGCTGAGGGGGCTGAGATTTTTCAAACACAGACTTTTGGTTTAAATCCACAGGTATTGTCTGCTGAAATCTTAACCGAAAGAATAATCAATAACTATGAATTGTATAAGCATCGTCACGAGGTGACCCATGTTTACTTTTATGGTGCAGGTTGTGGTACTACTAAACCTAAAGAATTGATTAAAAGTGTTTTTGATGAATTTTTTGACAAGGCGCAACTTATAGATATTAAAGAAGATACCTATGCTGCTCTTTATGCTACTACTAAAAAGAATGAACCGGGAATTGTTTGTATTATAGGTACGGGCTCTAACTGTAGTTTATATGATGGAGAGAATATAGAACAAAAAGTAACTTCTTTGGGATATATTTTAATGGATGATGGTAGTGGTAACTATTTTGGACGTCAACTATTACGTGACTTTCATTTCAATAAAATTCCAAAAGAATTAGCTTACGAGTTTGCTAAGCAATTTGATCTTACTGCAGAGAGCATCAAAAATCATTTATATAAAATGCCTAATCCGAATACGTATTTGGCGCAATTTGCTCGTTTTTTAATCACAAATAAGGACCACGAGTATTGTAAAAAGCTAATACGTAAAGGCTTCAAATTATTTATTGAGCATCAGATTCTTCAATTTAAGAATGCTAAAGAAATACCAGTTCATTTTGTAGGATCTATTTCTTTTTACCTTCAGGATGAATTAAGAGATTTGTTAAAAGAATACGACTTGAAGATAGGTAAGGTTTTAAAAAGACCTATAGAGGGTCTTGTCGCATACCATAAGAATTATATTATGGTTTAATTAGGTCGCCTACTTATTATAAATAAAGAAGCTGCTAACGGGAAGTTATTCTCATTAGCAGCTTTTTTTATGAGTGTTTCAGATTACTTAACAGCAATCATAGAAATTTCAACATTTACAAATTTAGGAAGATTTGCTACTTCTACAGTCTCACGTGCAGGTGCTGTCTGCTCATTAAAGGCTGTGGCGTAAACTGCATTCACAGCAGCAAAACTATTCATATCGCTTAAGAAAATAGAACTTTTAACTACGTGCTCAAATGTAAGTCCTGCCTCTATTAAAATAGCTTCTAAATTTTGCATAACCATTTTAGTTTCTTCAGTAATATCACCACTTATAAGCTCACCTGTTTTAGGGTCTAAAGGTATTTGACCGCTTATATATAAAGTGTCTCCGGCAAATACAGCTTGGTTATAAGGGCCTATAGGAGCAGGTGCGTTAGAGGTGCTAATTATTTTTTTCATAAGTCTGTATTTTAAATATTTAATTAAAGTCTTTGATCTGGTGAACGTCGTTTCTCATATTTAAGATCGCTCAACACGCTTGATTTTATACCTATAAAGAAATTCCAGGAAGCAAATGTACCAAAAGGGGTCCACGCAAAAGTCATATTAAAACTTTCAAGATCTCGTGCAAATCGTAATTGTGTAGGTGTAAATTTTCCGGTTGTTAAGTCAACCCCAGAAGATGCTCCCACAAACCAGCGCTCACCTAATTCTACATCTCCACTAAAGTTTACAGCGTGTGAGGTTATCATATCCTGCCGTGTAAGATTTCCATAATTTACATTATAATTCACGCGTAAATTCCAAGGAATTTTATAATTATACAGTTCACGTTTTACATCTTCGTCTTCTTCGCCCTCTTCCTTATCATTAAATTTATTTCTTAGCTGATCACCGTCTTCCCCGAGCAAATTATCGCGCCTGGCGCCATTACGTGCAGTCTGGGTATCTTCACTGTCATTGTTTTTTTCAAAACTTTTACTGCTAAAAGAATAGCCAAAGTTGGCGCTTGCATTTGTTAATCTAAATAAACTTCCACCGTTTTGAATATTCAATTTATCAATACGTCTGTTATTGTTATTTAAGGCATACGGGTCTAAAGTCATATTGAAGTTAACACTCAATTTACTTTGAATTATAGGAATCGTACCTCGTACCGAAATAGGGCTCAGCTTTAAACTATCTGCCAGAAAATTATAATTAGTCGATATCGCAAGGTTGCTTATAAGATCTATTTTTTTAGGCTCTACAGCGGTACTGTCTTTGTCTCTAACTTTAGCTTCTAAAGTATTATTAATACTAAAACTAACCCCACTTGAACTAAAATTACCGGGAGCACCATAAAAACCACCATCAAATCTGGAGTAAGTCACCTCACGAGTTAAGTCACCATTAGGATCATCTAATTCTGGAGCTAAGAACGTTTCATAATACTGATCAAAAGCCGGGTTGTAATTAAAAGAAACTGAAGGTTTAATCACGTGACGTATGGCTTGTATCTTTTTCTCTTCTCCAAAATTAAACTGGCCGTATAGCGTAGTACCTAAACTTGTACTGAAGTTATAGGTATTAAAACGATCAAAACCATTTATAGTATCCCGAACAATTTCTCGTTGTTCTGTGTCAAAACTCTGGTTGATGGTTTCAAAAACCCAGCTTTCCTGATAGTTTGTACTTGCAGATACGCTTAAATGCTTAAAAAGTTTAAAGTTTGTTGTAATAGGGATGCTGTGTCTTACTCCTAATTCTGCATCTCTAAACATTTGAGCGGTAAAAAATAGACTGTCTGTAGTTTCAAAACGGTTTTCCCCACTACCGGAGTAATTGAAGTTGATGTTTTCTATAATTCCTTTTTTAGAGCCGGTCTTTGGCGCAAATGGGTAAATACGATCTACATTTAACTGTAAACTAGGTAAGGTCATATTAATAACCTGTGTCTGCGTATTCTGCGTATGTCTAGCAGTAAGCGCTAGATTAACTTGTGGTACGGTTTGAAAGGTTTTAGAATAAGATACCGAAGAGCTTAGTGTGTTTGTAAGTCTACTGGCGACATTGTCAATGTTTGTAGACTGCCTAAAATAGTTACTACTCCCCAAATTCACAGATGCCGAAAATCTCGAATTAGGGCTCGACTTGGTATCCTGGCTATGCGACCACTGAATGTTGTAGGTGTTTGTTTCGGCAAAATCGGGTAAACCTCGCTCGCTATTGAGTAGTCTTTCGTATCTGATATTTACATTTCCGCTAAACTTGTAGCGTTTTCTATAGGCACTGCTTCCGCGCAGTGCATAACTTCCGTTTGTATAGTAATCACCGGTAAGGGTAAGATCTGCATAATCGCTTAATGCAAAATAATATCCTCCATTTTGAAGAAAATAACCACGCTCGTTATTTTCTCCGGGAGATGGCATTATAAACCCAGAAACACTGGTTTCTTTTTCCATAGGAAAGTAAGCAAAGGGCACTCCTAAAGGAATAGGAACATCGTACACAAACATGTTAACCAGGCCGGTAACAATTTTCTTCCCCGGTACAAATTTCACTTTTCTTGCATAAAAATAATATTCAGGGTCTTCCTCATTCTCACTGGTTGTAAAACGCACGTTGCGCATAAAAACAACGGAATCATTAACCCGTTTGCTAACCTCATTTTTAATATAAAATTCCTGTTGCTTTGTACGAGATCCGTAAATAAGCGCTTTTTCGGTTTTAAAGTTATATTTGATTGAGTCTGGTTCAACGGTGTTTTGCGCTTGTACAAAAACGGGACCTTGAGTGTAGACACCTGCAGAGTCTAGAATACCTTTAGCAAAAACTACATTATTTGTATTATCAACAATAATCTGACCGGCTTTTATGTTGATATCTGTGTAATTAATCTCTGCCTCGTTGTATAAATACAGTTTGTTAGTACGTTTATCAAAACGTGAATAATCAGTGGCACTGTATTTGACAATATCGGTAAGCGGCTCTCGAGTAGGTGTTATACTGTCTATCTTAGTGCTGTCGCGTTGTGTAAGCGGAAGCATACTAGTGAGTTGACTGCCTTGAGGTTTATTTACAAGTTTTTTATATGACGTGTCTGCAGGTATGCTTTTTAGTGTATTTACAGATATCTCTTGAGCCTGTAAAGACCCACAGCAGATAAGGAATACGCCTAGAATTTGCAGTACGATAAGGATCTTTGTTCGCAATGGGATTAGTACTATTTTTGTAAATGAAAGGGCAAAAACCAATGTGCCAAAATTACATCTATTTTTTAGAAGCCATAAGTAATGAAGATTAAAAATGGCTTTGTAAAATTGCATGATATTAAATGACGTTCCCCAAATATGAAAACGAATATATCTTATATAATTGTATTTACCTTGAGTTTGCTGTTTAGCAATTCTTTTTCTAATGATAAACCTGCTGATTTTAAGAAGTTTGTAGTGGTTATTGATGCCGGTCACGGTGGTAAAGATCCCGGTAAACCTTCAAAAACCGGTGTTAGAGAAAAGGATGTTGCACTAAAAATCGCTTTATTAATAGGTGAAGAATTAGGTAGAAATAAAGAGATCGAAGTTTTATATACTCGTAAAACAGATGTTTTTGTTGAATTAGATCGTCGAGGTGAAATTGCAAATAAGGCAAAAGCAGACCTTTTTATCTCTATACATTGTAATGCGCACACGTCTCAGGCTTCTGGTGCAGAGACCTATGTATTGGGTTTACACCGAAACAACACCAATTTTGAAGTTGCTAAGGCCGAAAACGAAGTGATTTTTCTGGAGGATAATTACGAAGAGAAATATGCGCAGTATAATTTAAACTCTCCAGAGTCTTTAATAGGTCTTACGCTTATGCAAGAAGAGTTTTTAGACCAGAGTATCCAATTAGCAAGCTTAGTTCAGGATAACTTTAGAGAAAAGTTAAATCGCAAAGATCGTAGTGTAAAGCAGGCAGGTTTTGTGGTTTTACATCAAACCGTGATGCCAAGTATTCTTATCGAAACTGGGTTTATTACTAATAATGAGGAAGGTAAATATCTAAATTCTTCAACCGGACAAAAAGAAATAGCTCACGCTATAGCTACAGCAATTGAGGAGTATAAAGGTAATGTAAGCGCAAATGATTTTCTAGGGATAACTAAAGTTGTTCCTGCTGTTGAGGTAAAAGATATTGTTTCAGATAGTGAAGTTTACATGGTTCAGATTGCAGCAAGCAGTAAAAGTGTTGAGCCTAAATCATATAATTTTAAAGGATTAGCTGAAATTACTAGGGCTAAAGAAGGAAAGCTATATAAATACTATTATGGTGATACTTCTAATTATAGTGATATTCAGCGTAAACTTTCCGAAGCTAAATCTAAAGGTTATAAATCTGCTTATATTGTAAGCTTTAAAAATGGGGTAAAGCGAAAGGTCAACTAAGTTATAAATAAAAGTTAGCGTCGTAAGTCCTAATAGATTTTATTCCTAAATTTGAAGCTCATCAAAAATAGTACACATTGAACATTTCTAGAGAGGTAAAAACAGGTCTGTTAGCCGTTGTGGCAATAGCTCTTTTAATTTTTGGTTATAGCTTCTTAAAAGGCAATAATCTTCTTCAAAATGACCGTACATATTATGCCGTTTATGATAATGTAGAAGGTCTTTCACCCGGTTCTAGTGTTACTATAAATGGTCTTGCGGTAGGTAAAGTTTTATCTATAGATTTTGCAGATCAGCAAGGTAAGTTGTTAGTTACCTTTAATGTGAAAAACGATTTTCAATTTTCAAATAGCAGTAAAGCCCAAATTTATGGAGGTGGTTTAATAGGAGGAAAGTCCCTTTCTATAGTTCCTGATTATGAGCGTGGGGAAGTTGCTAAATCTGGTGATACCCTAGAAGGTACCATTGATGAGGGTATTTTTGAACTGGTAAATGAGCGATTAACTCCATTACAGAAAAAAGTAGAATCTGTAATAAATAGTACAGACTCTGTATTAACAGGCGTTGCTGATGTTTTAGACAAGGATACTAGAAAAAATTTACGTGCTGCAATTGCGGATATTACTCAAACAGCAGCATCTTTTAAGCAAGCGTCACAGGGATTGAATAAATTATTATCTGATAATGATCAGAAATTAAGCCGCACATTTACTAATCTAGATGAAATGTCTGCTAATTTTAACCAGATGAGCGATAGTCTTTCTCAGGTTAATGTAGGTCAGCTTGTAACTAAAATGGAAGATATGATTGCAGAAGTAGAAAGCATCACATCTAAGATAGATAATGGCGAGGGTAGTTTAGGACAGTTAATTAATGATAAAGATATGTACAATAATCTCGAACGTGCTACAAAGCAGATGGAAGAGCTTATGCAAGACATAAAACTTAATCCTAAACGTTACGTACATTTTTCAGTTTTCGGTAAAAATCCGGGTCCCTACAACGAACCGAAAGATTCACTTAAATAAATTAAATGCAATACCTTCCTAATATATTGTTCATAATCGCATTAGCGATTGGAGTTGTTTTTTTTGCTAAAAACGTTCAAAAGCTAATCCGCAATATAAAATTAGGCCGCGATGAAGATCGAAGCGATAACAAGTCACAACGCTGGCGAAATATGGCTAAGATTGCCTTAGGGCAGTATAAAATGGTACGAAGACCAGTCTCGGGCATAATTCATGTACTCGTATATCTGGGATTTATTATCATCAACATTGAAGTTCTTGAGATTGTAATTGATGGTATTTTTGGAACCCATCGTATATTCAGTTTTATGGGTGGTTTTTATAACTTCCTAATAGCTGTTTTTGAAATTTTTGCACTCCTTGTTTTAGTAGGCGTTATCATATTCTGGATACGTCGTAATATTTTGCACATAAAGCGTTTTCTAAATCGCGAAATGAAGGGTTGGCCTAAGTTAGATGCTAATCTTATTCTGTATTTTGAAGTGGTACTAATGCTGTTATTCTTAACGATGAATGCAGCAGATTATATGCTTCAGGTAAAAGGAGCAGAACATTATGCAAGTGCTTCGGGTATTTTAGGATCTTTTCCTGTGAGTCAGTTTATAGCACCTTTATTTGAAGATATGAGTATATCTTCATTAATACTTGTGGAGCGCACTGCCTGGTGGATTCATATTTTAGGAATACTTGTATTTTTAAATTACCTATACTATTCTAAACATTTACATATTTTACTTGCTTTTCCAAATACATATTTTGCAAGATTAAAGCCGCAGGGGCAGTTTGATAATTTAGATGCGGTCACACAAGAAGTAAAATTAATGATGGATCCCGATGCAGATCCTTATGCAATGCCAGAAGAAGGTGCGGCTGATGAAGTGCCGGCAAAGTTTGGTGCTAGTGAAGCGACAGATTTGAGCTGGGTTCAGTTATTAAATGCATATACTTGTACCGAGTGTGGTAGATGTACTAGTGAATGTCCTGCAAATCAAACCGGAAAATTACTGTCGCCACGTCGCATAATGATGGCTACACGTGATCGTCTTGAAGATATAGGGAAAAATATTGATGCTAATAAAGGAACCTTTCAGGATGACGGGAAACAATTATTAGATGACTATATTACCCGTGAAGAATTATGGGCGTGTACCACTTGTAATGCTTGTGTAGAGGCTTGTCCGGTGGGTATAAATCCACTTTCTATTATTATGGATATGAGGCAGTATCTTGTAATGGAGCAGAGCGCGGCGCCTACAGATTTGAATAATGCAATGACCAATATTGAAAATAACGCAGCACCATGGCCTTTCAATCAAATGGATCGTGCAAATTGGATCAACGAAATTTAGAAACCAACCAATAAATTTTAAAATAGAGAACTCATGAAAAAAGAGGAAGTGGACAAAATGTTAAGTGAAAAGCTGCAGGATGGGGAACATGTAAGCCCGGTTTTGCCAGAAGGAGTGAAGAACTACCTCATTGATATTGATGGGACCATTACTGAAGATGTTCCTAACGAGGAGCCTGAGCGTATGGGAACATGTGAACCTTTCCCAGACGCATTAGCAACCTTAAACAAATGGTATGATGAAGGTCATATTATATGCTTTTTTACTTCTCGTACCGAAGATCATCGTGAAGTAACCGAAAATTGGTTAAACAAGCATGGTTTTAATTATCATAGCCTTTTAATGGGGAAACCCCGAGGAGGTAATTATCACTGGATAGATAATCACTTAGTGCGTGCAACTCGCTACAAAGGAAAATTTACAGATCTTGTTGAAAAAGATGTAACTATAGAAGTGTTTAAAGACTAAACTTTTAAGAACTAATAGGAATAAAAATTAGATTATGGCAGAAGCTATCAAGGTACCTACGATGGCAGAATTTATGGCACAAGGCAAATCTCCAGAGGTTCTCTTCTGGGTAGGCTGCGCCGGAAGTTTTGACGACAGAGCAAAAAAAATAACAAAAGCTTTTGTAAAATTATTAGCAAAGGCCGGAGTAGAATTTGCTGTATTGGGTACCGAAGAAAGCTGTACCGGCGATCCTGCAAAACGTGCTGGTAACGAATTTTTATTTCAAATGCAGGCGGTAACTAATATTGAGGTTCTTAATGCGTATGACGTTAAGAAAATCGTTACTGCGTGTCCGCATTGTTTCAATACAATAGCTAATGAATATCCGGGACTAGGCGGTAATTATGAAGTTCTACACCACACTCAATTTTTAAAATCATTAATTGATGAAGGTAGACTTACTGTTGAAGGTGGTAAGTATAAAGGTAAGCGAATTACCTTTCACGATCCTTGCTACTTAGCTCGTGCTAATCGTATTTACGAGGCTCCGCGAGATTTACTTCGTAAATTAGAGGTAGAGCTTGTTGAGATGAAACGCTGCAAAACAAAAGGTTTCTGTTGTGGTGCTGGTGGCGCTCAAATGTTTAAAGAGCCAGAGCCGGGTACAAAAGATGTTAATATAGAGCGTACAGAAGAAGCTTTAGAAATTAAACCAGATGTTATCGCTGCGGGATGTCCTTTCTGCAATACTATGATGACTGACGGAGTTAAAAATAAGGAAAAAGAAGATTCTGTAGAAGTTTTAGATATTGCAGAGATGATCGCAAATGCAGATGATCTTTAAAGAATCTAAAGCAAGAAATTTTAAAAAGCATCGGTTTTACCGATGCTTTTTTTATTTAGAATTTGGGGTCTAGTTTTTGATATAAGCTAAGTAGAAATTTAAAATTTTCCATCTGACTCTAAATTACTTATTCATTAAATAATTATGATTAAAATAATCTTAGAGAACTCTTGAGATAATTCTAGATACTTTAAATTGTAATAATTACATTTTTAAAAATTTTGAAGGCTTTTAACATTATCTTTTTTAATGACCGCCTTTATATACATTAAGTTTGTGCTATTAATTTTTATATACATTTATGTTAATTCCTTTTCAAGATTTACCTGCTAATTCCCGACTTTGGATTTATCAAAGTGACCGCAAATTTACTGAGGAAGAACTTGCTAAACTTCAAGAACTATTAGAGAACTTTCTAAAAGAGTGGACCGCTCACGGAGCAAGTTTAAATGCCGGTTACGAGGTAAAATATGATCGATTTATTGTAATAGGGCTTGATCAAAGTGCAAGCGCTGCAAGTGGGTGTTCTATAGATACGCAAGTGCGATTTATACAACAAATTGAAAAAGAGTTTGAAGTAGAATTATTAGATAAAATGAATGTCACTTACATTCAAAATGATCGAGTGCATTTTAAGCCTTTAGCAGATTTTAAGAAAATGGCAAAAGAGGGTGCTGTAGGTAAAAAAACCATTGTATTTAATAATCTCGTAAATACTAAAGAAGAATATCTAGAATTTTGGGAAGTACCTGCAATAGAAAGCTGGCACAATCGTTTCTTTAAATAAAATATACCGCTTATGATGCGTGAACACTTACTCGTTGGAGTATTTCTTATACTTACTTTTCAAGGTTTTTCACAATCAAAAAATCCGTTACTGGCAAAGCAATTAACTGAGCAACAAGCTTGGGTTGATAGCATTTACAATAAAATGACCTTAAAAGAAAAAATAGGTCAATTGTTTATGGTAGATGTTTTTTCTAGTGATCCAAAATCTAAAACAGATGCTATAAAGACACTTATCAAAAATAATCATATTGGAGGGGTTATTTTTTCTAAAGGAGGTCCTATGCGTCAGGCAAAGCTCAATAATGAATATCAGGCATTGAGCAAAGTTCCTTTAATGATGGCGATGGATGCAGAATGGGGTCTGGCAATGCGATTAGATTCTACTTATGCTTTCCCATGGAATATGACTTTAGGAGCTATTAAAGACAGTAATATTGTAGAGGAAGTAGCCAAGCAAATAGGTTTGCATAATAAACGAATGGGCGTTCATATAAACTTTGCGCCGGTTGTAGATATAAATGTAAACCCTGAAAATCCCATTATAGGCAACAGATCATTTGGTGAAGACCGCAATAATGTAACCGATAAAAGCGTGGCTTTTATAAAAGGAATGCAAGGAGCCGGCGTGCTAGGAAGTGCAAAACATTTTCCGGGTCACGGGGATACAAATCAGGATTCGCATAAGACGCTTCCTTCGATTCCATTTAGCAGAAAGCGCTTAGATTCCATAGAAATGTATCCGTACAAAAAAGTTATTGATGCGGGGATCGCTAGCATTATGATTGCGCATCTTAATGTTCCTGCATTAGAGAGCAAACCGGGTTATCCTACGTCGTTATCTCAAAAAGTTGTAACTGGCCTCTTAAAAGATAGTTTAGGTTTTCAAGGATTGATATTTACAGACGCTTTAAATATGAAAGGCGCATCTAACTTTAAAGAACCAGGTCTTATAGATCTGGAAGCTTTTAAAGCAGGTAACGATATTTTGCTTATGAGTGAGAACGTGCCTAAAGCGATGGCCAAGTTTGAAGAAGCGTACAACGCAGGAGATATCACAGAAACCCGCCTGTCGCGTTCCGTGAAAAAAATATTATTTGCAAAATTTAAAGTAGGTCTTAATAATTACCAGCCGGTTAATACTACAAATCTTATTAAAGACCTAAACAGTGTAGAAGATGATGTGATTTACCGTAAGGCAATGGCTAGTGCTCTTACTGTACTTAAAAATGACCAAGCGATTTTGCCGGTTAAAGATTTAGATCTAAAAAAAATAGCATACGTTGAGCTGGGCGATGACAGTGGAAATCCATTTTATAAATCGCTACAGAAATATGCCGAAGTGACAAAAATAAGCGCTTCTAGCAGTGCCGAATATTTAAATAAATTAGAAAAATATAATTATGTTATTATAGGTTTTCATCGTTCTGATGATAACCCCTGGAAATCATTTTCAATGACTTCTGCAGATATTGCTATTATAGAAGCCATAGCCAAGTCAAAACCAACGGTTCTCGATGTTTTTGTAAGACCATATGCACTTTTAAAACTGAATGATATACGTGCAATTAAAGGTATTGTAATGTCTTACCAAAATAGCGCAATAGCTCAGGATTTAAGTGCTCAGTTGATCTTTGGTGCTATAGGTGCACAGGGCAAATTGCCGGTTTCACTAGGAAAAAACTTTCAGATTAATACAAGTTTTGAAACGGGTACTTTACGCAGGCTACAATATGGTGTACCTGAAGAAGAGGGTATGAATTCAGAAAAACTGAAAGAAATTGACGAACTCGTCAAAGAAGGACTTACCAATGTGATGTTTCCGGGGGCTCAGGTTCTGGTGGCGCGCAATGGTAAAGTAATCTATGAGAAAGCTTTTGGTCATCATACCTATACAAAACGAGAGGATGTAAAACTTACTGATGTTTATGATTTGGCATCAATAACTAAAATTCTGGCTACATTACCTTTATTGATGGAACGTTATGATGCTGATAAATTTAAACTTAACGATAAATTAGGGAGTATTCTTCCGGTTTTAAGAGGCACTAATAAAGAAGATATAACCATTAAGCAGGTGCTTTCGCATTACGGTAAGTTGAAACCCTGGCTTCCGTTTTACAGAGCCACTTATGATGAAACCGGTCACATATCAAAAAAATACTATCGCTCTTCTTCCGAGGGCGATTTTTCTATAAAGATTGCTGATGATATGTTTTTGCGTAAAGATTATCCTGATACAATTGTCAAGATTATTGCAGATACAGATTTATTACCATCTCGAGTCTACAAATACAGTGACTTATCTTATTTTCTGTTTAAAAAATATCTTGAAGATACTGCTTTAACAGATCTTGATACGCTTAGCCAGCGCATGTACTACAAGAATCTTGGTGCAAATTATATGGGTTATAAGCCTCTAAGCTTTACTCAAAAAAGTGGTATAATACCTTCTGAAAATGATACGTACTGGCGTATGCAACAAATACAGGGTTATGTACATGATATGGGAGCGGCAATGACAGACAACGTGGGTGGTCACGCCGGTTTGTTTAGCAACGCTAATGATGTGGCTAAAATGATGCAGATGTATTTACAAAATGGATATTATGGCGGTAAACGCTTTTTTTCAAAAAATACAATGAGTGATTTTAATACCTGCTATTATTGTAATGAAGGTGTGCGCAGAGGTGTAGGCTTTGACAAGCCGCAGCTAGGAACTGTAGGCGGCACGTGTGGTTGTGTTTCTAAAGCTAGTTTTGGACATTCAGGATTTACAGGAACTTTTACCTGGGCAGATCCTGAAACGCAAATCGTGTACGTTTTCTTATCAAACAGAACCTTCCCTGATGCAGAAAATCGAAAGTTAATACAGTCAGATCTTCGCAGTCGTATTCAAGAGGTAATTCAGAATGCTATAATTCCTTAGCAATTCTTCTTAAATAAAATCTAAAACCGCTTTAGAGATATCGGTGCTGGCTTAATAATTGGTAATTTTAAGCCATGAAAATAGCTATAGTTTGTTATCCCACATTTGGCGGTAGTGGTGTTGTCGCTACCGAGTTGGGTATTGCATTATCTAAAAGAGGACACGAAGTTCACTTTATTACTTACAAACAGCCGGTTAGGCTTGATTTGCTTAATGAAAAGATTTTTTTTCACGAAGTAAATGTTCCCGAATATCCACTTTTTCACTTTCAGCCGTATGAGTTGGCGCTTTCTAGTAAACTTGTAAATATCATCAAGGCCTATCATATAGATGTGTTGCACGTGCATTATGCCATACCACACGCCTACGCCGGTTATATGGCAAAAAAAATGCTTCAGCAGGATGGCATAACCATACCGATGGTAACTACTTTGCACGGTACAGATATCACGTTAGTAGGAAGTCATCCGTTTTATAAACCTGCAGTAACCTTCAGCATTAATAAAAGTGATGTGGTAACTTCAGTATCTCAAAGTCTAAAAGACGATACAAACCGTTTATTTGATATCAAGCGTAAGATTCAGGTAATTCCTAACTTCATAGATATAAATACGCTTAAAGACTCTTTTACAGATTGTCAACGCGGATTAATGGCTACCGAAGAAGAGCGTATTATCACCCACATTAGTAATATGCGGGAGGTAAAATGTATTCCCGATGTAATTAAAACCTTTAATGAAATTCAAAAACATATTCCTTCAAAATTAATCATGGTAGGAGAGGGACCAGAGCGTGGCCCTGCCGAGTTGCTCTGTGAGCAATTGGGTATTTCAGGTAAGGTGATATTTTTAGGAAACAGTAACGAAATTGACAAGATATTGTGCTTTTCAGACTTATTTCTGTTGCCTTCAAAAGCAGAGAGTTTTGGTCTGGCGGCTTTAGAAGCAATGGCGCACGGTGTCCCGGTTATCTCGTCTAACGCAGGTGGTCTTGCAGAGGTAAATACACACGGTTACTCGGGTTATATGAGCGATGTAGGTGATGTAGATGCGATGGCAGCAAATGCGTTGAGTATTTTAAAAGAGCGTGAAACTCTTGATCTTTTTAAAAAACAGGCCCGTTTACAAGCTCAACAATTTGCTATTGAACGCGTAGTACCTATGTATGAAGAGGTATATTTAAAAGCTATAAATAGAATTAAAGAAATTTCTTCAAAAGCAATTAGTGAATAAAGATTTGATTTTATACGGAACAAAAAAATCCCGTTAGCGCGAGCTAACGGGATTTTTTAATTTATAAAGTTGAGATTAGAATTGGTAACGCAAACCTAAAGCTATATCAAAACCTAAATCATCATTAAAATCATTAAAGCCTATTTCTGGTCTAAAATCTAAAGAGATTAAAAGTGGAATATCAAAATTGTATTCGATACCTATATCACCAGCTCCAAAAAGGAAAACTTCAGAGTTATCGTCATTATTTCTTCCTGGAAAATCATCATCATAGCTTACACTACCTAAACCACCACCTACACCAGCATACCAGTTAAAACCACCGTCAATATTCCAAACCCATTGGTAAAGACCAGCTAATTTAAAAGCATCATATCTGTTACCATCATTGATACCTAAATCTACTTCAAGACGGTTGTTATCACCAAGAGCACGCTGATAGGATATTTCTGCACCAAAACCATCATTGTCTCCTAATCTAAGACCTAATGCATTTTTAGAAATCTCTTGTGCTTGCGAAGAGAACGAAAAACCTGCAATTAAAACAAAAGCTATAAATAATTTTTTCATAATTGTAATTGAATTTGTTGTTTGTTCGGCAAATGTAAGTTCACACCTCCTTTAGTTTTACGAGGGTCCCCCCAATTTTTTGTTAAGCTTATCTTACAAAATGTTAACGCTCTAAAATGAATATAATTGTAACTTTATCCTATGATTACAGACTTTACAGAAGCACTTGATGACCTTGCGAAAACTTTAAAAGGAGATTTATATTTTGATGATTTACACAAAAAACTGTATGCTACAGATGCTTCCGTTTATCGTGAGCTACCTCTGGCTGTGGCCTTCCCGAAGTCTGATGAAGATCTAAAAAGTATAATACTATTTGCAAGGCAACATAAAGTAGGTATTATACCTCGTACTGCTGGTACTTCACTTGCAGGGCAATGTGTGGGAGAAGGTATTGTTGTAGATGTATCTAAGCATTTTACAAAAATAGTATCATTTGATGCAGCTCAGAAAACAGTCACAGTACAACCGGGAGTGATTCGGGATGAGTTAAATAGGTACTTAGAACCACATGGTTTATTTTTTGCGCCAAATACATCTACTTCTAACCGATGTATGATAGGCGGAATGGTGGGTAATAATTCTTCCGGTACAACTTCAATACAATATGGGGTTACGCGTGATAAAGTAATTAACTTAAAAACTATTTTAAGCGATGGTAGCGCTGTTGATTTTAAAGAAATTAATGCTGAAGAGTTTGAGCAAAAGCGAAATTTAGAATCTTTAGAAGGGAGTATTTATTCAGCAATATACAGGGAGTTGAGCACACCCGAAGCGCAACAGGAGATACACGCTAATTTTCCGAAGCCAGAAATACACCGAAGAAATACAGGGTATGCGATAGATGTTTTACTTGATAATAGTGTTCTTGGTACACAAAGTAATTCACCATTCAATATGTGTAAACTACTTAGCGGTAGTGAAGGTACGCTCGCATTTACTACAGAAATAACATTAAAACTTGATGAGTTACCTCCTGCTGAAGCAGTTATGGTTGCAGCACATTTTGAGAGTATAAATGCCTGTCTCGAAGCCGTTGTACCTGTTATGAAGCACAATCTGTATGTGTGTGAAATGATGGATAAAGTAATACTTGATTGTACCTTAAATAATAGAGAACAACAAAAGAACCGGTTTTTTATAGAAAGAGATCCTGCTGCTATTTTAATGCTTGAGGTACGCGCAGCAACTCTAGATGAAGCACGTATTAAAGCGCTACAACTTATTGAAACTATAAAAGCTTCTGGTCTTAGTTATGCCTATCCTACATTAGAAGGTAGCCAGATAAATCAAGCGCTAGAGTTACGTAAGGCTGGGCTTGGCTTGCTGGGTAATATAGTGGGAGATCGTAAAGCAGTGGCTTGTATAGAAGATACGGCTGTTGCTTTAGAAGATCTCGCACCCTATATAAAAGAGTTCACAGCTTTAATGGCGCACTTTAAACAAGATGCGGTTTACTATGCACACGCTGGAGCGGGTGAAATACACTTGCGACCTATTCTAAATATAAAGACTAGTGATGATGTAACTCTTTTTAGAACCATTACCACAGCAGTCGCAAATCTTGTTAAAAAGTATAAGGGTTCTATGAGCGGTGAGCACGGTGATGGGCTCGTACGTGGAGAATTTGTGGAACTAATGATAGGGGAAACCAACTATGCCGTATTAAAACGCATTAAACACACGTTCGATCCTGATAATATATTTAATCCCGGTAAAGTAATAAATGCTAAACCTATGGATGAGCAACTGCGATATACGCCAGACCGTAAAGAGCCTGAGATAGACACGCTGCTTAATTTTGATGATTCGCAAGGGATTTTGCGTGCTGCAGAACAATGTAATGGTAGTGGTGATTGCCGCAAGTTACCAGAGGCAGGCGGCACTATGTGTCCCAGTTACAGAGCTACCCGAGATGAAAAAGATTCTACACGAGGTAGAGCAAATACGCTACGCGAATTCTTAACCCATTCTGAGCGTAAAAACAGTTTTAATCACAAAGAACTTAAAGAAGTTTTTGACCTGTGCTTGAGTTGTAAGGCCTGTGCAAGCGAGTGCCCAAGTAATGTAGATGTGGCTACTTTAAAAGCCGAATTTGAATACCAGTATAAGAAAGAAAATGGAAGTTCGCTACGTACACGCGCATTTGCCTTTAACGCGTATCTTAATAAGTTTGCTTCAGTTTTACCGGGAATTACAAATAAGTTGTATAAGGCTAAATTATCTGGGAGCTTTATTCGCAAAACGCTTGAGGTTGCTCCAGAACGTAGTCTTCCGCCTTTAGCGAAAAAAACATTACGGGCACGTTTTAAAAAATTAAGAGCCTTCAATCCTAAAAATCCTATAAAAACGGTTTATCTGTTTGTAGATGAGTTTACAAATTACCTTGATGCACAAATAGGCGAAGACGCTGTGATATTACTGCAGCGTTTAAATTATGAAGTACGCGTGATTACACATGCAGAAAGCGGGCGTTCTCTAATCTCAAAAGGATTTTTAAAACAAGCTCGAAAATTAGCTCAAAAAAATATCCAAACATTTAAAGATCTTGTAGATGCAGAACATCCTTTAATAGGTATAGAGCCTTCTGCTATTTTAGGGTTTCGGGATGAATATTTAAGATTGTCTAATAATGTGGAAGAAGCTAAAATACTGGCACAAAACACATTTATAATTGATGAATTTCTAAATGCTGAAATTAAACTGGGTAATATAAAATCTACCTCTTTTACTTCGGAAGCTAAGAAACTGAAAATTCACGGGCATTGCCATCAAAAAGCTTTGAGTGGTATAGAACACACCTTTAATTTACTCAATCTACCTGAAAATTTTAAACCTACGATTATACCTTCGGGATGTTGTGGTATGGCAGGTTCTTTCGGCTACGAAAAAGAGCATTATGCATTAAGTATGCAAATAGGTGAGCAAACCTTATTTCCTGCTGTGCGTAAAGCCTCACAAGATACGATAATAGCTGCGCCGGGAACCAGCTGCAGGCATCAGATAAAAGACGGGACGCAGCGCGAGGCATTGCATCCCGTAACTATTTTAAAAGAAGCTTTAGTTTAGAATTAATTTTAAACTGAATTTAGCATCAGATTCTTCTAGTGTCATAAAACCATCGTGTAGATTTTTTTGTTCTACCGCATAAGGGTAAAAACTTATAGGTTCTATACAAATCATATTAGTCACCTCTGTCCACAGCATAAAATTGCCAAAACCTGCAGACTTTAGAGTAATTGATTTTTTATCTTTTAAAGTGATTTCTGTGCAGTCTGCTACTTGATAGGCTCGGCTACCTACAGCTAAAACTTCTTCTAAAGTAATTTCTTTTGTAGCAGTCTGAATTATCGGTTTTTCAGTTTGCAGGTTAAATGCAGGATGATAGCCCAGCATAAAAGGCATTCCTTTTTCTCCGCTTATTATAAATTCAACTTCTAAAGCATTCTCGCTTAAGGTAAATTGCTTTTTAAAATTGAAATCATACGGCCAGGAAAGCCATTCTTCAGTAGACTTATCTGGAAATTTTGAGTTTTTTACTTTTGTATTTGCCTTATATTTTTTTTCAAATATAGCAGTGGTTTCCGTGGCCTCTATACAAGTATAGGTAAGTTCACGTAACAAACCATGTTGATCTTGAATAGCACTTTCTTTAGGTGTTTCTACTCTAAAATTAGCTTGATCTGTAGGACCTATTATCGGAAACATTTCGGTATCTGCACTGCGCCATCCGGGAGTTCCTTTTTGGTGTATATATTGATAGTCGTCTTGCAGGAAGCTAACAAGTTCGCCTTTATCAATAGTTACGTTGAGGTTTTTTAAGTGTAGCTGTGTCATCTAGTTTAGGTTTTCTAAAGCGTTATAATAATCGAGTCGCAGATCTTCGTGAAGACCTTCAACTTTCTTGGTGATATATTCTAGTTGTCTCAAATAAAGATTCCGTAAGGTATTGTTATTACGAATAGATGGTTCAAAAGCATCCATTTTCTCGCAGAAATAAATAAGAAGCTGTACTTCAGTTTCTTTGTTACCTGAGTATCTGATGTATTTTTTTATTTCCTTTAAAATTTTACGAATCGCCTTTTTAAGCCAGTAGTAATTTTTTGTATTCGCTGCTTCAAACTGCGCATCAATTAATTCTTTGACAGAATCTATGTAACCCGCCTCATAGTCTGACTCAAAAAGCAGGTACGTAAGGAGTTCTTTATTTTCCTTTTTAAAACGAGAGAGTTTAAGGCATAGTTGTAGTAATTCTTCTGTGTCTTTTTCCTTAAGTTCTTTTTTAAGTTGCGTTACGGTTGCTGTCTTCATTGTTGCAATTTAGCGAAAATGCTGTTAAGGCTTGTTAATACTAGCCTTTCAAAAGCTAAATTAGATTTAAAAAGTTGCGGTTGGTAGGATTGATTGTTAGATTTAGATATAATTAAAAAATAAAAAAACAACGATATGAAATTTTCAAGAAACGCATCTGCAAACTGGAAAGGAAAAATAAAAGAAGGACAGGGTACAATCTCAACCGAAAGTACTGTTCTTGATGAAGCAAAATATGCCTTTGGTACCCGTTTTGAAGATGGAAAAGGTACAAATCCTGAAGAGCTTCTGGGAGCGGCACACGCAGGATGTTATACGATGCAGCTTTCTGCATTTTTAGGAGAAGAAGACTATACTGCAGACAACTTACACACAGATGCAAAAGTAACTTTTGAAGATGGTGAGATTACAAAAGTGCATTTAACCTTAAAAGGTAAAGTATCAGGAATTAGCGAAGAAGAATTCGTAAAAATTGCTAACAAAGCAAAAGAAAATTGCCCGGTTTCAAAACTGTTTAAAGCAGAAATCACTTTAGATGCTACTTTAGACTAATTATTTTGAACTGAAGTAAATATTAAGTCGCCTACGGCGGCTTTTTTTATGAGTAGAACTCAAATACTGAAAGTGTATATTTGAGCATTTAAAAGTGATTCTCTGTGGTGCAAATGCTTCTATTTCTTTTACCGGCACTTATAGCTTTTGCAATGACCTTTGCTATCGGGCAATTGTTATGTAAACCTTTTTTTGCCCAGTATTTTTTAGCAGAAACCGGTGGAGAAAAATTACACAAAACAGCTGTGCCTGCATCGGGAGGTATTGCGTTATTTTTTGGTATTTTTTGTACCGCACTCGCTTTTGAAGGAGATTATTTGATTCGTAATCACTTATATCTCTTGTTAGGATTCTCGGCAATGTTTCTCTTAGGGCTTGTAGATGATCTAAAATCTTTAGGATGGTTACCAAAGTTGTTTTTTCAGATTCTGATTATTAGCCTTGTGGTCATTTTTGCAGATTTGCGCTTACAATCTGTTTTACTCGAGCACAGTTTTTTTCAGATACCGTATTACATCAGTGTTATTTTAAGTATCGTGTTACTCACTTTTTTTACCAATGCTTTTAATTTTATAGATGGCATAGACGGTCTTGCAACCACAGTTGCTTTACTCTTTATTTTAGGTTTGTTGTATTTTCAAATTCCATTCTCTAGTGTATTTTTAATGTGTGTGGGAGCAGCACTTTTTGGATTTAGAAGAATAAATAAAGAACCTGCGGCATTATTTATGGGAGATAGTGGTTCTTTATTTTTGGGCTTTTTGTGTGCAGCTTTTTTAATAATTTTTATAGAAGCAGATTTAACGGCTTCAAACACCAGACTTGAGAGTTACCAACAACGTTTACCTATTATTGTAGCGCTCTTTTGGTATCCTATTTTTGATACAATACGCGTTTTAATAATACGTATATTAAGTGGTACATCTGTTTTTAAAAGAGATAGATTACATAGTTATTCGTTACTGTTACGAGTGGGTTACAGTCATACTCAGATTGTAATTCTGGTTGTTTTTTTAACACTTATTCAAGTAGCTGCTGTACTGTTTATAGAACCTAAAATAGGATTGACCGTTTTTTTTCTTTTGCAAATTGTTTTTTGGCTCCTACTTCATTTATTTCTCAACTTATTGATTAAAAATTTCAAAAGGAGAAATCTAAAAAAGTAACAATGCTTAAACCCAAGAAAATAGCACTTGCCTTACCGCAAATTAGTGAGCAGGATACTGTTTCCGTAAATGAGGCCTTGAAAGCAAACTGGGTTACTTCTGGCGGGCCATTTGTAGCTGAGTTTGAAACAAAGTTAAAAGAGACTTTAAATACAAGCCGCAGTATAATAGCGCTAAACTCTGGTACTGCTGCGCTGCATCTTGCTTTGACGTTAACAGGTGTTAAACGTGATGATTTAGTCTTGTGTCAAACTATGAGTTACGTTGCAAGCGCTAACCCCATTCAATATTTAGGAGCGCGACCAGTTTTTATAGATAGTGAGCAAGACACCTTTAACTTATCACCTAACTATCTCAAAACTGCAATAGAAGACTGTTTAGAAAAAGGCAAATTACCGGCTGCACTTGTTGTGGTGCATTCTTATGGATTACCTTGTAAAATAGAGGAAATTGCAAAAATTGCAAGCCACTATAAAATACCCTTAATTGAGGATGCGGCAGAAGCATTAGGAAGCAGGTATAAAAATAAGTCTTGCGCACTTTTTGGAGATTATGGTATTCTTTCTTTTAACGGAAATAAAATTATTACTACCGGTGGCGGCGGTGCATTAATTTGCAAATCTGCAGAAGATGCGCAACGTGCACGCCATTTGGCTAGTCAGTCAAAAATAGGTCAGGCAGGTTTTGAGCACGATGCTGTAGGTTTTAACTACACGATGCCGGGACTTAATGCAGCTTTGGGAATGAGTCAATTAAAAGCGCTTAATTCGCATATTGAAGCTAAGCGTAACATTCATTTTTTTTATAAGGAAGTCATTGCGCAAATACCAGGTGTTGAGTTGTTAGAAGTACCTGATGATTCGTACTATTCAAATTATTGGTTAAGTTGTATTCGGTTAAATTCTCAACTACTAAAGAATAAGTCTTCGGAAGGTTTACGCAAGTTTCTGGAGCAACACGAAATTGAGTCTCGTTTTCTATGGAAACCGCTACATTTACAGGGTATTTATGAAAATCAGGAATTTTATGGCGGAGATGTGGCAGAAAACTTATGGAAATCTGGACTTTGTCTACCTTCAGGTTCTGGTTTGACAGCATTTGATCTAAATAGAATTAAAGATGCTTTGCTTGATTATTTTTTCAATTAGATATGAATGGTATCTCCTTATTAACTAACGAAACATTACTTATTACCGGAGCTGCCGGAAGTATAGGTCGTGAACTCGTTTTAGGGTTTGCTTTTAAAAAGCCTAAGCGACTGATTTTAGTTGATATTTCAGAAACCGGTTTGCATAGTTTGCTTGAAGAATTAACTGTTAAGTTTTCTGAAGTAACAGTTTCTTATTTTGTAGAAAGTGTTTGCAATGCAGATTTTTTAAATCATCTTTTTGTAAATTTTAAAATTACATCTGTTTTTCACGCTGCAGCCTATAAACACGTTTCTTTAATGCAGGAAAATACCTGTGCTGCTATTACTACAAATATTTTAGGAGCACAATTACTCATTGATAGTAGTATAAAATACAAGGTCAATCAAGTAGTGGTGATTTCAACAGACAAAGCAGTGAGCCCTGTAAATACAATGGGAAGAACAAAAAAGGTAGTTGAGAGTTATTTAAATTTTAGGCTAAAAGATTGTGTAAATACTAAGCTGATTGCATTAAGACTTTGTAATGTATATGGGTCAGCAGGCTCAGTAGTGCCGGTCTTCAAAAAGCGTATCGAACAAAATTTACCTATTGAGATAAAAGATAAAAATCTTGTGCGTGATTTCATCTCATCGACACAAGTGCTTGAGATGTTTAACTATTTACTCGCTAATAAAGAACTTGAGGGACTATTTATTCCGAAGAAAACTGAAAAAAAAGCCATTACGCAAATTGCAACAGAAGTACTTCATGCCTTTGCTGTTGATGCTAAAAGTTACCCTATTGTATTTACAAAACTTCCTAAAATAGAAAAACTAGAAGAAAAGCTTTGGTCTTCTACGGAATCAAGAAAAAATATTGAAAATTCTCCTTTAGTAGCTGTAGAAAACACAACTGATATATTGTTTGACTTACAAATAATGCAAGAATGTATTGCAGCTGCACAAAACTATTCGATAGAAAATGCACAAAATAAATTAGTTGTGCTTACCTCGGCTTAGCTACTAAAAGTAGTATTAGTGTTAGAAATGATGCGATCTAATGCAAGCTCATATTTACCTGAAAGCTTCACCTTTTTTAACCCCTCTATATGACGCATATGGTGAGTGTCTGTTCCTAAAAATTCGTATTTACCATCGTTTAAAAGTTGAAGTGCTACTTTTTCAATTCCCGGGCCATAGTATCCACTTATCGACAATGCATTTAGCTGAAATTTACAAATAGCACCTAATTCGGTATAAACATCCATAGTTTTGTGATAAAACGCGTAACGCTCAGGATGTGCTAAAACAGGTATAAAGCCTGCATTACCCAACTTAAAAAGTATTTCTCTAAGATTAATAGGTGGTTGCAGATAAGACATTTCTACAAGAACATAATTATCTTTTAAAGGAAGAATATTTTTTGCTTCTATGAGATCTGCAAAAGACGAGTCCATCATATATTCTGAAGAAGCTCTTATTTTAAAATCGTTTTGATTTTTTTCAACTAAAAAAGCTTCGAGTCGCTGCTTAGCATCTATAATAGTTTCAGGATTATTGGGGTAATAATCACTTATAGTATGAGGTGTGCAGATGAGCTCTGTAATACCTAACTCTTTAAAATAAGTTAAAAGCTGCAAAGAATCTTCAGGAGTTTTAGCTCCATCGTCAATTCCGGGTAGTATATGATTATGAATATCTGTAAATTCGCCCAGCTTAGAGGCTAAAAATTTTTTAGAATTAAATATAGAGAACATGCTTCTTTATTTTTGGCAAAAGTAAACAATAGATTGAGTTAAAGCCTACACTTAACAGAGCTTTAGAGTTAAAATACTTATGATGAAAAAAATACTGATTTTACATATATTTCTTGGTGCATTATTACTTAATGCTCAGGATAGTATAGTTACATCTATAGAGACACGTGGTATGATATCTAGCGGTGATTCACAGCCATTTTGGTTCTATGCCAATCAAAAAGGACGACTAGATTCTCAAACAAACTTTTTGGCATTAGCAGAATTGAAATATGCTAATCAGTTTAATGAGTCAAATAGTTTAGAAATAGGGGGAGGTTTAATGTACAACGACGGTCTATATGACGGTGCTAAAATTGATCAATTATATGCAACCTACAGATGGAAAATAGTCGAAGCAAGTGTAGGTGTTAAACACAGAGCTGAAAAATTAAAAGGGATCTCAAGCGTAGGTGGTGACATAATATGGAGTAATAATGCACGAGCGCTGCCAGGTTTGTATATAGAAATGAAAGAACCTATAAAAATTTTTAAGTGGCTTGAAGCCAAAGCAACTTTTGGACATTACTTTTTAGAGGAAGATCGTGTTGTGCAAAATGCCTTAGTTCATCACAAAAGTTTGGATCTTGCATTAGTATTTTCTCCTAATGATCGTCTATCTGGCGGTATGCAGCATTATGTACAATTTGGAGGAACTTCAATTAGTAGGGGTAAGCAACCTAGCAGTTAAAGAAATTTTATAGATGTTTTTTTGGTCAAGCTTCGAGTACAAATGATGCATTTGAGGGAGATCAAATTAATTCACTTGGTAATGGCCTTGGTTCTTATCAATTAGCTTATGATATGAATAGAGAGAAATTTCTTTTAAAACTATATCATCAATCATTATTTGAAGATACATCAGGCATTGAGTTAAGCAATTTTCCTGATGGAGTCTGGGGGGCCTTTTTAGAACCGAAAAACTCAAAATATATTGATGCCATATTATATGAATACGTGCAGACCGTTTCTCAAAGTGGCAGGTTTGAGCGCGGAGGAGCAATAGGTAGGTTTAGCGGTGGCGATAGTTATTTCTGGAACGGTATTTATGGTACTGGCTGGCAATATCAAAATCGTATTATAGGATTGCCTTTTATACTTCCGGGAGAATTTGGACAACGTTTTAAAAACGATCGTAGTTTTGTGCATCATCTGGGAATGACGGGTTCGGTAGGATCATTTAATTATAAAGCAAAAGGAACTTATGTAAAAAATCTCGGTACTTATGATAAGCCCTATCCTAAATCTGAACAAGCAATATATTCCTTTTTAGAATTGGAGTATCCTACTCATTTTGGGGCTTTTACAGGTCTCTTTGCTGTTGATTATAGTAATCTAAGTAAAGAAAATTTAGGTTTAGGATTAAAATATAATTACAGTTTTTAAGAGCGCTTGATAGCTTCATAGATTTTGGAGTAATTGAGTATATTGCTTTATAATCTATGCTTTAGTGAGATTTCCTAATTTATATTTTCATATATTAATTCTACTGGCTTTTAATTTTTTAAATGCTCAGGAACTTCCTCCTATACTTAATTTTTCTCCAGATTACTACAACGCAGAAAATCAAAATTGGGCTTTAGCCCAAGATGATTCTGGTTATATCTATTCAGCAAATAATAGTGGTCTATTGCAGTTTGATGGTGCAAAATGGCGCTTGTACCCTTCACCTAATAACACCATTATAAGATCTGTAGCTACTGTAGGTACCCGTATTTATACAGGTAGTTATATGCAGTTTGGTTTCTGGGAAGAAGACCATACTGGGAAGCTTGTTTACAATTCACTCAGCGATTCATCAAAAATACCCATTTTAGAAGATGAGCAATTCTGGAATATAATACCGCTAGATCATTGGGTGTTATTTCAATCTTTGAATAGAATCTACAGCTATAATATTAATACGAAGTCTTTTGAAGTTATTAAAAATGACGGTACGATAAGTAAATCGTTGTTGCTTGACGGGAAGATATATTTTCAAAGTGTAGATGAAGGATTGTTTTCTATGTTAAATGGAAAGAAAACTTTAGTATCAGATTCACCAATATTTAAAGATAAACTTCTTGTAAATCTTTTTAAAGTAGCTAATTATATTGTAGCTGTGACTCAGCATTCCGGTTTTTATAAATTAGAAGGGGACGAGGTTTCTACCTGGAATACTTCCGCAGATAAAGAACTTTTAGATAAGACCATATATAGTAGTAAACAACTTGAAGATAAAACGCTCATTGTAGGTACCATTTCTAATGGTGTTTATCATTTAAGTGAAAACGGATCTATTTTATATCATATTAACCAAAATGCAGGTTTAATAAATAATACAGTGTTGAGTATCAATGAAGACCGAAATGCAAATGTGTGGTTAGGTCTTGATCGTGGTATTGCTTTAATAAACAGTAATTCACCGTATCGGGTTTACAAAGATAATAGTGGTGAACTTGGAGCTGTATATAGTGCTGTTGTAAATGATTCAACACTTTATTTAGGTACAAATCAAGGGTTATTTTATAGAGATTTATATAAACCGGAAATCCCTTTTAAGCTCGTGCCTAGTACAAAGGGGCAGGTGTGGTTTTTAGAAAAATTAGGAGATGATCTTTTTTGTGGCCATCATGAGGGCACTTTTTTAGTCAAAGATAGACGTGTTGAACGTATTTCTTCTGCACAGGGAACCTGGAAAATACAATGGCTTGACGAAACCAAGAAGCTGGCCTTGCAGGGTAATTACAATGGACTGTATGTCTTAGAAAAGCGAGGTGATGATTGGAGTGTACGTAATAAAATAGAAGGATTCAACATATCAAGTAGGTATTTTGGCTTAGGAGATGCCTATACACTTTATGTAAATCATGAATATAAAGGGGTTTTTAAATTAAAGTTTGATAAGAATTACCAACGAGTAACCAATCAAGAACTCGTTCAGAATTTAGAGAAAGGTGAGAAATCGGGCATTGTAACTTACGGTGATGCTTTGATTTATGCATCAGATAACGGAATTTTCAAATTAACCGAAGGGAGCCCAATGTTTATTAAAGATTCTGTTCTAAGCAGTGGAATGTTTAAAAAAGGTAATTATTCTAGCGGTAAACTTACCTATGATGCAATCAAGAAAAGACTTTGGGGCTTTAATTCTGAAGATATTTTTTATTTTGAACCCGGCAGTCTTGCTCTAGCACCTAAAGTAACTCATATTCCGTTTTCTGCAGAAAAAAGAAGCGATGTAGCAGGTTTTGAGAATATAACTTTTCTGGAGAATAACAGGTATCTTCTAGGAAACTCCTCTGGTTATACCATTTTAGATTTAGATAAAGATATAGATCGTGATTATTCAATACATCTACGTTCTGTGCAGAATGGGAGTATAGACCAGAATCTAAAAAATATTTCGTTAAATGAAAGTTCAACGTTTAAATCAAAAGATAATAATTTTCTGTTTAATTATAGTGTCACTAATTACGACACCTTTAAATCTATAAAATTTCAATACAGACTTTTGGGTCTTTATGAAGATTGGAGTAGTTGGAGCAGTGCTTCTCAAGTTTCTTTTGAAAATTTACCATCAGGCTCCTATACATTTGAAGTACGAGCCCGCGTAGGCGATAAGGTTACAACTGAAGTAACTTCTTATAAGTTCACCATTAAGCGCCCCTGGTACCTGTCAATAACTATGCTCATTATCTATGTTATTCTACTTCTAATAATATTTATTACAATTCACATATTCAACCGAAAATTCTATAAAAAACAAAAACAACGACTTATTGATATTAATGCACGTAAAATTGAACTTTCGCGTTATGAAAATGAGCGTAGAATTATGCAGCTTGAGAACGAAAAACTCGTTCAGGATGTAGAAAGTAAAAACCGAGAACTTGCAGCTTCTACAATGAGTATTGTTAAGAAAAATGAATTGTTGAATGCAATTAAAAAGGAGTTAATGCCATCAAGTGATGAGGGTGATATGAAATCTGTGATTAAGATTATAGATAAAAATTTAAACCCTAAGAAAGATTGGGAGTTTTTTAGTCAGGCTTTTAATAATGCAGATAAAGATTTTCTAAAAAAAATTAAGGCTAAGCATGCTAAGCTAACTCCGAATGATTTGAAATTGTGCGCATATCTAAGACTTAATTTATCTTCTAAAGAAATTGCACCACTTTTAAATATTTCAGTACGTAGTGTTGAGATTAAACGATACCGTTTGCGTAAAAAAATGGATCTAGATCACGAAGATGGCCTTGTAGAGTACATTTTATCTATCTAAACGACTACAACAATAATTAAATTCACCTATACATTACCTATACGAAAACGATAGTAATAGAGGTTTTACAATGTTTATATGCTCTCTTCTAAACTTTAACATATACCCTTTACGTGCCTTTACGCATACGTTTTCGTTGAGATTTTTATAATGCAGAAGATCTATTTATGAATTGTATATTTTTTGTTGTGGTCTAAATTTTCAAATTTGAAAAACACTTATATAGATTTGATTCACAAATTAAATTTATATGAAATCATTTTTATCCTTGATCTTATTTGGGTTTTTAAGTACTGCTGTTTTTAGTCAGGCTTCTACTCAAGTTCGTATCTCTGGTACCGTGACAGATGCAACAGGAATGCCATTACCGGGCGTTAATGTTTTAGTAAAAGGTACTAATAGAGGTACAAGTACAGATTTTGATGGTCTGTTTACTATTGATGTCGCATCAGGAAACCTATTACAGTTTTCGTATTTAGGTTTTGTAACCAAAGAAGTGTCGGTTACAAGTGCTACAAACTTGTCTATTACTCTAGATGAAGATGCAAGCACACTTGACGAAGTGGTTGTAGTGGGTTACGGTACTCAAAAAAAGAAAGAAATCACCGGTGCAGTTAGTGTTGTTAGTTCGGAGACTATTGAAGATCAGAATCCCGTGCGTGTAGAACAAGCTTTACAAGGTAGAGTTGCGGGTGTAAACATAAGTTCTAACTCGGGTTCTCCGGGTAGTGCTTCTACAATATCGATACGTGGTATTTCTACTAATGGTGATAACAGACCTTTAATTCTTGTTGATGGCGCTGTTATCGAAGATTTGAGTGTGATTAACCCTAACGACATAGAAAGTATTAATGTATTAAAAGATGCAACGGCAGGTATTTATGGTGTGCGTGCAGCAAATGGTGTAATTTTAATTACAACTAAAGGCGGTCGAAAAAACACAGATTTACGAGTTGATGTAGATTCTTATGTAGGTCTTCAAGAAACTACACGCAAACTTCCGGTTTTAAATGCTACTGAATATGGAGCAATTATCAACGAAGCTTACGTCGCAGGAAATCAAGCTCCGCCGTTTCCTAATCTTGCTTCTTTGGGGCAGGGAACAAATTGGCAAAATGAGGTATTTAGACAAGCTTTATTGTCTGATGTAAATGCAACGGTTTATGGAGGTGGTGAGAAATCTACGTATTCCGTTGGTGCAGGGTATTTAGATCAAGATGGTATTGTAGGTGGTGGTGCTGTAAACTTTAATAGACTAACAGCAAGAGGAAGTTATAATCTTGATATTTTAGAAAATTTAAAGCTTTCTACAACGGCAATTTATACAAATTCTAACCGAAAAACACTTTCTGAAAACGCATTAGGTTCAGTATTGTTTAATGCGGTAAATATGGCGCCTACGTTTAATGTACGCGATGCTAATGGAGACTTTACCATAGCTAATGGTTTGGGCAATGAGGTAATTAATCCTATAGCACAAATAGCAAATACATTTAATACGAATGAGGTTGCTAAAATTACCGGGACCGTTGGACTTTCATACAATTTCTGGGATCATTTTACAGCAGAATCACGCTATCAGTTTAATTATTCTGAAGTGCGTGGCCGTAGCTTTTTACCATCAGAATTGAATTTTGGTGATGGAAAAGTGTTTAACAATTTAGGTGTTAATCAATATTTTGTAAACGATAGTTTCTTTAGAGATTATACGTTTGATAACTTTTTAACCTATAAAAATACATTTGCAGACGATCATAATCTAACAGTGTTGTTAGGTATGTCTGTCTTTAAAACCAGTGGTGAGTTTTACAATTTTACGGGGCGTGATGTTCCCGGTAATACATTTGCCGAAGCTGGTTTAGATGGGGCAGGAGAAGTGATAGATGCACGCGATATTAGTGGTCCTGCAGAATTTGACCAGCGTTTATTATCTTATTTTACTCGTGTTCAATACAATTATAAAGAACGCTATTTACTTTCGGCCGTACTACGTCGAGATGGTTCTTCAAACTTTGGTCCTGAAAATAAATTTGGTTATTTCCCTTCTGCATCTATTGGTTGGGTAGTAAGTGACGAGCCATTTTATGGTACGAGTGATGTTTTAAACTTCCTTAAAATTAGAGCGAGTTACGGTATATTAGGTAATGACCGTATAGGGGCTTTTGGTTATATCTCTACGCTAAATGCTGAAGGTACTTATGTTTTTGACAACGAGCTTGTAAATGGTGTGGCTGCTGGCCAACTTTCTAATCCCGAAATTAAATGGGAACGCCAAAAAACATTTGATTTAGGTTTTGATTCGCGTTTGTTTAATAACAAAATTGATCTAACAATAGATTACTTCAAACGTAGAACAGATGATTTACTTCTTATTCCACAGGTTTCTGGTATTCTGGGTGTATATGCACCTGGAGCAGGAGCACCTATTGTAAATGCAGGTAGTGTTGAAAATAGCGGTTTTGAATTTTCAATCTCTTATGACGAAAATATAAGTGATGATGCAAGTTTCAATCTAAGTTACAATTTTACGACACTTAAGAATGAAGTAATTGCTGTGGGTAATGAAAGCGGTTTTATTCCCGGAGGCAGCTTCGGTTTTGGTCAGGAAGAGCCTGCACGTATGGAAGCTGGTTTTCCAATCGGGTATTTCTACGGTCTACAAACTAACGGAATCTTTCAGTCTCAGGCAGAAGTAGATGCACACGCTACACAAACCGATGCAACACTCGGTGATTTAAGATTTGTAGATCAGAATGGCGACGGATTGATAGACGGTAACGACCGCGTTAACATAGGCGATCCTATTCCAGATGTTACGATGGGGCTTAATCTAGGTTTTAAGTATAGGAATTTTGACTTTACTGCATATGCTTTTGCTTCTATAGGTAATGACATTATACGCTCATATGATCGTAATCAAAATCTTACTAATAAAACAAATTATGTACTAAATCGCTGGACGGGACCAGGATCAACAAATACATATCCGCGAGTTACAATAGGGCCCAACTCTAACTTATTGTTTTCAGATTTTTATGTTGAAGACGGCTCGTATTTAAGACTACAAAATATACAGCTGGGTTACAGTTTAGGTAATGATGTTTTAGACCAGTTAGGAATACGCAAATTACGCTTTTACCTGGCAGTAACTAATGCATTTACGCTTTCAGAATATAACGGTTATGATCCCTCTGCATCGTCTGGAGCACCTATAGGTGGTGGTATTGATCAAGGTTTTTACCCGGTACCCAGAACCTACACAGCAGGAATGAACTTCAAATTTTAATAGAAGAGCGATGAAAAAAATAAAAATACAATTAGGATTTATTGCGATGCTGGCTTCAGCTGTACTTGTGGCTTGCGGTGATGATTTTGTTGAAGTTGACCCTATAAATGAAAATTCTGAAGATTTCTTTAATTCTGAAGAAGATTATCAGGATGCTTTAGTAGGAGCTTATGATTTATTACAAGCGACGTACTTAAATGTAATGGTAGGTGAGATCGCTTCGGATAACACATTAGCCGGTGGCGAAAGCGCTACAGATACTCCGGGTATTCAGCAAATAGATAATATGACGCATACCCCTGTAAATCAACAGTTACGAGATATCTGGGGATGGATGTTTGCGGGTGTAAATCGTGCAAATTATATTTTAGAATTTCAGGATAAAACAGATTTTGCCGGAAAGGATCAGGTAATTGCCCAGGCACGTTTTTTAAGAGCATACTATTATTTTGAATTGGTAAAATGGTTTGGCGATGTGCCTTTAGCGGTAGATCAGCGTCTGCTATTTGGAGATCAGTTTACTATAGACCGCACACCTAAAGCGGAAGTTTATGCACAGATTGAACAAGATTTGATTTTTGCTGCAGAAACGCTTCCGGCTACACAGGCAGAGCAAGGTCGTATTACTAGCGGTGCAGCACGTGCACTTTTAGGTAAAGCCTATTTATATCAAGATAAATTTGCAGAAGCAGCGAGTGCATTAGATCTTGTAATTGCCGGCCCTTATGATTTAGTAAATGATTATTCAAGCATTTTTGAGCAAGAAGGAGAAAATAGTATAGAATCTGTTTTTGAAGTTCAGTATACAGATAAAGAAGGAGCTGGTTTTGGCTGCTTGCAGTGTAGTGAAGGTAATGTGGCTGTAGGTTTTAATGGAATACGTAATTATAGCGGACCTCTCTTTGACAGTGGATTTAGCTTTAATATTCCCGTTAAAGATGTCTATGATGCTTTTGAACCCGGTGATTTGCGAAGAGATATTGCAATATTAAATATTGAGGAGTTTTCAGCAGCTAACGGAGCTACATTTAATGAAGGCTTTGAGCATACGGGGTTTTATAATAGAAAGTACATCGCTCGTAAGGGTGATGCAAACTTAGGTGATGCAAACCTTACTAATCCTAATAATTACCGTTCTATACGTTTTGCAGATGTACTACTTATGGCTGCAGAAGCACATAACAGTAAAGCCACTCCTAACGACGGTCTAGCGCAGCAATATTTAAATCGCGTGCGTAGAAGAGCATTTGGTGATACTAATCATGATATAACTGCTTCAGGAGCTGCATTAACAGATTTTATTTATGAAGAAAGAAGACTTGAGTTAGTGGGAGAAGGACACCGCTTTTTTGACTTGGTACGTACCGGTAGAGCAGCTCAAAATATAGATGGCTTTCAAGCCAATAAAAATGAATTATTCCCTATTCCCGCAATCGAGATTCAACTTGCTGGAAACCGTTGGGAACAAAATCAAGGATACACTAATTAATACACTACGATACAATGAAAATTTTAAAATTACTAGTTGCATTTATAGCGGTAGTTACAGTTTTTACAGGTTGTGAAGATGATGTCATTACTAATTATGCATTTCAAGATATTTCTGCGCCTACAGGCGTAACAGCAAATTTCGGAATAACGCAAGATGATACTGGCTTAGTAACAATTACACCAGTAGGTGAAGGCGCTTCTACATTTACAATTTATTATGGGGTAGAAGGCGCAGAACCACAAACTATAAATGCGGGTGAAACAACATCTTTTACCTATACAGAAGGCGAGTATTCAATACGTATTGTAGCTACGGGATCTACAGGATTAACTAGCGAGTTTAATCAAGTAGTTAGGGTGTCATTTACAGCACCTGAAAACCTTTCTTTTGAAACCGCAGTAAGTGGTTTAACAGCTGTAGTAACTCCTGCAGCAGCTAATGCAACTATGTTTGATGTGTATTTTGGAGCTAGCGACGATGAAGAGCCGGTTACTGTAATGGCAGACTCATCTGTAGAATTTACATATGCAGAGCCGGGTGAATATAGTGTACGCGTAGTGGCAAAAGGAGCAAGTGTAAATACAATTGAATTAACAAAAACTATAACAATCACCGGTGCTGTTGATCCAGTTGTATTGCCCGTTACTTTTGATAACCCAACTGTAAATTATGCATTTGGGGTATTTAATGGTGCGTCGTTTGAAGTTGTAACAAATCCTGACCTTTCTGGAGCAAATACAACAGATTCTAATGTAGGGGCAATCACAAACTCTGGAGTACAATTTGAAGGCGGAGCGTATAATCTAGGTGAGCCGGTTGATTTTAGTGGAGCCAATAAAACAATTACAATGAAATTTTGGTCTACAGTTGAAGTACCGGTTTTATTAAAATTTGAAGGTGGTGTAAATGGTGAGCGTCAAACTGAGATTACAAAAACACACAGCGGCTCGGGATGGGAAGTTTTATCTTTTGATTTTGCTACTGAGGCGATAAAAAGTTTTATTGATGGTAATCAAGGTGTAGGTGAAGCATTCGTTCCTTCAGGACAGTACGCAACCATGGTAATTTTTGTAGATGGTCCCGGTACAACTGCAGGTACTTTTTATATTGATGATATAGAGCAGTCTGGAGGAGCTACAGAACCAATGATTGCAGCAACTGCTCCGACTGCAGCAGAAGCTGATGTGCTTTCAGTTTTCAGTGATTCGTATACAGATCCGGCATCGGTAAATTATTTTCCTGATTGGGGGCAGTCAACAACTTACGAGCAAGTTGATCTTAGTGGAAATGCAGCGATTAAATATGGAAATGCAAACTATCAAGGTATAGATCTTGGAGGTGAATTTGACGCCTCCAGCTATGAATTTATACATATTGATGTATGGTCTGCAGATTATGCAAGTATTCCGTTTTTTATCATTGATACTTCAGGAGAACGTCCGGTAAACTTAGAAGTTACCGCTGGAGAGTGGACCAGTATAGATATTCCACTTTCAGCATTTACAGATCAGGGAATTTCGTTAAGTAACGTATTTCAATTTAAGTTTGATGTACAACCTAATAATGGAGGTACTTTTTATATAGATAACCTGTACTTCTACAATGCGAGTGCTTCAGTACCAGATAGCCCGCAAGCAGCTGCACCGGCACCTTCGTTTGACGCGGCAAATGTGATCTCATTATTTAGTGATGCGTATTCAGATGTAAATATGGCTACCTGGAGAACAGACTGGTCTGCTGCGACTTTAGAAGATCTAAGCATTGCAGGAAATGCTGTTAAAAAATATTCAGCATTAAATTTTGTAGGAGCAGAACCGGTGTCACAAATTAATGCCAGTGCAATGACGCATTTTAGCACCGATATGTGGACGGGAGATGCTACTCAAATCAGAATTAAATTAGTTGATTTTGGAGCTAATGGAACCTACCAGGGAGGTGATGACAGTGAGCACGAGATTGTATTAAATTTTGATAATGGTGATTTTATTCGCAACAGCTGGGTAACGTTAGATATTCCATTAGCAGATTTTACAGGGCTTACCTCACAATCTAATATTGCACAATTGATTTTTTCTGGAGGACCAGCCGGTGAAACAACGGTTTATATTGACAACGTATACTTTCATAACTAGGATTTAAATAGCAAGATATTATGAAAAAGATAATTCAAATCGTATCCTACTGCTTTATACTGTTTACTGTATTAAGCTGCCAAGATGATGATTCCACATTAGAGCAGGTTCTGGTTCCTCAGAATCTAGAGGTAATTACAGAGATAACCACAGACGGTTCGGGCAATGTAACCTTTACAGCTTCGGCAGATAATGCAGTGACCTTTAGATTCTCTTTTCCTGATGGCTCTACGGTAGTTGCTCCCGCTGGAGTTTACACAAAGCGTTTTACAAAAACCGGTTTAAATAGCTATCAGGTAACTGTTTTGGCTTATGGTCAGGCAGGTGTGAGTAGTTCTAAACTCGTAGAAGTTTCGGTAGAAAGTGATTTCTCAGATCCCGATGCTATTGAGTTATTAACCGGCGGGGGATCCAAAACCTGGTATTGGGCAGCAGATGTTCCCAATCATCTAGGTGTAGGTCCTAATAATGATGATCCTAATCAGAACTATTTCTGGGCATTCTTTTCATTTACAGAACCTTTTGCCTTAGCAGATATTCCTTCAGCATCCTGTGCATATGATGATGAGTTTATTTTTAGCACATCTAATGGTGAGAATTTAACTTACGTATACGATAATAAAGGCGCATCATTCTTTAACAGAAGCTACGCAAGTGTTGTAGGTGGGCAATCTCCAGATGACAGTTGTTATGAATTTGATACTAGTGGAGAAAATGCTGTTATATTGGCCCCATCTGAGTCTGTAGTTGCTGCAGAGCGTAAGCGCGGTACTGTAATGACACTCGGGGATAATGGTTTTATAGGTTACTATATAGGTACTAATGAATATGAGATTATATCTCTTACCGAAAACAGAATGGTTTTAAGAGCAGTCCAGGGTAATGATCAAGGCTTGGCCTGGTACGTTATCTTAACCTCTCAAAAACCGGTACGTGGAGCTACTGGTCCTGTTGCTGAAACAGATACATTTCCTAACTTATTGTGGTCAGACGAGTTTGATGTTAATGGAGCTCCTAATCCTTTAAACTGGACCTATGATATGGGTAACGGTCAGGTAGGATGGGGAAATAACGAACTTCAATATTATACAGATCGCGCAGACAATGTTAGTGTTGCTGATGGAGTTTTAAATATTACCGCTAAACGCGAAAACTTTATGGGACAGGAGTTTACTTCTGCTCGTTTAAAATCTGAAGGGTTACAGGAATTTACATTTGGTCGTGTTGAGGTACGTGCAAAACTTCCTGAAGGTGTAGGTACCTGGCCTGCAATCTGGATGTTGGGAGCAGATTATCAAACCAATCCCTGGCCGGGAACTGGTGAGATTGATATAATGGAACACGTGGGACGTAATCAAAATGAAGTGTTGTCTACGTTGCATTTTCCGGGAAATTCAGGAGCAAATGGAATATCTCAAAGTACTACAGTTAATGATGTTGCGGGTACCTTTCATGTATATGCAGCAGAATGGACCGAAACTCAAATACGTTTTTATGTAGATGATGAGTTATTTCATCTTTTTGAAAATGATAGTGAAAAACCATTTGACAAAGATTTCTTTTTGATTTTGAACGTTGCGATGGGTGGAAACCTGGGCGGAGACGTAGATCCGGCATTTACACAATCAAGTATGCAGGTTGACTATGTGCGCGTTTACCAGCGAGATTAAAACCTAATAAATGAAAAATAAACTCATTATAACCCTTTACATTTTAATGCTTTTGCCTTTGCTAAATGCAGTGGCGCAAGCAGAGGGTATAAATAATATCGATCCCGTAATTGAGCAAAAAATAGATTCTATAATCAGCTTAATGACGGTTAAGGAAAAAGTAGGTCAAATGACCCAATACAACGGAAGCTTTGACGTGACAGGCGCTCCTTCAGATATTGATTCTAAAACTAAACTTGAAAAACTAAAGAATGGGGAAGTTGGGTCTATGCTTAATGTACTAACTGCAAAAGCCACACGAGAGGCACAGGAAGTAGTAATGCAAAATTCCCGTTTAAAAATACCTTTGATTTTTGGCTACGATGTGATTCACGGGTACAAAACTATGTTTCCGGTTCCTTTAGGGGAGAGTGCCAGCTGGGATTTAGAAGCTTTAAAATTGAGTGCACAAATTGCCGCTGAAGAGACTGCTGCTTCTGGTGTACACTGGACGTTTGCTCCTATGATAGATGTTTCTCGCGATGCGCGATGGGGTCGTATTATGGAAGGTGCAGGTGAAGATCCCTACTTAAATAGTGTTATAGGCGTTGCGCGTATTAAGGGTTTTCAAGGTGAAGATTTAAAAGCTATAAATACAATTGCGGCGTGTGCAAAACACTTTGCAGGATATGGATTTGCCGAAGCAGGTAGAGATTATAATACAGTTAATGTAGGTGAGTCTGAACTGCAAAACGCTATTCTATTACCTTTTAAGGCAGCCTCTGAAGCAGGTGTAGCTACATTTATGAATAGTTTTAATGAGATAGATGGTGTGCCGGCCACAGCTTCTACACATTTGCAGCGAGACATATTAAAAAGAGACTGGGATTATAAAGGATTTATGGTTTCAGACTGGGGATCTATCGCTGAATTAATACCGCATGGGTTTGCAAAAGACAAAATGCAGGCAGGTAAATTAGCTGTTGTTGCTGGTAGCGATATGGATATGGAAGGTCGAGTTTATGAAATGGCTTTAGAACCTTTAGTTGCAGATAATCAAATTGATGAAAAACTACTTAATGATGCAGTGCGTCGTATTCTACGCGTAAAGTTTGCGTTGGGTCTTTTTGAAAATCCGTATAAGTATAGTGATGAAAAGCGCGAGAAGGAGGTTTTGCTTTCAAAAGAAAATCTAGAAGCCTCTCGGGATATCGCTCGTAAATCTATTGTGCTTTTAAAGAACGAAAAGGGAATGCTTCCACTCAAAAAATCGTTGAAAAGTATAGCCGTAATCGGTCCTCTAGCAGATGACAAAGATGCTCCACTAGGAAATTGGCGTGCCCAGGCAATAAAAAATTCTGCAGTTTCTGTTTTAGAAGGAATTAAAAATGCAGTGGGCAAAAACACACAGATTAATTATGCACAAGGCGCTTCTTTAGGTATGGGAGAACGTAGTTTCCTAATGCCATTAACTATAAATGAAACAGATACGTCTGGTTTTACTGAAGCTTTAGAAGCTGCTAAAAAATCTGAAGTGGTTGTTCTGGTAGTTGGTGAGGATGCATTTCAATCTGGAGAGGGGCGTAGCCAAACAACAATTAAGTTAAGAGGTGTTCAGCAAGAATTAATAGACGCGGTAGCTGAGGTTAACAGTAATATAGTTTTAGTTCTAATGAATGGTCGCCCTTTAGATATTAGTAAGCCTAATGAGCAGGTTTCTGCAATTTTAGAAACCTGGTTTTTAGGTTCAGAAGCTGGCAATGCGATAGCCGATGTACTTTTTGGAGCATATAACCCTAGCGGCAAATTACCGGTATCTTTTCCTAGAAATGTAGGACAGGAGCCATTGTATTATAATCAGAAGAATACAGGAAGACCATCTAGTGATATGGTAACTTACTCTGGGTATCAGGATTCTTCAAGAGAAGCCTTGTTTCCTTTTGGTTTCGGGTTGAGCTATTCTACGTTTGAGTATGGTAATGTAAGCCTTGACGCTAAGGACTTTTCTGGTGAGGGTATGCTTAATGTTTCGGTAGCTATAACAAATACCGCTAACGTAGCCGGTAAAGAAACGGTACAATTATACATTAGAGATCTAGTTGCAAGTCGCACGAGACCTGTAAAAGAACTACGTGATTTTAAACAGATTCTGCTTGAAGCAGGAGAGACAAAAACAGTGACTTTTACGATTAACTCAAAAACCTTAGAATTTTATTCCGCGAATGCGAAATGGGAAGTAGAACCAGGAGATTTTGAGATTATGATAGGTACAAATTCTGTTGATTTACAAACAGTAAAGATTACTTATGAGTAATTAAATTTAAACACCTATTGTTTCCCTAGACGTTAGGTGTTTTTCTTAAATATAAAGTGATGATTAAAAACATATTGACTATAGTTGGCCTTACTCTTATATTAGTGAGTTGCAAAGCACAGAAACAGTCACAATTAATTTGGTCAGATGAGTTTAATGGAAACAGACTAAATACGTCTGCATGGAATTTTGAGACGGGTGATGGCTGTCCAAACCTTTGTGGTTGGGGAAATAATGAACGCCAGATCTATACCAAAGATAATCATCGATTAGAAGACGGTAAATTGATTATTACAGCCCGTAAAGATGGAGACGTCTATACATCTACGCGTATTACTACAAAAGGGAAGCACGAGTTTAAATATGGTCGTATGGAAGCTCGTGCAAAATTAGCATTGGGTGAAGGCTTATGGCCGGCATTCTGGATGCTAGGGTCAAATATTGATCAGGCAGGGTGGCCGTCGAGTGGTGAAATAGATATTTTAGAATATGTAGGCAAAGAGCAGGATATGGTATATACAACACTTCACGTTCCTGCTGGTCACGGGGATTCAGCCTTTAGTAAGAAAACAAAAATTGAAGATATAGAAGAGGGATATCATACTTATGCGGCCGAGTGGTCTCCACAGCAGATAGAATTTTTTGTAGATGACAAATCTGTATTTATTTACAACCCAGAAGATAAAACTAAAGAGGTTTGGCCTTTTGATCAGCCGTTTTATTTTATAATTAATCTCGCCATAGGCGGAAACTTTGGCGGTCCTAAAGTTGATGATTCTGTTTTTCCGCAAGAATTTATAATAGATTACGTGCGGGTTTACAAGATGGATTAAACTGGTGTTTAAGAAAAAAAAGGCTCCTATCTAAAGTTAGATAGGAGCCTTTTTTTCAAAATGATTTTTTAAAAGGAATAGCTGAGGTAAACCCCTTGAAAACGAGAATCTAATACTGGCGTAAACGATAAATCTTCGTATTTTTTCTTATGCAATTCAGGAATTAAGATCCCCGATGCCGCACCCATTGCATAACCTAGTAAAACGTCGCTTAAAAAATGATTACCGGCTTCTACTCGCATAACGCCTACGGTTGCAGGTATGATTGCAGCTCCAGTCCAGACAAGCCATTTATTTTTCATATCGGGGTTAAAGTCGGTTAATACTTTAGCCGCAAAAAAAGTAGCTGTAGCAGAAGCAGCTACGTGACCCGAGTAGAAACTTCTTGTATTGGTAGACTTCATACGTTCATCAAGGTCTAAATCTTCATTGTAAGCACGTGGCCGAATACGATCTGTTAAGCCAGCAGATAGTGTAAATAGCGCAGCAGTAGTTGATAAAGATTCCAGATACATCACACTTAACTGACCTATATGATTATTTTGATCGCCCGTAAAGAGCACTGCTAATGGCACAGCGAATGCTGTATAAAAGGGAATATCACTTAATTTATTTAAATCATCGTCATAATTTCCGGCAGACCATCTATCAAAAGAAGGAATATTTTTTTTATCGAGATTTAAAATAGTCTCTTCAGAGATATCTTCTTTATTTTGAATTATTAAAAAACCTCCCGCGGTACCTGCCAGACCTGCACCCAGCCAGGTTGCATCTTTTGCCCAGCTTATTTCGTAAGGAGACGGTTTGTTTTGAGAGTGAAGTGTTATCGAGAAGAAAAGCAAAATTAAAAATGTACTGCGCATAGATAGGTTATTTGGTTGTTGGGCTAAATTCTGTAATTTATAAATATGCTGTATGCGATTTAACGATATTATAGCACTTTCTTCCACCGAAGCAATGACTATATTTGCAAGGTATGAGCACACTTATTTCTTTAAATATTCTTCCGGAAGAATTAGAAAATACAGATCTTATTTTGAGGTATGCTTCAAAAAAAGCAAATATTAAACCAGACCAGATTAGAGATTGGCGTATACGCAAGCGATCAATAGACGCCCGTAAAAAGCCAGTTAAAATGCAACTTCAGATAGAAATATGGAAAACTGAAGAGCAGCGTGAGCATCTTAATAAATTTAATTCTCAAGATGTAAGTAGTTGCCCTGCAATAGCTATAATAGGCGCAGGTCCTGCAGGTTTATATGCAGCTTTGCGTGCTATTGAGGCAGGTTTAAAGCCTATTGTTTTTGAACGCGGTAAAGATGTACGAGAACGCAGACGCGATCTTGCTAAAATAAATAAAGAACAAATTGTAAATCCTGAGTCTAATTATTGTTTTGGAGAAGGGGGTGCCGGTACTTATTCTGACGGGAAGCTTTATACGCGATCAAAAAAACGCGGTAATGTATTAAAGGCTTTAGAGTGGCTGGTAAATTTTGGTGCAGATGAAGATATTTTGGTAGATGCGCACCCGCATATAGGTACAAACAAGTTGCCTAAGCTTATTACAGCAATGCGTGAAGCTATAATTGAAGCCGGTGGTGAGGTTCATTTTGATTCAAAACTTACCGATTTAAAGATCGAAGAAAACAGAATAAAGGGTATTGTTATTAACGAAACCCAGAAGTATGAGTTTACAGAAGTGATATTGGCAACAGGTCATTCTGCCAGAGATATTTTTTATATGCTTCACGATAAAAAGGTAAAGCTTGAGGCTAAACCTTTTGCACTGGGTGTGAGAATAGAGCACCAGCAGGAAGTGATCAATTATATTCAATACCATGGGGAAACTAATAATCCTTATCTCCCGCCGGCTGCTTACAGTCTGGTAGCGCAAATAGATGGAATGGGTGTGTATTCGTTTTGTATGTGCCCCGGTGGGATTATAGCTCCGTGTGCTACAGCGCAGGAGGAGGTAGTTACTAACGGTTGGAGTCCTAGCAAACGTAACAATCCTTATGCAAATTCTGGAATAGTGGTTAGTGTAGAGCCAAAAGATTTACCCAATTACACTCCAAATGATCCTTTTGTATGTCTTAATTTTCAGAAGGAAGTAGAACGTATTTGTTGGGTTGCAGGGGGAAAAACGCAGCAAGTGCCGGCACAACGTATGACCGATTTTGTAAAAGGAATTAAATCTAAAGATTTCCCTAAAACTTCGTATCAACCCGGAATTGTAAGTGCAGATCTTAATAAAGTTTTACCGCATTTAATAGCTAGTAGGCTGAAGAAAGCATTTCTAAATTTCGGTAAAAAAATGCCGGGCTATTTATCTAAAGATGCCGTTTTACATGCTCCGGAAAGCAGAACTTCATCGCCGATATCTATACCCAGAAATAATGAAACTTTAGAACACGTAGAAATTCACGGACTTTACCCTTGTGGAGAAGGAGCAGGTTATGCCGGTGGTATTATGTCTGCTGCAATTGACGGTATTAATTGTGTAGATGCGATAGCTTTAAAATATAAGCTCTAAGATTATAATCACATACACCCATAAATTACAAAAGCCCTGCAATTGCAGGGCTTTTGTTTGGATCTTTGTAGTTTTTTGAATTACTCAGCAGCAGGAGTTTCAACTTGAAGAGTGTCATTAACAACTTCTTCAACTTCAACTTCTTGAACAGGAGCTTCAGGAGCAACTTCTTCCATAGAAGTTTCTTCCATTACTTCTTCTGTCTTCTCCTCAGATGCTTCTCTGCAAGATGCAACTGTAATCATTAGACTCAATGCGAAACCAGCTAATAAAATGCGTTTCATAATTATAAATTTATTGCGTTTAAAATGCGTGCGAATGTAATCTAAATCTCAATACGCCAAACAAATTAATTTAAAATTTTTTTGATTTTTTTAGGCGTATGCCTGGGTGATCATTTTTATTCTTCTATCTAAAAATTGCTTCTCATTTAAATCGAGTTGGGATGCAAAATTATTGATATAAAGTTTAGAATAATTTTTAATAATGTGATGTAGAATTTGACTTCTAGATTTCTTTAGGAGTGCTGTATTTAAACCTATTACCATATTTTTAGGTTCAATTATACATTCTTTTTTAAATGGATTCCAAAAGGTTGTTATATGTACTTTGTCAGAATCAGAATTATTCATATCATCAATGATTTTTTGAAATTTCAAAGCATCATTATGATTTAAATTATTGAGTAATTGTTCCTGGAAGAATGGACTACGCAAAATTAGATCTGCTCTATTAACAGCGCTTTTAATTAGCGTATTTTTTCCCTCGTATTTTAGGTTCATGATAATTAAGTGATTAACTAAATCGATATTTATATCGATAATAAATTAGATTATTTTAATGCTATTATAGGAGGGGTATGGGGCGCTGTAGAGGTCGAAAATATTCTAAAATCATTTGTAGGTTGTCTTAACAACGTAACTAATTTCCTACTAGACTTCTGTCCATTCTCTTACACTACCTAACAAATTTAGAAATTTAATTTTCACTCAAATGTGAGAAAGTACAAATTTAGATACATTACAGAAATAAACGATTAAGTGTAAAATAGAACATTAATAGTTGCTCTATTTCTTAATATTCAAAATAATTTATAGAAATTAATTGATTTAATTGAAGAATATTCATGTATGCTGAAATATCTACTGGGCAATTGAGATAGTTCTATTTTAAAATTAAAATCTAATAGAAATCTTAAAATAAGGGAATTTATTTAAAAACTTGGGAAATAATTAATAGTTGCTATTAAAGTATTTGTAATCATTATTATTAGAAGTGAATTGTCTTGTAATTTAGAGTTGTAAATAACAAGATTATGAAAACTCTTATAACCATATTCAATATATTTTTAATTTCATTTAGTGGAATTACCCTAGATGAAAAACCTGCAGAACTTATTCAAGACCAACTCGTTTTTGATGGTTATGAAGGAAATTATTATTTCTTTACAAATAAAGATTATCAAGCAGTAGTGCTAGAATTATCAAATCAAGAATCTTTAAAATATGATCTTGTAAATGGCAATCTAGAAGGTAAAACTTTTAAAGTCGCTTACAAATCAATTGAAAACCCTAAAAATTCTTCAGCAATAGGTACTATTCAATCTTTAGAACCCATACAGTAACCGTAAATACTAACTTTTAAAAAGCCTATTCGGGCTTTTTTTACAGCTACTAACGACCCAAAATGGTGAATGTCTGGTTAATTTTGTAAAAGAATTTTTAATTGTAATAAAACTGATGTTATGCTGAATACCATACGTGTTGAAGAGAATTTACAGGCAAAGCATATTCGACCCACGGCAATGCGTATTTTGGTTTATAAACTATTAAACAGTGCAGATAAGGCGCTTGCCCTGGCAGATATTGAGCACACCTTTACTTCAGCAGAACGCACCACATTATTTAGAACACTCAAAACTTTTGAAGAGAAGGGTATTGTACATCAAATTCAGGATGGGACAGGTATTACTAAATATGCATTGTGTGAACCTAACTGTAATTGCGAACTCGATCGTGATTTACATTTGCACTTTCACTGTACCATTTGTGACGATACCGTATGCCTTACAGAGCATAAAATACCTCATATTAACTTACCAGAAGGCTATAAGGCCGAAGATGCCAATTTAGTTATAAAAGGAGTGTGTGATAAATGCAATTCACTGTAAATGCACTTCTGTTGCATTGATTTTATAGAGACCTTGCAACTATGAAAACTAAGAATACACCTCCAAACAAAGTTAAAGATTGCTGCATTACAGGCGATGAGCATTCAGAACATGATAACCTTAATGAATCAGGGCATAATCATTCTGTAAATAGTAGTTTTAAATCCTATTTGCCGGGTATTTTCAGTTTTGTCCTTCTAATAACCGGCATTGCATTAGATTTTTTTGAAGTTGGTTTTTTTAGGGGATGGGTGCGGCTTATCTGGTATCTAGTAGCTTACGTTCCGGTAGGCTTACCGGTCGCATTAGAAGGATGGAATAGTATTAAGAATGGGGATTTTTTTACCGAATTTCTCTTAATGACCATCGCAACAATAGGTGCTTTTATTCTGGGAGAATATCCAGAAGGGGTGGCTGTAATGGTTTTTTATGCGGTAGGTGAAGAGTTTCAACATACCGCGGTGAGTAATGCCAAGAAAAATATTAAAGCATTATTAGATGTGCGTCCTAATGAGGCATTGGTATATCGCAATGCTCAGTTTATTTCAGTAGATCCTGATGCTGTAGCAATAGGTGAAAAGCTTCAGGTGCGTGTGGGGGAGAAAATTCCTTTAGATGGAATTTTAACTTCGGAAAAAGCAACGCTTAATACTGCTGCACTAACAGGAGAGAGTACGCCTGCTTCGGTACGAAAAGGAGATAAGGTTTTTGCCGGAAGCATTAATCTTGAGCAGGTAATTGAATTGAAAGCTACCGCAGTATTTAAAGACAGTTCGGTAGCGCGTATTTTAGATCTGGTTCAAAATGCAACTTCCAGAAAATCAAAAACAGAATTATTTATTAGAAAATTTGCTCGTATTTATACGCCAATTGTAGTTTTTCTGGCGATAGGATTAACCTTGTTTCCGTATTTTATTGTTGAAAACTATGTGTTTGGAGATTGGTTATACAGAGCATTAATCTTTCTGGTAATTTCGTGCCCTTGCGCTTTAGTGATTTCAATTCCGCTGGGCTATTTTGGAGGTTTAGGAGCTGCATCCCGCAACGGAATATTATTTAAAGGCGCATCGTTTTTAGATACTATGACTAAAATTAATACGATAGTTATTGATAAAACGGGAACGGTAACACAGGGAGTTTTTAAAATAAAACAAATTGTAAATAATACAGATTTTAGTGAAGCAGAATTTATGGAATATCTGCTGACACTAGAAGAAAAGTCAACTCATCCCATTGCAAAGGCACTTTTAGCGTATAAGCGTGAGACTTCAGGATTTGAAGCGACCTCAATTGCAGAAATTGCCGGTAAAGGTCTGTCGGGTATTGTTAATAATAAAACGGTTTTAGCAGGTAATAAAGCATTAATGAATGCGTACAACATAATCGTACCCAAAGAAACTGAAACAATTGTTGAGTCTTTAATCTACGTTGCTATAGCTGGAAATTTTGCAGGTTATGTAGTTATAGCAGACGCGTTAAAAGAAGATGCACACAGAGCAATTGCTGATCTTCGCAAAGCAGGCATTTCAAAAATCATTATGCTCTCTGGCGATAAAGATTCTATAACTCAACAAGTGGCTAACGAACTTAAACTAGATTGGGCAAAAGGAGGTTTATTACCCGAAGATAAATTGAATGAAGTAGAATTACTTAAAAAGCAGCCCGGTGTTTATGTGGCATTTACAGGTGATGGTATCAATGATGCTCCGGTGCTTGCTGTGAGTGATGTAGGCATTGCAATGGGAGGGTTAGGGAGTGATGTTGCTGTAGAAACGGCAGATGTAATTATACAAACAGACCAACCATCAAAAATTGCAAAAGCCATAAAAATAGGTCATTCTACCCGCAAAATTATTTGGCAAAATATTGCGCTTGCTTTTGGTGTAAAAGCCATAGTTCTGGTGCTAGGAGCAGGAGGTCTGGCTACTATGTGGGAAGCTGTTTTTGCAGATGTAGGCGTTGCATTCTTAGCAATATTGAATGCGATACGTTTACAAAAAATGAACTGGTAACTAACTGGCTTTATGAGCGTAATAAAAATGGTATTACCAAATACTACAAGGTATCTCTGTCTTTTTCCGCTCTGCGTTCTTCTCTATTTTGTTTACGTTCTTCTTTTCGGGCAGCTCGTTTTTCTTTAGCGGTTAGATCTTCATCATCATTAAATGCATCTTTAAATTCAATTTTATCATCAGTTTCTCCTTTAAATGCGCTTATCCAGGCATTTTTAAAAATTCCGCCTATCGTAGGCCAGACACCTGCTTCGACATTATTTAAATCACCTTCAAGAGGAATTTCGGTAGCCAATGTATCTGTACGTTGATTTTTAAAAGCAAATTTAAAAAAGCCTACAAAGCCTTCCCATAGGGTTTCTAGAAAGCCATCTTCTTTGCCTATAAGTTTTGTGTCTATAAGTAACGGTTTCATATACCCCTTAAGATATCCGTCTGCAATTGCTAGCTCGCTATACAATTCTACCGTACCGCTATCAAAATCGATCCCTGCATAGTAGTTTGTAAAATCATTCAATGCCGTTGCATTAGCTTTCTGTAGTGAGAAGGCAAGATCCATATCAGGAACTTCTTTTATAATATTGATATTTCCGTCAAGTTTCACGTTTCCACCTCCAAAAGAAATACCTGTTGCACTAATAGGAGAGGGAAGTACCCGGCCTTTTTCAACCACATTACGCAGGTTGTCTGCGGTAAGCTCTAGCTTTTCAATAGCAAGGTCTACATTAGGATCTGCAGCTAATTGTACAAAAGCCAGTTTACCATTATGCACTTCAAAATGGTTAATTTCTAAAGGAACAATTTCGGTGATCGCTTTAGTCCAGTCATCAACATCTGCAGTACCACCTTCAGGAGTTGTTTTTTGATCTTCAAAAACGTAGATAATTTCGGGGCTGTTCATGGTAATTTCAGCAACAATTTTACCTTTGATTATAGATTTCCATTCTATAGAAATATCAGTCTTCGGGAAATTTAAAAAAGGGACCTGAGTTCCGGCATCTACTTTATTTAAATAAAGTTTGTTAAGCACATAAGCGCCTCTGTACAGTGCAATATCTACATCATCAACCTGCCCGTAATAGCCCGGGATATCTGCTAAGGCTTTGTTGATACTGTTTTTAACCAGAGTTGGTAAATACAGTCTAAACGCAATAAGTAAAACAAGCAGCGTGATGGGTAAAATATATCGCTTTTTTTTATAGCGTGGTTTTTTTGTGGTAGCCATAGTTTACTATTTTATGAATTATGCGTGAATACTTCCGGCAATATCTCTTAGCGATTTTATTTCTTTCTTTCGCACGACAGCTGTAATTTCAGAAATTATAGAATTAGCTATTTCCTGAGGCGTTATCGCCCCTATATCTAAACCTGCCGGGCCGTAAATCTTTTCAATAAATAAATCTGCTTTATCAGGTCGAAATTCGATTAAATCATTTAACAGTTTTTCACGACGTTTTACAGAACCTAACGAGCCGATGTAAATCGGATTTTTTTCTAGGATATGTAAGAGGAAATTAAGATCTGTAGCGTAATTGTGATTCATCAAAACAACCGCAGAATTCTCATCAATAGACAAGGTGTGACTTTCTTCAGGACTAATATGTAGTAGGTTTGTAACGCCCGGAAAGTGTTGTAATTCTTTCTGATCTTTAGCTGAAGCAATTACAGTGACTTCCCACCCCATAAGGCTTGCTAATTGACCCAGTTGTACCGCGTCGTGTTCTGCACCAAAAAGGAATATTTGAAATAACGGATTCAATTCTTGCTGAAAAAAGAGTAGTGCTTCATCATTTTCAGGTCTAAATTCTTCCGGTTCTGAATAGGTTTTTATTTTTTCTCCGTTATTCAATAGGATCTCAGAACCTAAACCATGTAAAGGTTTTTCAATATCTAAGGAATAGTGTGAGGCAATTTTAAAGGGTGTACGTTTCTCAAATTCTACAGTAAGATTTTTAAAAATCGACTCGTTTACTACAAAGGGTTCAATAAGAATATATAAAATGCCCTCACAGCCTAAGCGATAGCGACCATCATAGGTCATCATCTTGGATTGGCGACTTTCAAAAACGGCAGCAGCTTGAAATAGAATTTCTTTTTCTACACAACCACCACTTACCGCACCGGTCATAGTACCATCCTGAGCGATTAACATTCTAACGCCAGGTTTACGGTAGGAAGAGCCTTTGAGATGCACTACAGTCGCTAGAACGCAGGAAATGCCTTTGGTATGATACGCAAAGGCATTTTCTACAATTTTTTTAAATTCGTGAGTCATTGAATAGCACTAGATTCTGAAAACTTCAGAATAAATTTTAGATTTCTTAACCGTTTACCGAATTTACGAAAGAAAGCCTGAAACCAAATTTTTTAGCATTTAATTGACATTAGACTTAAATGATACGATGAGACTGTTTGTTTCAATTTAACTCTTCCACAAACTTTTTAAACACATCTTTATGTAGCTCTAGATTTAAGTTGGGTGATAAAGATACCCGTACGATATAATCTTTGTCACCTTCTTTAGTCGTTCCCTGCGTTGAGGTTGCAGGTATCGTCCAGTAACATCCTTTTAACTGACCATAACTCACACAATATTTACTCTCTTCTGGAATAGCTGTAATCATCATATTGATAAGTTTGAGATTTAATTCCCTCTTGTAAGTCTCTTTTTCTTCTGCGGAGTCTCCTTTTGTAGGGAGATCAAGAGAAAAAACAGAGGGTGTAAAGCCTTGTTGCGCCAGTTCTTCGGAAACAAAATTAATTTTAGCAGCTGGTAAGGTTACTTTTATAAAATTCACAAATTCACGTGTGTTTTTATAAGCTTCTGCAATACGAGCATTCATAGAAGGCAACTGTTCTGCAAGAATTTCAACCTGAAGTGCTGTAGCCTCGTTATCGCAAATTTTAAAGTGTTTTTCTATTTTTTCGAGTAGGTATTCCGCTTTTTTATTGGCCACGCAATATCCTGCAGTACACTTTCCACCACTGGGAAATTTAGATCCGCTTACGTAGGATATGGTTTTTACATCTGCAAGTATACCGCTCTCACTTAAAAACTGAACATTAGGACAAAAAGTTTGATCTAAGATAAAAACAGGATTAATCGCTTCAGTTCCTTGAGGCGTTTTACGTTTTTTACTTAAGGCTTCTCGTAGCTTATCAAGATCAGGAACCTCAACTCGCGGATTAGTTGGAATTTCAGCAATTATGTAAGGCACAGCATCTTCGCGGGCAACCTGATCTAAAACCTGATCTGTACTTTTGACCATGTCGTTATTTCCATCTACTGGGAGATCTAGTATTTCTACCCGATCAACACTTGCTGCCACGCGTCTTGCCTGATCGTTTGTACCTCCATAGCAATTAGGCGGAACGATAATCTTTATAGCCTTACCGGGATGCTTTTCCAGCGCATCATCAATAAGCCCCATCATTATCGCATATTGAACCGATAAACCCGACGATCCCAAAAGCACTTTAGCCTGAGTCGCCGTTATTTTTTGTATAGTACTTACGACTTTGGTTTTATTCTTATTTAAATCACTTTCAGCAGAATCAGCTACGGGTTTCCCGGTTAATAGTTGTAGCATTTTAAGACTGTCTGCTGGCGTCATTGCGATAGATTCTCTTCTTCGTACGTGCTGTATGGGTGCTACATAATCTGCATTTTCCGCTCTATTAATCAACAGAATACTTCCCAGTTTATCGTGAAGACTTACTAAGAAATCAATAGACTTATGAATATGTGTTTCAGCAAGATTTATGGTATCAGAAATATAAATAGTGCTTCCTTCAAATTGAGGTAATGCAGCAGGATTCTCAACTTGTATGAGTTCAAAATCGTAGCCGTAAACCTGTTTTAGACTTTCGGTATTAAAATGTTCAGGTAAATTACCGGTGTAGGCAATTCTCGTTTTTTTATTAGCCAGCGCATTGGTTCTTAAAATGGCTAGAACAGGCATTGTTTGAGAAGAAAAACTAATAACACATTCCGCTTTAAGTGCATTTATCTTAGCAACACTCCATTCAAGAATACTAGATAATGGATGCCCCAGCCTAATGTAGTCGTACGCAGTAGGTAATTGGCTTAGGTTTGCCGTACTGATTCCACCAGAATTTAGCAGGTTTTCAAATTCTTCTATAAATTGGCTTTTGGCCCGTTCTTCGTTATAAATATCAAGTCTGTGAGTAGTTAATCTTAACCAGTCTCCCGGTATATTAACTAACACCTCTTCTATGGCTTTAAGTACGTTGTTATCGTTCAAAATAGTTTATTTTAAAGTTGATCGCGCGATGGACCTGATTTAATTTATTTTGGAAAGCAAAAAATACGTTTTTTTTGCTGTTACAAAGGTCTTAAAAGTGAGACGCTTTTGCAGCTACAAACTAACAAAGATCTTCCTTAAAAAAGAGGTTATTGTATAGAGTCATTTGATTACATGATCTAGTGTGACAATACCTGTGGAAGCAGTAGATTTTTGATATGTTATTTACCGATACAATATTTTCGGTTTCTTTATTTATAGGCCTTCCCAAGGATTGAGGTGTAAACTAGGTGTACAGTGTGATCTGTTTATCAGATGTTTAGATTTTTAACTATTACCAGATATTTCGTAAAATAATTTATTTCATTTCTGTTTGATCATCTAAAATCTTAATTAGATTTAATTTAAGAGATTGACTTAATTCGTTAAACTGACTAAAAATTGTACTCGTGTTTTCATTTGCCAATTGCTCTAAATTCCCTATAAAAGGTATTTGATAGGCTTTGACTTCTATTTCCTGATCATCGGCTAATGTGTTTTTAATTTGTAACGTTTTAATTTCGCAGGCTTCCATTGATTTAATTGAATTAGGATAGAATAGGATTATTTTTTTTGATTTAAATCTAATGGCATAAGAAACCATTTGATAAAGATCTGATTGTGATAATCCTCTTTTTGAATCCTGCTTATTAAGGTTTACAATTTTATACTTAGTATCAGCAACGATATGATGACTGTTATAACTAAGAAGTAAATCTGGTTTAAGAGCAAAATGCTTAGCGCTATCTAAGTAGGTACTTGAGATTTGTGCTTTTGCCTTTAGATCATCAATCTCTTTTTCCAGGAAGCCGAAAACAAAGTTTTCAAACACATATTCCATTGGCAACAGAAAGGCAAATAATTGTAAAGAGTTTTTGTAATTGAAAGAAACTGAGTTTTCTAAAAACAGCACACAATAATCTCTTACAGTTGCAAACTCTTTAAACATTGGGTTAAACTGTATGCTCCTACATTGATTAGCTGTAATTGATTCTTCACTTACTTCATCTAGAATAAAAATTATGTCTCTTAAATTTCGTTTAGATTGACTGTCTTTTGATACTGTTAGTAGGAGCTCTGCCACATATTTGATACAACGATTAAATTCATTGTCTAATTCGAAAGAATCATAAGAGCAGGGTATGTGATGGTAGTTTCCCCTTGAGATATGATTGTTTATATATTTATTAAAATCGATACTGCCTTTAACCACATTTAAATCTCGTTCTACATTTACATAATGTTGAAAAATAGAGGATGATAATAACTGTTTGGTGTATTTGCTAAATAGGTAGATTAGAATCTCAAAGAAGTCTTCTTTTTCGTTTGTAAGTCCGGTTTGATAATTAGGAAAGCGCAATTTTCTGCAGTAACTCAGCCACCATAGGACATGCGCATTAATTACTTTTATGTCTTCTCTAGTATATTTCCTTTCTTTTTCAAAGAAAACCTTTGGAAGTAGGTTTATGGTTTCTTTGTTAAAATGAATAACTCCAACATACTTATTTGACTTTAGATGATGATCTTTTCTAAGTAATTGTAAAAACCGTTGAGCTTCTACTTTATCTTCATCTTCATCGGAGACATTAAAGTAAGTTGATTTTTCTCTTTTGTTCCAGATATCATCCAAAAACAGCTCTAATTCATCAAATTGATTTTCTTCAAAAGGCTCTTGATTCTGATATTCAAATAAATTAATCATTTGTCTTTTCTTTGATAAGCTCAAGAGGCCAATTACCAATTTCTAATCCTGCATAGTCAAGAACTGTAATGACCTCTTTTTCATCATTCATAAAGTATTCTAAGAGTAGCGGAATGATTTTTTTATCAATAGTATTTTTTAGACTAAAGAGTTCTCCCATAAAATAGGAGTGACCTATTGTAAAATCACGTGTTTTTAAATCTTTAATTTTTTCGTTTATCTTTTCAAGAATTTCTGGCCTTTGAACTCCTTCAATAGTGAAATCAGGATACATGGGTACAAACTCAAACCTTCTTCTTAAAGCAATGTCTAAAAGAGCAATGGATTTATCTGCAGTATTCATGGTACCTATTAAATAAAGATTCGAAGGCACAATAAAGCGCTCTCCTGATGGTAACGTGCAGGTAAGAGGTAATTTGCCATGAGAGCGTTTATCTGGCTCTAATAGGGTTATGAGCTCTCCAAACACTCTAGATATATTTGCTCTGTTTATTTCATCTATTATCAAAACGTAAGATGGAACATCATTAGCGTTGATAGATCTTATTTGTTCCAGAGATGTTTTAGCTAATAATTCTTTTTTCCGATCATAACTTATATCATCATATTTTAGTTCATCATAAATATCTTCTTCAGATAATTCCAGATCGTAATCTGTTATGTAGTCTTTTCTAAATTCAATAAACTCTCTAAGTGCAACGTAATAAACGGTAGTATTGCATCCACCTATAGCTGCTCTAATATCATCGTGAATTTTTTGAATTTGATTAATATCAGGAAAGATCTCATAAAGCTTGAAAAGACGATCTTGAGATACTAAGTAAGGTCTACCATTTTCAAAATGTGCATATTCTACATTTCTACTTTTTGAGAAACCAACAATTTGAATAGAGCTTCCTGATTTTGTCTTAAAATCCTGTCCTTTTTTTAAAGATTTAAAATATGCAGAATATACTTCTGATAGTTCGGGTTCTTTAACCGGTTTATTATCTGATTCAAGTTTTTGCTTTTGTAGTTTTTTGTAATATTCAAAAAGAGCATTTGTGGCTATTTGAGCAAATAAGCCGTCGTTACGTTGAAAGCTTAACTCTTTGTTCTCGATATCTGGTCTAAGTCCCTGAATAAAATCTTCGTAACTGTAATTTTGATGAAAGGTTATAAACTCTATTCGGTTACCTAAGTTTTCTTGAAAAATTTTACGAGCACTTTCATATTTCTCTATTCTTTGACCAGTAATTATTTCAGCAGATTTAGAAACCGTATTATAGGTTTTTCCTGTTCCCGGCGGGCCGTACAATAATTGGTTTAATGGAAAATTCATAATAGGTTTTGTGTTTTCTGAATCTAGTGTGTTTGATTGAATATTTCCTAATAATCGTTTTCGGTAATCGATATTAAATAGGGCCAATTCAAATGCCAGATTATTATACTTGCTGTAACTTGATTTTGAAGTTCTACTTAATTCCGATCTTATTGCATTGAAAGCGGCATTTTTATATAATTCAATGTCTTTAAGATTTTGAAATCTTGTATACCAGGCTTTTGGTTTACCCGAGTATAATTTCGATTCTTGGTTTATTTCTGTATCTGTTATTAAACCAAGTGCAGGTTTGTCGTTTCCAGAGTAGAGATTCCAGCAGTAGCGTTGACCTATTGTGAGATTTAAGTTGTCATTTGAAATACCAGTTACAAAGCGCTTATCGTATGTACTCAAATTTAGTTTCTCCACCATTTCATCAAGTACTTCAAAATAAGACATTAAGTCCTCATTTGAGAATTTTTTAAGAACTTGAATTAGCTTGTTTTGTTCGGATATTAAATGGTTAAAAAAATTAAATTCATTCTTAGAAACTTTAAAATTGGTGCCTCTATTGCCAGCATTAAGTCCTTGTAAATCAGTAATTTCTTTTAATTCACTCCAAAGCAAAGGAGAGTCAGCTGTATAATGAGAGATTTTTAATTTAACACGCGAGTCGTACGAACTATCAGGTTCATTTACATAATGCTGCTTTTCAAATTGTTCTTCTTCAAATTTACCCACATCACCTGTTATCTCTGCTAATGCATAGCAACCTGATTGCTTACCCGTTTGCCAAATAATTACTTTGTCACCTATCTTGATCTTATCTTTGTGGGCACTTACTTTCCAGCTTTTTAGATGCCCTCCTTTTAAGGCATTTGTAATATTATAAACATCAGGGTTGCCTTGGAATAACCAATAATTAATGTTCTTCTTTGATTCAGAATATTCCCAGGAATTGTAAGATAGCTCTGCAAAAGATTTGCTCGATTTGGTTTTTATTTGATTTAAAACAGTTTGATACTCTGCAAGCGTTTTGAACTCAGGATTTATATGAAGAACCTCTTTTAAATAGGGTTTTGAAGGACCGTTAATAGGGAAGAAATTTTCTGGATCTACATAAAAAAGGGCTTCGGTGATTTTTGTTTTACCAATGCCGTTAATCGCCAGTGCTTTTTCAAAAAGCTCTTGTGTTAGATTTTTTGATACAGTTTGATCAAATAGCTTCCATAACGTATCAATTTCATTGGTTCTATCATACTTATAAGGAAATAGCCACGTCTTTTGCGCATTTGCAGAAGGAAGACCGCGCTCATCTTTAGGTCTTGTGATTCCTAGCTGATCTGCAATACTCTGCAGAACCTTAAGTCTTTTCTTTTCACCATAAATATAGATATAACAAAAAAAGGTAAAGGGATCTATCTCTTCTAATGGTATTGTGGTATCATAAGACGATTTATCATCTTGCACATTTACACCTGCGTTTTTAAGAATAGTGATTAACTCTGGTTGGTCATTTCTTTTCTTGGCTAAATATTGAACCAATTCTTTATGGGTTTCTACCCAGCTGTAGTAAGATGATTCTTTTGTTATGTTTTGAGGGATCATAAATTGTTTTCCTAACTATTTGCTATTTATCAGATTCGTTCTCAAGCTTGTTTATAAGCTTAGCTCTTTCCTGAAAAAGATCGCTTAAGTCTTTTCCTGTCAATATTGTATAAAAGATCACAAATATTAGAGTAATAGTCACAGCACTCAAAAACCATAGTATAAAAGTCCTTTCTAAAGTTGTTTGCAGTATGAGCTCATAGGTTATGTAGATTTGAAAAACGAAAGGGATACAAACTATTAATAAAAGAAAGGGTATTAGTAAGAAAATTGTTGAAAATGAGCTTTTAGCCAAATCAGAAAACAAATTGTTCAATGCGAAATCAGGCCATATTCCACTAAGCCAAGCTTGACTTTTTTTATCCTTAGGGGCTAAAGCTTCAATAAGCATAAATAGAGAATTCATTTTTGTGGCAGAATAGAATAAGTAATAATAGATGCCTAAGCATAGAATAGGCATAAAACTTAAGATTATTTCGTTATTAGCAATGCTTACAAAACCAAGCGAAACATTTATATTTATACTGTTACCAATCAAAAAATAAACTACAGGGCATACGTAATATAAAACACCAAGTCTGGTAATACGCTTTTTAAGAACTGTAACTTCACCAAGTAAAGTTTGAATATAAAATTCATTCATAAGTATAACCGGTTGTAAGTTTTCTTATTGATTTTTTACTTTTAATGCAGGCTCCAATCCTAAATTTAATTTATTGAGTGCCTGTTCTTCAATGCCATTTGGGCTAAAGAATATATCTTGAAGTACATTAGTTAGTTTATCTCCAAAAGTCACAGTTGAGTTAATAAAATTCTCTTCGTAAAATGTAACTATTTTATATCTGTTTTTATTATCAGATACTCTTTTATGAGAGAGGCAAGGAGAAATTCCTTCGATTATAATTTTTTGATGAATTTCATCTTCAGATGTTTTTTCTTTTAGATCATGCCAAACTTCAAAAAAGAACTCAACATAGTTATTCTCAAGGATTGATTTTGCATCATTAATCCAAAAAGCTAGGTTTTCATTTTTTGGATGAACGAACCATACTTCGTAAGATTTGTAGTTCAATGTTTCAAACACTCTTTTGATTTCTGCATCGAGAAAGGTAATGGCCTCTTTCTTTTTTTCTTCAATATCTTGAACGGCTTTACGACTTAATATAAGTGCTGTTACTACATCATTCATTTTTGGCTGGTTGCTAAGGTTAAAATAATGAGATTCTATATTTTTAAAATATTCTCTCAGATAGAAAATGTCTAATTCTGGTATGGAAGTATCAAAGGGTATTTCTTTGCGCACTTCATTAATAAGTTCCTTATGCGTAATATTGATGAACTCAGAACCGGGTTTTGGGTTCAGGAGTTCTAAACTCAAGACTAAACAGAGCAGTTCTTTCTTCTTTGATTGCGCGTGCTCCAAATAAATATTAAGAGGATTATTTAATAGATGATCTATTTTATTTTCTATTAAAATGCACCAATCTCTACCTTCAAGAACAATATCAATAGATTTTAAACGATTCTCTTCTTCCTTTACAGAACTTGTACGTTCTTCGGTAACTACCGAGGTAACAGGCTTATAAAATACACCATTAATATGTGATGTTTTAGATTTTATAACTGCAAGCAAAGCGTTCTTAAAAAGGTCACCATAAGCGTGATCTTCATTTGGGTCAAAGAAATAAGCCAGAATCTTACTGTTTAGGGTCTCTTTGCGTTGTATGGTTAGAATATCAAAGAAGTTCTTTCTAGGAATATTGGGTAAGCTCGGTAGCCGCAATGCTACATCTTCTATTGTTTTGGATAGATTACTCATTAATTTTCTATTTGTGCATAACAGATTATTTTTTATAAAAAATATATTCAAGTCTCTTTTTCATGGATTTATTGTCGCCAAATAATAGATCAAAATATTGATCGTGAAGATCTTTATTAAATTTCGCATATTTATAATTTTGAAAACGATCTTCGTCATAGGGAGTAGCCAAGGTTTCTTCATAATATTTTTTGTATGAGTCACCTAGCTTGTTTTTAGATAATAATGTAAAATATTTTTTTAATGAAAATAAATAGTGTTTATCATGTAAGTCAAGGTTTTTCCCTACAAAAAGAGCTTGAGCTGTCTCGTCCCCATATCTAGCTTTTAAATTGAATGCATTTACATTTCCATAGCGTCTATTTTCTTCATCAGAATATTTTCCGAAAATTTTTTTGTATTTCGCACTGGTTTGAGATGCATTTGCTTTTAAAATCACTTTATACCTCGGATTATCCAATCCACTTAAAACGGATTTAAATACGAGGCTTTTATTAAAACCGTCTTGATAAGGGTTTAAGTGGTAATCATTTGTAAATTCTATTGAGCCTTTATTTGTTTGATTACAAGTAGTATCTGAAGGTATCAAGTTATATATAGAATAGCATAGTAAAGGAAATCTTGCTTTATCAAAAAAATGATCAAGATCGTGACTAGCAGCAGGATTTCCTTGCGAATCAGTTATGAATTTGACTTTATCTAAATTGCAATAAGGACAATATTCGATGAAATTTTTTTCTCTAAAGAATTTTCTAACTAAATCAGCGATCTCCGTATGTTGCTTGTAGTTAAATGCTAATTTAATATAGAACAAGTCATCGGGTAGTGATAATCCTAATTTGAAACCATTGAAAGTATTCTTTAATTGACTAGCATTACATTTTAATAACTTCTTAAGCTTTATGCTATCATTCACCAACAATTCATTAAAAAGATTAGAGATTCTTGTGAGCTGAGCATTATTTAAATTGTTGTTACTTTGGATATAAGTATTTAAAGAAGTTGTATAAACATCATTATTAAAATCCTGGATAGAATATTTTTTACCTATTCTAATTTCTTTATTGGGATCAATTTCTTCAATGATACTAATTGTTGCGTTTTTAATAAAGTCTATTTCACCGACGTGAATATTAACAGGAAGTCCATTTAGATGATCAATAGCCTTTTTTACGCAAGTAATTCTTTTAATTAATTTAGAAGAAATTTTATTAGAATATTCTTCCTCTACTTGATTTGGATTTTCTATACTTATTTTGATCATTTTATTTTCCCAAATTAGTTTTTATCGCAGATGCTAAAAACTTGTCTCCAATTTCATTTATTAAGAGTATATCTTGCGTAGTTGTTTTTTTTTCATTGACTCTTTGAATTAAGTCGAGGATTTTATTATCCGCAAATGCACCAATTACGCCGTCTTTTAGGAAGAATTTATCAATTAATAATTCGTGAATATTACCACCAAAAGTCTTGCTTAAAGTATTTCTCGCAACCTTAATTCCATCGCTTGTTCTTTCAAATGTTATTATATTATCTTGTGGCAGATCACTTAAAATAAATGGAGAATGGGAGGTTAGTATTATTTGGAAGTTATAATGATGATACTGCTTAAGAAAATCAAAAATTGCTTTTAAGTATTGACGTTGCCATTCTGGATGAAAATATAAGTCGCCTTCATCAATTAAAATAAGAATGTTATCGCGCCTTTTGCTTTTAAGTCTCAGGGCCGCATCTATTCTTGAGAAAAAAGTAATCATAGATTCTTCGCCGGCACTTAGTCTTGACCAATCTAGTTTAATTGAATTTTTCGAAAATGGAATTTTAAAATATATATCAATAATTCTATCCAACAGCGAGTCGTCTGTCTTAACAGCTGCTCTATCTGGAATGTTCATCCATAAACTATCCTGATAAATAAGTAAATCTACTAACTCAATTAAATTAGCAAAATATTCTCTTGTAGAGTTTTCTTTTTCATAATTAGAGTTATTGAAGATCTCAAGCATTTGTCTTAAAAACCTGTCTAAATATCCCTTTTCATCATTATTGTAAATAGCTGAAACAAATCTATCAAGCACCAAATCAATTTTTTCAGAACTATTTATTTCTAGTTTTATAAACTTAGCTAATACTTCAAAAAAAATAATTTCTGTTATTATTATATTATATAATCTTCTTTTTGATTCCGAAATAATTCCTTTTTTTTGAGTATAAAAGGCATTTGCAACGTGATTAACTAGTTCGGGAAGTTGCCTACTTATCTTTTCATTAGTATTCGAACTATTTTTTTCAATTGACTTGATAAGCCTCTTATAGTCTGTGTCCTTTTTTTCAAATGGAATAATTTCAACATAATCAACCCTTTTCAAAAGCTTTCTTATACTGTTAGATTTCTCTGACCGCAGGAAATTTCTATTTCTTTGAAATTCATTTAGTAAGAATCGCTGTTCTGCATTTACTTTTTTTGTTTGAAACTCTCTATTAATCCTAGCATTATAAGTTCTAGAAAGATAAGGTGTGGATGTATTATATAAGATTTCAGATTCAATAAAATCATCATATAAATCAAAATTGTTTGAATAGTAAATAGTTAATTCACTTTTTAAGTGATCAAATAGTTTAGGCTTTTTTCTGTAGGCGATTGTTTCAGACTTTAAGTCTAAATTTTGAATATTGACATTAATGTTTTTTGAATTAATACTGATATGTACTATAATTTTATTGCTTTTCTGATATACTAATAAATCACCTTCTCTTATATCTATTTCATTTCTCCTTTCAAAATAAAGCTCTTTAATATATCTTAGAAATGTTGTTTTACCTACTCCATTTTCCCCAATGACACACGTGACATTTGTAATATTTTTTCCGAAAAAATCTTTTAAAGAATTAGTATTATTTGAGATGTTTAGTTCATTATTTTCGTTATTAAAATTTATGTCAAACTTTGAAGACAGGTTAAAACTTTTGTTTTCTAAAGTCCCGTAAGGTTTTCTAATATGAATGAATAATAATTCCATACTTTTTATTAAACTGTTGCAGTTTTCTTCTTAGTTTCAAATTTCCCTTAATTCAAACCCTCAATCTCCTTCAACAACTCCCTAGCATCCCCATCACTTTCTAATTGAGGCACAAGCTCACCCTTGAAAGCTTTGTTGAGAATAGATTGTCTTAATTCAGGAATTTTAGAATCGAATAACTTGTTAAGATCCATCAATGTTGAGTTATACGTGCCTAGAAAATTTTGAGCCAATTGTTGTACTTCTTCTCCATAAGGCATTCGGATATTACTAAGGCTTTTAAAATATAACCGCGCTCTAACACTCCCTTTAGTATTTGCGCCAATCTCTAACAGACCTTGGTCACTTTTTAGGAATCCCAGAAGTAAATCAGAAGAAAGCTTTTTGTTAGTTCTAAAGACTACATAATCAGGGCTTGTAATTGCAGGAGCATCCTCATTATAAATCGCAATTGAGCCAATATTTACTCTCATTGTATTGTAGATGAAATCTCCCTTTCTTACAACCTTATACTTTTCAAAAGATTTTTTCTGGCCAACACGTAAATCAGTTATGCCTTCTTTTGCTGATACACCAATCAATCTACATTTGTTCCAATTTTCACCTATTCGTTCAGTTCCCTCTTCTAGGAATTTACCTATCGTAAGTCTTTTATAAAACGATTGCTGCTTTCTGTCTACTAAACAAGAATATAAAAACCGTTCCTTCATACTCTCAAGGTTTGAAAGACTTTTATTGATGCGTTCTAACTGCTCAAATAAACCATCTAATTTGGCTACAATACGATCTTGTTCAGCGCGGGGAGGAATTTTAAATTTTATTGTATCTAGATTTCTACGAGAAATTCTCTTTCTAGTAGAGCCTGATGAAAGTGCATTAATTCTTCTTCTTATTTCTGGATTATTAATTTGAAAACACAGAAACTTTTCGTTTATAGAGTTTTTTGGTCGAATTATGGCAACATCAACTACTGTTGCGTATTTACCTTCCAGAGGAAATACGCAAGCTCTTCCTATAGGATCTGGCATTCGAGCAATAAGAATATCACCGCGATTCAAAAAGGAACAATTTAATTTTTTTGCGCTTTCTTCAGTTAAAAACCTTGAAGATTTATTTCTAAATTCTAATTCTCCAATATCTGCCAATTGAATTAATCTGACATTCCCATTAGGATCTTGATCCTTAGTTTCAACCCAATCTCCATCTTTGAATAAACCATTTTTTGGTATGATTTGAGATATTCTAGCTTCGGTCCAATTTTCAGGTAATTTATTTTTCATTAAGCCAGTTCTTTAAGCATTGCATTTAACTGGGCAGTAATGCTGTTTAATTCAGCTAGCGATTCTTTAGCGATGTCTATAGGATCACCCAAATCATCTGCATTGCTAATACTATCATCTGCAATAAGCCCCAGATCTAAACTGTCGTTCTTTTTTGCAATTGTTTCTCGTGTAATATAGTTCCAACGCTCGTCTTTAACGCTTTTACGTTTAGCGTCATCTAGCTTTCCATCAAACGCTTTTTCTAAGGTGTCTACTTTGATACCGCCGGTGTAGGCCTCTACAAAACCTTCAAAAGCTTTTTCGGTAAACGGCGTACGTTTTCCATAATTGGGAACATTGGTACGCATATCGTAAAACCACACGCCTTTGGTGTTTTCGGTTTCTGTAGTACCCCGGGTAAAGAACAACACGTTGGTTTTTACACCTGCAGCATAAAAAATTCCGGTAGGTAAGCGTAAAATAGTATGCAGGTTACACTTATCCATCAAATCCCGGCGTATACGCTGCCCGTCGCCATCTTCAAAGAGTACGTTATCGGGCAACACCACTGCCGCACGGGCTTTGCCGTCTTTTTTAAGACTTCGGTAAATGTGTTGTAAAAAGTTAAGTTGCTTGTTGCTGGTAGGGAAGGTAAAGTCATCCCGAGACGGGCGTTCGCCTCCTTTTTTGGTTCCAAAAGGGGGATTGGCCAGTACACCGTCGTAATTCTTTAAAGTTTTACCAAATTCAGTCAGGGTATCTGCCAGATAGATGTTGCTTTCCATCCCGTGTAAGCGCGCATTCATTAACGCCAGTCGGTGTGCATCTGTAACCAACTCAACACCACTAAAAGCTTCTTCTTTTTGAAACTTTCGATCCTTATCATTGAGTGCGAAATAGTTTTGGTATTTGTTGCGTAAATACTCATCAGCCGAAAGCATAAAACCAAAGGTTCCTGCTGCAGGATCATTCCAACGCTCACCTAACTTGGGAACTAAAAGGGCTACCATAATATTAATGAGTGGGCGTGGGGTAAAGTATTGCCCGGCACCGCTCTTTTTCTCTCCGGCATTTTTCTCGAGCAAGCTCTCATAAATATCACCCATCGTATCCCGGTCATTCTCTTCATACCAGTCCAGATCGTCAATTGCCTGAACCAGGGTATTAAAGTTTACCGGTTTGCGTAAACTGGTAGAAGCATTAGCATAAATCTCTTTGATGCTCGCGCTTGTTGTTTCATTACTAATTTCAGCCAGAAATTTACGATAGCGGTTAAAGGCTTCTATATTATCAGTCTCTTCTACAAAACTTCTCCAGCGGTATGCTGAAGGTATATGCTTCTCAAAATCTTTAACTTCGCTGAGTTTTAGAAAAAGGATATAGGTGAGTTCGTTTAAGTACTGGTGATAGGTAACTCCATCATCGCGTAATACATTACACAAGTTCCAGAGTTTGTTAGCGATTTCGTCTGCGCTCATTAGGGTTTAGTATTATTCTAATTTGTATTTAATAGTTTGTTCTCGACTGCGCTTGAACTGACATTGACTTCGACAGGTTTAAGGTAACAGTATTTGTCACATCGAGCGCAGTCGAGATGTCTTAAGCACCTTCAGAATACAGATTGTCATTCAATATTTGTATGACTTCATCAACATTATCATCAAAGATTTTATTGATACGGTTATAACCGCCTTCTTCTTTAAAAGGATCGTTATTCAAATCTTCTTTGGTTAAAATGGCTTCTGCCAGCAACTGGGCTTTAAAACGGTCTAACCAGCGTTGCTGAATTTTATTCCAGGATCGCAATGCATTTACTTTTGCAAAGGCGTTAGTGATACGTTGCTCTTGCGGAATCAAATCTACATCGAGTGCCAGCGTGCGAATGTACGCAATGATATCTGCTGCGATGTCCTCGTTTTTGGCACTCTTCCAGGCCGTGTGAAGCGTACGGGCATTAAAACCTTCTGCGTCTAATTGTAACTTCAATTCTTTTAGACTTTTACGGTCTAAGGAAGTTGGGCTGGTCACAATAGCGCCTAAAGCAGCAATCTTATTTTTATTTTCTGAAATGTATTTTTTAAAACTTTCGATGTAATCTTCTGGCTTGCCGGCTTTCCCATAATCCCGTTCAATACCTAAAAATTCATCTTTATGTTCCGAAACTAATTGCACTTTTGGCTTATAGACTTTGCGGTCTAAATAGCTCCACAAACTAGAATAGGATTGAATGATTTTTTTGACTTCACTTTGGGTGGCATTTTTTATCGTCTCAATAATTTCCTGAGGTTCTAATCCTCCGGAACGGTACACGAACTCTTCTAAATCTTCTGCTTCAATTTTTTTACGCTTCCGCTGAAGTTTAGACAATAATTGCTCTACCTGAGTTTGGGTACGTTCTTCTGTTTCAATTTCATCGAGCTCTTCTACCAGTTGTGTAAATGAGGTGGAAGGATTGCTCACTGGTTTCATCTGCGTGTAATCTTCAAGGGCTTCGTGAACCCGAACGGCATCATAAATCTCAAAATATTCTTTACCAATATCATCGCACTTACGGGTCGCACGACCTATCATTTGCTCATATAAAATACGCGAACTTACCCTGCGTAAGAACACCAGATTACAAATCGCGGGTACATCAATTCCTGTAGTAAGTAAATCTACCGTTACAGCAATATTGGGAAACTTTTCATTCTTATACCGTCGCACCAATTCGTCAGGATCGTAAGCCTGCCCGGTTATTTTCTCTATTGCTCCCTGCGGAACATCATAGCCTATGTTTTTAAATTCTTCGTGTAATTGGTCTACTATCAAATCTGCGTGTGTATCTCTAACGGCAAAAATGAGTGTCTTTTCATCACTGTTAGGATCTAAGAAATTGACCAGTTGTTTGATTACTTCGCGGTTAAAGTTTGGTGTAATAACCAGTTTGTTAAACTGTTCGATTTCCACCAGCATATCATCTTCTAATTCTGCAAGCTCCTCAATTTTATTCGTTTCCGGATTAAAGACTTTAGGCCGTTCTCCTTTTTTCCAAAGAATACCTTCCTCGCTCAACCTGGTTTTGATACGGTGTGGGGGTTCGTGATCTGCCAGAAATCCGTCTATTACCGCCTGGCGGTAGGAGTAAGAGTAGACCGGTTTACCAAAAATGGTTGTAGTATGTAAAGCCGGCGTCGCAGTTAGACCAATTATATAGGCGTTGAAGTATTCGATAACCCGTTTATATTGGCTCACATAATCATTCTGATCTTTAAAATGAAGATCTTCTTCGTCCAATTCTTTATCCAGATTGTACCCTCTATGGGCTTCATCTATAATGATACAGTCATACGTGTCAATGGGCAATTCGTCTGAGTCGTTATAAAACAAACGTTTTACTAAGCTTTGAACGGTGGCAAAATGAATACGCGTATCAGCATCAGGAATATTGGTTTTCATATCCTCGATTTGATACACTTCAGCAAAGGTATTGATCCCTTCTACCTTATTGTCTTTGTAATTACCTAGTGCTTGTTTCGCAAGTAACCTTCGGTCAGTAAGAAACAAGATACGTTTAAATCGGTTGGCTTTTATTAAGCGATACGTTAACCCGATTACTGTTCGTGTTTTTCCCGTACCGGTAGCCATTACCAAAAGGGATCTCAGGTCGCTGGTATTTTTGATGAGTTTGTTTTCAACCGCTTTTATAGCATCTATTTGATAATCTCGTAATCCTAATCCGTTTTTATCTTGAAGATACTCGTAGTCACTAACCTCTAGGCGTTCGTTCTCTGCTTCTATGTTTTTTTGATACAGATCTACTAAGCCTTGCGGCGAAAACCAACCTTTAAGTGGGGTAGGGTGATTGTGATCGTCACGTACATCCAAAAACCAAATACCGCTTTTGGTTTTAAGCTGTTCCAGATAGTCACGACCATTGGTCGAAAATAGAAAAGGCGCTTTGTAGGTATGCCATTCCCCCAAAAATTGAAAATGGTCTAATTCTTCTATACGTTCCGCATAAATCTTAGATTGTCTCAAGTCCGTAGAAATATCACTGGCGTATTTTTTTGCTTCTACAATACCATAAAGCGTAGTACCTATAAAAAGAGCATAGTCTGCCCATTTACCCTTACACGGCCATTCTGAAATGGCCATAAACCTTCCTTTTTCGGGTAATGTTTTATTTGATTTAAAATTGAGTTCATCCGTATCGCATTCCCACCCGGCAGCTTTTAACTGTGCGTCAATAAGCGTAAGGCGCGTATCTTTTTCATTTAAATCTAATTTCTTAGCTACACGTTCACTTCGCTTTTTACGCGAAGCAGTAACGGCTTTAGAACTGTTTAGACTTTCAATCTTTTCTTTGTAATCGGAAACTTGCTTCGAAAGAAATTCAACCTGATCTGATAGCTCCTCGACGGAAAGACTATTTTCTTCAGGGAGACTGTATTGGGTTTGATCTATGTAATCATTTTCATAGGTCTCATAAAACCATTTAGAAAGTTGAAAACATTTTTTTAGAATAAAGAATGCCTGTGGTTTTGAACCGATGCCGTCGTGACTGGCTTTATTACCAGAAGTTCTGATGGTGTGTAAAATACCTTTTATGATATCGGGGATACAATTGCGATAAGCCAGTTGGTTGATTCGCTCTACTTGCTTCCCCGTAAATTCATCCAGTTCTTCAAAGTCCCAAATGAGGATACTTATTTTTTCTGCGAATAGTCGTGCCTTAGCAATTGATGAACTCGGATCAACGGAGTACAGTTTTTCTGAAAGTATGCCTATCCCATAAATTTCCGGATAGACCGGTTTAAGAAAACTAAAATTTGAAGGCATTAAGATTGCGGTTAGCTAATTAATCAAATTATGCAGGGGACTTTAAAAGTATATATTATTATTAATAAAGTCAAACATAAGCAAAAATGAATTGAGTGCTTTACGGGATTCTGTAAAGACAGATAGAAAAGAAAAGTTGCTTTCGTGTTTCTTATATAAATGTAAATTTTACTAAAAATAAAATGTAAAATTTGTTCATTTTTGTTTTTACAAATAAATATTTTGATGAATAATATTAAAATTACATCTATAATCTTAATGTTCTTAGCTGTATTCTCCTCCTCTTGTAGTAAAGATGATGCATCTCTTCCACAGCAAGAAATTTTAAATTCTGAATTAAAGGGTTTACTAGGCGAAAGAGTTTTAATAACAGGTAAAAATCTGGAGCCTAATAAACTACAAGTTTTTTTTGATACTGAAAAGGCTTCCATTACATCATTTTCTAATGAAAGTATAGAGGTAATAATACCTAGATCAATCGAAAGATTCAACCCCATTATAAAGGTAGTAGACCTTATTACAAATGAAGATATCCTAAACGAAGTTTTTATTTTAAATGCTCCTCGTATCACTAGCTTTGGTAGTGGTGAAATTTCTTTTGATGAAATATTGGTTATTAACGGAGAAAATTTTGACAATCGCAAGGAAAATTTAGCAGTTTTAATTAACGACGAGAAAGCTGAAATTTTAAATGCTACACATTCTAAGTTAGAAGTATATATACCAAAAGAAATAAGAAATTCATCTCTGGAAGTAACGGTAGAAGCTCAATTTCAAACTACAAAGAGTTCGCAAAATCTTAAACTTAAGCAGCCTATAATAAACGAGGTAACAAATGAAACAGCTTGGCTTGGAGGTTATTTATATCTTGTTGGTAAATATTTTAACCCAGAATTTGAGTATGGTGAACTTTACGTCAATGGAGTTAGAGCTCATTATACCTCATCAAATACTGGTTTAACGATTAATGTTCCTACGGGTCCATATTCTGAATTTAAAATTTCAAATATAACATACAAGACAGCGGGACTTGTCAGTTCATTTGATCTGGATTTAGAAATTGGAAACATTGGTATTATGGTTGATGGTTTAAAGAATTTGTTTGGCGAAATTATCGTTTATAATAATAAAGCCTATGCAATTACGTCCGAAAACAATGGGGATTTCAATATAACTAATTATTTATATGAATTTTCTCCTGATACAGAAAAATGGAATGAAATTGAAGATTTTCGCTCCACAGGTTTTATACGAAGTTTTGTTTTTGACAATGAAAACTCGATTTATTTCTATACGGGAGTTGAAAATGAAGTAAATGAACTTACTAAACTAAGTCTTGATACGTTTATAGAAACTAAAATTCAAATTCCTTTTGATCCAAGTTTGATTAATTCTACCTTTTTAGTTCGTGATGGCGATTTGTATGTAATAAATGGTAGAGTTTATAAAAATGATCGTTATGAAATATCAAATAGAAGGTATCAATATTTCAAAGACGAGTCTATATGGAAAGAGATTACCTCTGAATTATTTACAGGTTTTGATTGGAAAAGAGGGACAATTTTTAAATATATTTATTTAGATGATGATCTATATTTCAAGTATTTTGATAGAGAAACATTCAAGTTGGATGAAAATAATCATTTAACTCAAATGACTGTTGACAATATGCTGTTCTTGTACGATGAGTCAATAATCTGTAGAAGAACTAATATCGTTAATGATGGAATGTTATTATACACTTTAGAAGATCCATACAATGGGGTTGAGTTGCAATTTGGAAGAGAAGGGAGCTCAGTAAAATGCTTTTTTACAGTTAATAATGAGATTTATTATAATATGTTATCAGCATTTTATGACGGTAATGTTCATAATGCAACGTTTAGAATTAAAAAAGATAAGTTAAATGAAATCCTATAACTATAATTTTATATTTTTTTTAATTTCTATTCTTTCATTTCAAGGATGTGGTAAGAATGATGATTTTCCGGCCATTGAAGATGTAATAGATTTGAAAATCACAAATTTTGAAACATCATATAATGAAGTGAAAATTTCTTGGGATTTAGATCGTTTTAATGATAAGGTGATTATTGAAAACGTTTTTATTTTAAGATATTCGGACGACACAGATTCAAATACATTTGGACCGAATGAAATAGCTGTTCTTCCATCGAATCAAACGTCCTATATTGATCGAAATGTCCCTTATTTAAGTGATGTTACTTATTCAATTAGAATAGATTATTTTGTTGATTATGAGAATGGAGTTGAATACGCATCAATTGAGTCTGATAAAAAATCATTTGAGCGAGATATTATTAAATTTTCTTCAATACCTCGCCATGTTATCACAGACAATAGTAATCCTGATAGTTATCATATTATGATTATTGATCAAAATTTAGCTTTATATAATTATAATACTAAAACCCTAAAAATAGATGCGAATAAAAGTTTTAGTGGAGGTTATGATTTTTATGATAAAATCGTGGTAAATCAAAATAATATATTTCTCGGTAAAAGAAATGGTGTAATTTATGAATTATCTCCTAACGATTATACTGAGAAGCGAATGTTTTCATTGCCAATTGATAATGAGTTAAGGTACTTTGGATTTAGAGAAGAGGAAATATTCTTTAGTGATGACGAACGCTTGAAATATTTCAATACAATGACCAATGATTTTGGTTACGTAATTGAAGATCTTTCGTTGAGTTACGCGTATTCTATCAATTTGGGAAACAATAGAATGTTTATGATTTGGTATCAATATCCTAATTTTGGAGGGAGGATTTTTGATGTTAGCAATTATGATCAGTTGGAAATGATACATCGCACTGATTTTCCAATTGATTTTGGAAGTAGGCTTGACAAAGGAATACTTCATTTTAATGAAGATAATTCTGAATTTGTAAGTACTAATTTAGGTAGAGTTATATCTATTGATGATTTATCCTTAAAAGTTGAATTAAAGAACATAACCGGTAAAAATTATCTGTATTTTAATTATAAAAGGGGTAAACTTTATGGGGCAGTCCAAGGCGAAAGGAAAATACATGTTTTTGATGATGAGACCTATGAACTTTTAGATACAATCGAAACTAAATTATTCCCTATATTTCCGCTAGTAAGTTCGGATGGAAAAATTCAAGTTATAGGAAGTTATAGGCAAATTTACTATTCAGATTATATTGACGGCTTTCAATATTCAGGAAATTTTGCAATTGAAAGTATGTAGTTAATTTTTAATTACTTTATCTATTCATTTTGGACTTTATTATATCATCCATGGTCATAGAACTATCTGAACCATTCCAGCCTAGTTCTATTTCTTTTCTTAAATCTTTTAGGCCCTTTTCGCGATAGATGTTGTCAAGTCTTAGATTATCTCGCATAACCTCGCTATTATTTTGATCTCCTACGGAAGCAACTTGCTTAGAGATATATTCTTCTTGCTTTTTGGTTAAACGAGGCTTCATAACAAAATAGCTATATAGTATAAATGTAATATTTTAAGTACATCAGGATATCATTTACGAGATTTAATAATTAGCTATGAGATCATATATGTTGTGCCCGTTGAACAACCTCCTGTTTAATCAAATTATGAATTAATAGCAGTTTTTAAGAATACCATACACTTAGAAAATAATAACTTACCTATTTCTCAAAATCAGTAGAGTCCTCTTTTCTTAGAAAGTTAGAGTTGTGTAATGGTTAACTATGTTGTATGTAGTACTTATTCAATTATTTCTTTATAATGTTCTATTCTTTTTTCCAATGTATTTAGCTTTCCAAACTCAAAATATTTAATCATTTCGTAATAAGATTCAGTCTCTAAAAGATTTTTGTCGTAATAATTCAAGTCCACAATTTTTAATCTTTCCGTTTTATTTATGAAGTCAGATTTTTTGTTTGGGTTTATATTTTTGCTGTAAACCCAATTTGTGGTTATCCAATTATTAGAAAGCCAACCTGCTAAAGTTAAATTGTCATAATATCCGTAATAAAGTGTTTGTGCATTAAATAAATGTCCAAATTCCCTGTCCTTATTATAAAACGTGTGTAATAGTTTTATAATCATTTTTAATTCAAAACGTAAAGTAAATTTTTCGGTTTTTTCTTTTCCGAGTATGAATTCAGACAAGTCTGTTAAATCCTGTGGATATTCCGATGTTACAATTTTACAACCTGCGTGTTTTGCAAAATACCTGTATAAATTTCTTTTCTGTTCAACCCAATTTTTCCCGTAAATATTCTCAAAATTTAATTCTGCTCTTTCAAGTAGCAAGTCGTAATTTTGATGACAATAATTGATAAATATATCGTAAGCATCGTCGTGTTTTCGTGTTAGAGTTACATTGCATTTAGTACAAATAATTTCAGGGAATTTTAAAATTCTATCCTTATAACTTTCTATTTGAACTGCACTTTCTTGAATATAATAGCAGTCAAATTTTTTTCCGTAAAAACGTTTTAAATCAGACGCTTTGAATTTGTGCTCTTTCGAGTCAGCTAAATCTCCACAAATCCAACAGTTTTCCATCCGTAGTTCGTTTTTTTTGCATTACACACAACTAGTTATATCACTATAAATGTACCCATTATACCCTAAATTTTTCCGGGATAAAAGGAACTTTTGTTCCTGTTTATCAGTTGATAGAACTAGGTTACTATATCCAAAATAAACGAGCTTACACAATTCCCTAATCTCAAAAAAAGTTTGTAGTCATTTTCAGAATTTAAATAAGACCTGTATAGTTTTATCAGGATTATACTAGAGTATTTTTTATTAAATAATCAGGAGAAACAGCAGTATAGCATTCCCCACTCAAAGCCTAGGCAAAGGCCACGATAGAGTATGAAGAGTGTATGAAATTAAAATTTCAAAAAAAGTGAATTTCATTATTAAGCATTTCAAAATCTTCTTATTCAAATACTAAACAGATCAACATAGTAGAGGTGTATGAAATATTTGATTACTAAGGATAAAAGAAATTAATATTGTTTTGACTTAATTATGACTTTTTAGATTGGGAAACATTTTTTCTACCGCTTTGAAGAAATCTGAGATATCTAAACGTTTTTCTTGACAAATTTTAAATAACGTTTCAACTGGGATACGATAATTAGACTTGCTTTTTATTTTGCGAACAGTACTTTCTAAGATATTATGATGATCTGCAAATTCAACCTGAGTTCCACCTTTGGAAAGAAAGGGATCTATCCATTCTTTTGTTATAAACTCACATATAGCTGAATTAATATCCTTACCCATACGAGCAAAGGAATTATAAACATTAAGAATTTTCTCGTTCGATCGAACGAGGTTAAGATTATTTTACTATATTTGACTCATAATTATATATTTGCGAAACTTCTTTAAGTAAAATATTAGAAGCATTCGCTTTGAATCTCGAATCTAAAACTGGTAATTTTAAACAGCGAGAGGATAAGCCGGGATGCTCACGACCCGGGCGTGGGCTCTCACTTATTGCTGTGCGGTATACCAGTACCCAGATTCGATAAGCTGAGACCTGCGCCTTTTATTTTTGGCTCAAACTTCACTTTTCAAAGTCATTGTTTCTTCATAAGAGGGCTAGCAGCTGTACCCTAATTCAAAATGTGCTCTTGGGCTGGTATAATCGTATACCTGCTTAAGGTCAGTACACCCCTAATTCAAAACTATGTAGAATAACAAAAGCGGGTAATGTTATGAAGCGATTTCAAATAGATACACATTATATGGCATTTAAAAATGGATGTCCACGGGCATTTAATACGATTTACGCGCAGTATCACAGGCGCATCTACTGGATGGGCAGAAGTATCATTAAAGATGCTTATGTGGTTGAAACCTTAGTACAGAATACCTTTTTAATACTGTGGAATAAACGCGAGCAAATCGAGTCGCCCAAACACTTGGTTGGTTTTTTATATAAGGTGATTTCAACCGAATGCAGGTGGTACTATACGCGTCCTAAAAATCAGTTTTATCGGGATTTTTATTCCTTAGATAAGTTTCCCGACTATCAGGAATATATGTTGGGTTATGATCCTACTGCGGTAGATCAGCATTTGGTAGATCAGCAAAATCGACAGAAAGATTACGAGCAAGTGGTAAATATATTGCCGCTCTTGGGAATGCAGCGCAAACGCCTTATAGAGCTCTGTTTTCAACACGGGTTTAAGTATAAAACCATCTCCGAGCAGCTAGGCATCAGCATTACCGAAGCTAGTAATACGATGAAGCAAACTATTGAACAGATTAAAACCATCATCAATCAAGCTTACCTTCTTCAAACAAATGAAACAGGTGAAGAGCAATCCAAACCTCCAGTTGAAATCACCGAACAGGAAGCCCGCATATTGGAATTACGCTGCGAACAACATTACTCGTTTGCTGCCATTGCTACAGAACTCAAACTCTCTCAAAAAGAAGTACACCGGGCTTTTACTACAGCGTATAAGTTTTTACAGGAAAACCACGAACAGCATTTAAAATCCGCCTGATATGAAAGCGAAAACACTCAGACTTACTCGTAAAATTCAGCTTCACATCGATCTGCCGGATTATGAAGAGCGCAAAGAGGCTATTGCAAAACTCTACGACTGGCAATACTGCTGCTTTAAAGCATCCAATATAATTGTAACCCATCTCTACGTTCAGGAAATGATTAAAGAGTTCTTTTATTTAACCGAAGAGATTCAATACAAATTGGCTGATGTCAAAAAACACGAAAACGGCATTATAAATCGATCCCGTCTCAATAGCACGTATCGGGTGTTATCGGATCGATTTAAAGGACAAATTCCAACCAAAATACTGACTAATTTAAATCAGAATATAGAGCGTTCGTTTATTAAAAACAGACCGAAGTATTGGAGCGGAGAACGCGCTCTTGAAAACTTTAAAAAGAATAATGGTTTCCCCTTTACCTCAGAGAGTATATCTGGGTTTAAATACGACGAGGATCGAAAAGTGTTTTGTTTTCGCTTATTTACAATTCCTTTTTGCACCTATCTGGGAAAGGATTTTACAGATAAACTCAGTTTGTTACATCGATTCATCAAAGGAGAAACCCGCTTGCGAACTTCAGAAATCAGACTTAAGGATGGGAAGATCTTTTGGTATGCAGTATTTGATGTCGAACAAGAACAGCACGCTTTAAAACCTCAGGTTATCGCTGAGGCTTCTTTATCATTAGAATACCCCATTTCGGTGAAGGTTGGCCGCAGCCGAATGAACATCGGCACCAAAGAAGAGTTTTTATACCGAAGGTTAGCGATTCAGGCTGCCCGTAAACGAGCTATAGCGGGATCGGTATATTCCCGGGGTGGTCACGGGCGTAAAAGAAAACTTAAAGCGGCAGATCCATTTAAAGAAAAAGAAAAGAATTATGTAAATCAGCGCTTACACATTTACAGTAGAAAACTCATTGATTTTTGCGTAAAGCATCAAGCCGGTACACTGATGCTGGTCGATCAAGAAGCTAAAATCGAAGCAGCAAAGGAGCAACATTTCGTTCTTAGAAACTGGTCGTATTATGAATTAACCCAGAAAATAGCATACAAAGCTGAAAAAGCTGGTATTGAACTGGTGGTGGGGTAGTTTAATATCCATCCCCAGTCCTTCTTTCAAAGGAAGAAAAACGATAAAATTTGAATATAAAAACGAGGGTGCTTGTACACCCGCAAAGTGTGGTCAGTGACACACACCAAATGCTGCAAGGCATATACAACGGTGGGACGCGCTCTCTAAAATAGTATTATTTAATATATGAGAACTGCCAATGAAAGAAAAACATCTGCAATAAGTCGCTCACTAAATTTTAAACCGGGGGCATTTAGATCAGTATAATTTTGAATCCCAAACTTTCAATTCTGAACTAATTAGGAGGATGTTCGTACAGCTGTAAAGGTGATGTTAATGGCGCGCGCTAAATGTTGCTGGGCATATACACCGGCTGAGTTCACTTGTAAATATAAATCGCCTTTATTTAAAATACCAATAGCGTACAGTCAACTTGTGTTTCATAAAACCAATCAGTAATTATTCTAACTGGCTTGCTCATCCTATTCTAGTTGAAACTCAACTTGTAAATAATAATTTGATTCAAGTTATTATAGATTGTATTAAGCTTTTTATTCTTTATGGAATAAAAACTCTTTACCTCCTTGTTTCAATATCATCAGATTTTCCGCTAAATTGAATTCTATTTTTACACCAGCTTGCTTAAAAACAAATGTGTTGTTCGAAATAGGCTCTAGTGGAAATGCTGATTGACCAGTAGCCTGAGCTAACAGTGTAAAATCTTCTCTAGTAATAGTAATTTTTGGAGGGATCTGTTCACTGGAGTAGGTTCCTAGAAAATTTTCTAATTCTTCTTCGGTTATTTTTATTGATTTAAATTCCGGTAAATCAAATTTTCCTTCATAAAAGCTACCTAAAACGGCCAGTAGTATGTCATTTTTATCATAGTTTATCCCATTTCCCGTTAAACTAATTGCGAGTTGATCATCAGGAAAAAAACTGGTAACAGATTGAAACCCATCAATCCCTCCTGTATGTCCATAGCTCCATTTATCGTTATATGGAAACTTAAACAGGCCTAGGCCGTATCCATTCTTTATGGATTTCATGAGCTCTAAATTATTTTTCGAAATAATTTTCTCGTTAAATAGCGCTGTAATGAAATTATTCAAATCCTCAGGAGTTGAAATAATAGCGCCAGCTCCTTGAGGAATAGACATATCTGTCTCAGTTTCTATATTCCACTTTCCTAGAAATGAATAAGATAGTGCTTCATTCGCTTTTGGATTTATTTTTTGACCGTATGCTGTATTTTTTAAATACACCGGTAGAATTATTTTAGTTTCAAGAAGTTTGGCGAATGATGTTTTATAGAGGTCTTCTAGGATGAAGGTCAATAACACGAAATTAGAATTGCTGTACTCACTTTTGGAATTGGGTTCAAAATCACTTTCAAAACCCGCTATTCTTTCAAGCATATTATCTTTTGATTGTTGTGTTTGATTCCAGTCTAAATAATCTTCATTTCGAGTGAAATCGTGAATACCGCTGCTGTGATTCAGTAAATTTTTGATAGTTATATTATCAGCATTTACAATCTCAGGATAGAACTGATCTAGATTATCATCAAGCGCTAATTTGTTCTCCTCCACGGCTTTTAATAGTAGTGAAGCTGTAAACATTTTAGATATTGAGCCTACTCGATATTTGGTTGAATGATTGGATTTAATGGAATCTTCGATACTTACAAATCCAATAGTTTTCTGATACAAGGTCTTTCCGTTTTGAGTTACAGAAAGACTGCCCATAAATTTATTATGGCTTTCGAGCAAATCAAAAAGGCTGTCTAATTTTTGGGTATCAAGTTCTTGAGCTAAGCAAATTGAGGTAATAAAAAGCAGGATTGATGTGATGAATGATTTTTTCATATTAGTGTTTATTGATTGATCTTTTAAACTTTAGTAATAGAGTCAGAATGAGGTAAGCAATTAATGTAATCGCAACCAGTGTAGGGATAAACCAATTCCCTAAGATTTCGGTGACGCTTGGATTTTTTATATAGTCAGAGTTGAGTTTTCCCAGAAGCATAAATGAATCATCTTTGAAATAAAGACCAACTTGATCTGGATTCTTTAGTTTGAAGTAAATAAGAATAATAAAACCGAATAGACAGATATAGAGAACACCGAATACCACATAAGAAATACCATTACCTATATTAAGCGCTATAGCTTTAAATAAATGGATAGGGTTGAACGTGCGCGTAGCTTGTTCTAGTTTTTTATCTGCGATTAAAGGTTTCAAGACTTTCTCCGGATCACCAAGTTTTTCTAAGAGGTCTAGAAGATGATCGGTTTCTCGTTTGTTAGTTTTTCTTGCAAGTCCTTCGTATATATGGCTATTAAATTCTAAGAGCACATCTTGCTGATCACTTTTAGAAAGTGATGAAAGTGTTTTTTCGATGCGCTTCATATAGCTTCTATAAATACGTTGAGAAGCAGTTTCTTTAAATTGAATTTCCTTTATTTTCATTGAGATATTTTTTTAATTGAAGAAGCCAGATCTACCCAATATGTTAGCATTGTTTTGAGAGTTTCCTTTCCGGTTTCTGTAAGTGTAAAATATTTTCTAGGTATACCAGATTTTTGCTCCACCCATTTAGAAGTCACTAAACCCTCCTTTTTTAACCTGTTCATAAGGGGGTAGAAAGTTCCTTCTGCAATTTCGATTTGGGTTAATTTTTTTACCTCTTCAATAAATTCATATCCATAAAATTCTTTATCCCTTAGAACATTGAGGACAATAAAAGTCAAGGTTCCTTTCTTGACTTGAGATTTCCATTTTTCAACAAAAATTATATTCATAAGGTAAATGTATGACAAAATACATAGTATAACAATGTATTGCGTAAAAATATATATTAAAATATTTATACGGTCTGAATCTTTTTAAAGTTGGTAAGCGATATTTAAAAATGCTGATGAAAAGAAAAAACTGAAAGCTATTTGCTAAACCTTAGATTATGACATAAAATATTCTATTTATTAAAAGCGAAATCATCATCTTACCTAAGCTCCCTTACCCATTATTTTTTCTTTCGAAAAGGCCTTCACAACGGCTAGGTTTTTTTGAAAGAAAAAATTAGTTCTACTTTTTCAATTAGCGCAGCAAAAGGTAAATAATAGTAAAAGCTTGTGAAAGAAAAAGAAATAGGACTATCACTAAGAGCCAATTCGGAATCGTTCGAGAGTGCTTAATCCGTTTTAAGATTTCTTCCTGATTTTCCTGTTGAGCAGTTTGATCAACGTGTAGGTTTCTAAGATGTTCCTCTATTAACTTTTCAATCTGAGTACTGTCTGCTTTTATAGCTGTGCTTTTAAGGCTTTTTTCAATGCGCTCTAAGCGATTGACTTCTTCCTTAAAGGAATGTAATTCTTCAACGAGAAGTTCTGAGATTAGTTCCAACTTTGTCATATTCCAATTCCTTTATCGATTACAATTTTTAGGACCTTTTTGGCTACAGCTTTCGCCAGGCTTGGTGCAATGGGTACGCTTGTTCCCGATAAAACAACACTTTTTGCACGGTTGATGGATCTGAGCAAATTACTGGCAGACATCGACCGGTTAACGGCACTACCTTTTATACTTTGCCCTTGGTACTCAAAACGAAAACCCTGCAGCTGTTTGGATTTGTTGATTATCGGTATTACATCAATTTGCTGATCTCTCATTCGGTTGATATAGGTCTGAAGATCTTTAGTTCCATGCTGACTGATGGCGTTTTGATGCGCTTTTTGTATTTCACCTCGAGTATGTGCGAGCGCTTTATTTTTTTCAAGCTGTACGTCCTGCACGGTTTGAATACCCATTTGCTTTGCGGTTCGCTCTGCAGCCCACTGACTTTGCTTTCCGATAAAGCTATCTTTGTAAGCCTTCCCGCTCAGATCAATACGGTTTACATAAAGATGTACATGGGTATGCTCCTTATCCCGATGCACATAAGCGACCGCCTGGCGTTCTTCTAATTTCATTTGCTGAATGAAGGTTTTGGTAAGTTCGCTCAGGTCTTTATTATTCATTTTGGCTCCGTCATTAACTGTTGGGCTTAGAATAAAACTTAAGGTATTGCGCTCACAGTTTTGATTCAGGTGTTGTACCGCCTCAAACTCTCTGGTGATTTCTTCTGCAGTATCTCCAACGATTAGGTGACTGTATACCTGCTCAGCTTCTTTATCTGGATTATTACCGTATCTCAAAGCTCCGAGTGTACTTGATATAGAACTTCCTTTGCCAATCATGGGATGATGCTTTTAAGATGTTTCTTGATTTCTTTAGCAACTAGATTGACTTCCTGACTGAGTTTTGGATTCCCTTTTTTATACATATTCCCGATGCGTTTAAAGTTATTGTGATACTTCACCAACATTTTATAGGTGTTGATATGCTCTTCATTCATCCGCTCTATGATCTGTTGTTCTATAAGGCTATTTCTACAAAAAGCACTTAGGCTTTTGCCTGCTGCTTTTGCTTTTATCTGCAGCAGTTTTTTCTCATATACGCTGCATCTGAATTTGATAAGTGCTCGTTTCATTGTTTGTATTTTTTTCTTTGCAACCATCGGGAGCAAAGCAAGATTGTGGCCACAGCCACACATCTTGCCCTGCTCTCCAGAAATCAGTTTTATTTCCTTTTCATCAGCCAGTCATTGAGGTCATTTTCATCAGAATAGAACTCAGATTTATCAATGCATTTTGAATTTTCATTTAAGAATAACTCCGTGGTTTTTCTTCCGGATTCATCCCGATCCAGATACAATTCAATAACTTCATAATTATCAAAATAGGGGAGAGCCCTATCCGCAAAAGCAATGGAGTTTAAAATTAGAAAATCAGCTTCCCTTTTTAAATTAGGATATAATGCAGTCAGCGATAACAGATCAAACATTCCTTCCAGAACAATTAAATTTTCAGACCGATTTTTAATCCAAGTCAGATCTTTTGGAGCGCTGGACGATTTAAAATATTTGTTTCTAAGTTCCCAGCCACCAGAATTGTTTTGGAACCCAATGGAAAAACCATAGCTATCATTAATCGTATAGTGAATCTCCCTACAGAATTCTTTGGCTACAATTAGACTAATTTTTCGTTTCTTCAGATACTGTAATAAAGCTGGATGTCGAATAGGCTTTATCTGTTTGATTTCAATTTGAGATTCCTTGTTCACTTTTTGTTGCGGTGTTGGAAGTTCATAAGTTCCAGTATTAGCTTGAGCTAAAATTGCTAATGCATCACTTACGGATACTTTTGATAGCGCACAAACTAGATCGATGCAGTTGCCGCCTTTACCTAATCCGTGGTCGTACCAGCAGTTTAATTTTTTAGAAACTTTAAAGGATGCTTGGGTTTCTGACCGCAGGGGACTCAGAAACCAAGCTTCCTTTTCCGTATTGCGAGTGGGAAGGTGTCCTAAAAATTCCAGCGCCTTCACGATGGATATTTTTCGGGCTCTTTCACACGACATTTCTTTTTTTTTCATTTGCATTCTATTTTTAGAAAAAAAATGATGATTTGATGACAAATCTTGTTAAGCCCTATAATTACTAGTCTTACCCTGTCATCAAAAATTCATCGTTTCATCATTTTTGATTTTTTAAGCTTCATTTTTGTCATCATTTATTTTTTTGATGACAGTTTGATGATAAAATAATGACAGCTTCAGCCCTTGTAAACAGTGGGATTGTCATCATCTGTCATCGTCTCATCAAAATTTCGGGTCAGAAATTCCTTTTTTACGGTAAAATAGCGGCCTTTTGCCTCTATCAAATTGATAGATCCATCGGACCAAATAATGAATTTTCGATATTGATTGGAGTTAGGTTGGTTGTTCAATTTCCAGTCTACCTTCAGTAATTTGCGTAGTTGTGTAAGATCTGTTTTGACTCGGGTTTTATTCAATGCATTTAAAGCGTCTAATGGACAAAAATCTACTTCCTCTAAATCAAACTTTTCAAAGACCCCCATAAGAATACTGGCCAATTCTTTTTCAACCCGATTTCTATTGTTTTTTACGAGTTTGGAAAGTGCAGCCGTTTTTATCTGCCCCGGGGTAAACCACATACGTGTTTGGTGGGTAGTGCTTAGCTTTCGGTTTGATAGATGGTATAAGAATGCAGGGATTTCAGCAATAAGCTGCTCCAAAAAGTTCGTTTGCTCTTTTTTAATAGAGGGTACTTTTAGCACCCAAAAGCGAGTTTCATTAGCATCTATCTTTATAAAGTTGTCCTCATTATTACTGCAGAGAATAAACTTGCCAAAGAATTCCACTTCGCGCTTATCTTTTCCTTTAGCTTCGAGCTTATTGATATTTGTAGTGCTCAGGTATTTGATCCGTTCGGTAAGCTCTTCTTTATTGAAAAGTACTTCATCAATACAAATCAGCAGTTTATTGGCCCAATCAGAATTAAACTGACTGCTGAAACTGTCGTTGGTCAGATACGTAAGGTTATTCTCAAAAATGCTTTTAAGCCACTTTAAAAAGGTGCTCTTACCGGTTGAGCGTTCTTTGGAAACCAGGCATAGAATTGGAAGGATTTGAACCGGCTTTGTGTAAAGCAACTGCAGGTAATCCAAACCCAGTTCCAGTTGATTACCAAATATGTGATTAAGAAATTTAGTAGTAGTATCAATAGCCCCTTCACGTGGCTGCTTACCAAGTGGGGAATAGATATTATAAAACCCCTTGTATTCCTGTTTAAAGTCGATGTGATTGGGAATACAGGTAAATCCATCATATTTGGGGATTTTCGTCAAATAGGCTTTTCCGTGATCTTGTTTTATGGTCTCTATATTCCAATGAACCAGAAACTCATTAAAATGACCAGTAATAGTAGGAGCGGCTACCAACTTATAATAGGTGGTGCCGACCCTTTTATAAGGTATAGCTTTCATAAGTAATTGTATTAATAGTGAAGAGAAACCCTGATTTAAATAGAATCAGGGTCTGGAGATCAGTTACCGCTTTTTCATGGTATAGTTCAAAGCTTCCTGTTTAATCTGCGAATGAGATTTCCGGTGATTTTCTAAAAGCCAGTTATTGAGTAGATCGATATCAAAATAAATAAGTTTACCACCAGGCTTACTGTGCGGAATGCCTCCTAACGAGGTTAATTTGTATAAATAGCTTCTGGAAATGCCTGTATAGTCGCAGGCTTCCTCAACCGTAAGAACCTTTTTGTTAGCTAGTAATAGCGATTCAATGCGTGCTAGCCTTTCGTCTAATTTAATCGTGTTCATCGTATTCGATTTTAAAGTGAATAGTGAACAAAGCGCTTTGTTATATTTTTTTAGAATTCTTGAAATAAAAGTAAAGCTATGATTAATTAAAGCATAGTTTTCAATTCAGGACTTATGCACAAATATTTGAAAAACAAGTGTTTGTGTTAATTGATTTCAGATGATATCAAATCATAGCAAAAAGAATTTTTGCATATTCTTGCGAATAACAAAAACCACTAAAAATTATGCGTGGAATCAGAGTTTATGCAAGTTATCAACAGGTAAAATTTTAGATTTCCAATTTAGGGATCAAATAGGCCGCTTCTTTTTTCTTTTTGTCTACAATTTTAGCGTAGATCTGAGTGGTTCGAATTTCTTTATGCCCCAGAATTTTTGAAACCGTATAAATATCAGCTCCGTGCTCTAGCAGCAGTACAGCGTGTGTATGTCTGGCACTATGAAACGTAATGTGCTTGGTTATTCCCGCACGCATACACCACCGTAGTAGTTCTGCATTAAAATGTGCGCCGTATTTCAAACCCTGGAACACACGAGCACCTTCTTGTTTTCGAGGACCTAAAATGCTCCGCGCCTGTTCAGATACGTATTGGTATTCCTGAGCAGCAGTTTTTTTCTGTTTGAATATAAGTCGGGATTCCTCTTCTTCATCCCGTACTTCAGACCAGGTAAGTTTGTTTATATCGCTCCACCGTAAACCGGTAAGACAGCTGAAAATGAACGCATTTTTTAACATTTGATGCTTACATTCACCTTTAAATAAATTTTGTAATTCTTCGTGAGTTAGATATTCACGTGTGGTTTCACCCATAGCAAACCCTTTCACGGCTGTAGCATAATTGCGGCTGGTATATCCATCGTCAAAAGACTGGCGTAAAGCAGCTTTAAATTTATTAAAGTATGTGTATTTTGAATTCTGAGATAAAAGAGTTCCAGATTTAGTCTTTGCTTTTTTGTTCAGGTATTTTTTGAAACCCACGATAAAATTTTCATCTATATCTTCAAAAGTAGTATTCTTAGTTTTGCAATAGCCTTCGATATGATTTTGAGCAGCATCCCAATTATCGTAATTACCTTTGGTCTCATAACGCTCTTCCTTGAGCTTTTCATAATAATTGAGAAATAGTAATTTGTCTTTACTACGATCTTTAATTCCGTATTTGCCTTGAGCATATTCTGCTCGGCGAATGGATAAGATTTGTTCAGCCCTCAAGAGTGTTTCTTCATTTTCTTTCTTTTCAAGAGCGTTTTTCGGATTTACATATAGATACTGCTTGAGATATTCGAATTCCCTTGAATGGACTTGTTTACCGTTGTCATCCCTAACATTACCTTTATAATATTCGATATATAGGCTGTATTTGCCAGAAGCCAGTTTTTTCTTTTTTAGCTTGATTATCATCGTCTTACCTTTTTATAAAAATAGATAAAAAAATGAAACGAGGTGTACCACGGTACACCTCGTTTATGTATTTAACATTGAGGTGTACCAGAGGTGTAACAAAAGGTCAATTATAGGTGAATTATGAGAAAATGAGAGTGAATAATTAAGGTTCGTGAAGTGTTGATTTTGTTGGGATTTGTGTTTATTTGATGTCAAATGATATCAGATTAAATTTTGAATTTATTTACCAATACAAAAATTAGCAAAAATATTACCCAGAAGTTCGTCGTTTGTTACCTGGCCGGTAATTTCCCCAAAGTGATATAAAGCTTCTCTAATGTCTATTGCCATTAAATCACTGCTTAATCCATCATTAATGCCTTGTTGTACTTTTTCAATTTCTTCAAGGGCTTTTAGGAGGGCGTCGTAGTGGCGGGAGTTGGTAACTAAAGTCTCGTTATTGCGAAGAGCGCCCATGTTTACAAATTGTAGCAATTGTTCTTTCAAGTCGTCTACACCCAAACCGGTTTTAGCAGAAATCAGAAGCACTGCAGATTTAGTATTTTCGGGTATTAATTGAGATAATTGTTCATTAATGCTGTATTGTTCCGCTTCGGTGAGGTGGTCTATTTTATTTGCGACCAGTACTAAAGGTTTATCCGGAAAACGGTTGCGTATTTTCTGAATTTCAACAATAAATAGATCGGGTTGATTTCTAAACTTATCAGCATTAATGAGGTAAAGAACCACCTGAGCCTGTGTGATTTTTTCAAAAGTTTTTTTGATTCCCAGGCCTTCTATAATATCTACAGTCTCACGTATTCCTGCAGTATCTATAAAACGAAATCCAATTCCGCCTATTGAGAGTTCGTCTTCAATGGTATCTCTGGTTGTACCTGCAATATCGCTTACAATCGCGCGCTCTTCATTTAAAAGCGCATTCAGCAAAGTTGATTTTCCCACATTGGGTTCGCCTACAATAGCAACAGGAATTCCGTTTTTAATAACATTACCGGTCGCGAAAGAATCGATAAGACGTTTTAAAACTCGGGTTATTTTTGTGATCAGATTCTGAAATTCTTCGCGATTGGCAAACTCCACATCTTCTTCTGCAAAATCAAGTTCGAGTTCGATAAGCGATGCAAAATCGAGCAATTCCTGACGTAGTTGAGCGATTTCATTAGAAAAACCACCACGCATTTGTTGCATTGCGATTTGATGCGCTCCTGCGTTATCACTGGCGATTAGATCTGCTACGGCTTCAGCCTGGCTCAAATCCATCTTTCCATTTATAAATGCGCGTAGGGTAAATTCACCGGCTTTAGCAGCCCGACAGCCTTTTCTGAATAAAAGCTGTAGAATTTCTTGCTGAATATATGAGCTTCCGTGACACGAGATCTCAACAGTAGGTTCTCCCGTATAGGATCGTTTTCCTTTAAATATGGAAACTAAAGCTTCATCAATGATTCGGTTTCCATCTATAATATTTCCTAAATGCAGGGTGTGAGATTCCTGATCGTTGAGAATCTTTCCGCTTTTGGCACTAAAAATAGAGGATACGAGGCTTAAAGCATTTTCCCCCGAAACGCGTATTACGGCTATCGCACCCGCTCCCGGTGCAGTCGCTAGTGCGGCTATTGTATCTTGAATTTGCATAGCGGTAAAATTACGAAATATTGCTGTGGCGACACTCCATAAAAAAATCCCTTACAAACGAATTTGCAAGGGATTCATCAACTAACCAACCAAAAAATCAAACTAGATCTCGCTAATCAGGCGAGTCTTACTTTTATTCAATACTAAACTTAAAAACTCTCAGTACAATTTATGATCTGCGACTGCGGTCGCCATATACTTCAATCACTTCAATTTCTTTATCTTTCTTATATTTTCCGTTATAGAAATCACCGGTTTGCTTATAAATACGGCCATTTATGTCGTAATGCATTTTTACATTACCTAGTTTATCTAAACGTCCTTGTTTATACTTTACAGGAATATCCCCAATACGCGCCACCTGGCCGTTACGTAAATAGTCTATTTCTATAGTGCCTATTTGGGTAACCATACCGTTTCTATTATACTGTACATAACCTCTTCGGTAATTTGCTCCGGTGCCATAATTAACAGCATAATTACCCGGATAATAAATCTCTTTAACATATTTACCATTTAAACGGGTAGAAGAGGGTGTTACGTTAAAATCTAAAGTTCCATCAGGATAAACCAGAAATTCTACACCACGCTCTATAAAAATCACCGGACTCATAGTCGTATGATTTAGTAAAACTTTATCGCCATTAGCATTTGTAGGTGCTAAATCTGCTGCCTGCGCAGTTGCTCCGATTACGAAACTTGCTGCTAAAAAAAGTAAAGTGCGTTTCATGTCTTTCTATATTTTAGATCAATTATTAAAAATTAATCCAGTTATACTTAAGACTTTTCAAACGCCGTGCCAAACTCAATATAAGCTCGTTATTTCGCTAAAGCGAAATGCTTAACTTTGGCTTATGTTGCTTTATATCAGCGTTTTGTGTTCGTTTTGTAAACGATTTTTTTAATAACAAATATCGAATACCGAATACCGAATAACCAATAAGGGATTAGAGCTTCTCTTTTAAATACTGAGCCGTGTACGACTTTTTGTTTTTAGCCACTTCTTCAGGAGTTCCCGAAGCGATTAAATAGCCGCCGTTCTCGCCTCCTTCAAGACCTAAGTCTATCACGTGATCTGCACATTTAATTAAATCTAGATTGTGTTCTACAACAAGAATAGAATGGCCTTTTTTAATTAATGCTTCAAACGAAGTCAATAACTTTTGAATATCGTGAAAATGTAGACCGGTGGTAGGTTCATCAAAAATAAATAGGTTTTTCTCTTTGGTGATTCCTTTTACTAAAAAAGAAGCCAATTTAATACGCTGCGCTTCGCCACCAGATAAGGTAGATGAGCTTTGCCCCAGTGTTACATAACCTAAGCCTACATCTTGTAAAGGTTTTAGTTTTCGCGTGATCTTATCCTGTTTAAATTCGGTGAAAAAGGAAATTGCATCATCTATCGTAAGATTTAAGATATCGTCTATATTCTTACCTTCAAACGTAACTTCAAGCACTTCTTTCTTAAAGCGCTTTCCTTTACAGACTTCGCATTCCAGATGCACATCTGCCATAAATTGCATTTCAATGGTAACTTCACCTTCGCCTTTACAGGTTTCGCAGCGCCCGCCATCTACATTAAAAGAAAAATGTTTTGTCTGAAAATTGCGTATTTTACTCAGTTTCTGACCTGCATACAAGGAGCGTATATCATCGTAAGCTTTAATGTAGGTTACCGGGTTTGAACGTGAAGAGCGACCTATAGGGTTTTGATCTACAAATTCGATGTGATTAATGTTATCAAACTTTCCTTCAATCCCTGTCATTTGACCGGCTTTTTCTCCAAAACCACCGGTTTCTTTGAGCATAGATGGGTATAGTAATTTTTTAACCAGCGTACTTTTGCCACTACCAGAAACACCGGTTACAGCTACAAATACACCCATAGGAAAACGGACGTCTATATTTTTTAAATTATTTTCACGAGCTCCTAAAATAGCTACATAATACTTTGAAGTACGGCGTTTTGCAGGAACTTTAATTTCCATTGTGCCGTTAAGGTATTTAGCAGTTAGAGAGTCACTTTTTAAAATGGCATCATAGGTACCTACGGCAACCAAGTCACCTCCAAAAGTTCCGGCTTCTGGGCCTATATCAATAATCTCATCTGCCGCTTTCATAATATCTTCATCGTGCTCTACCACAATTACGGTATTGCCAAGATCACGCAGGTTTTTGAGCACTTCAATAAGACGCTCTGTATCTTTAGGATGCAGGCCTATACTGGGCTCATCAAGTATGTACATAGAACCTACCAGACTACTTCCTAAAGAAGTTGCAAGGTTAATACGCTGTGATTCTCCCCCAGAAAGTGTATTTGATTTTCGATTGAGCGTAAGGTAGGTGAGTCCCACTTTCGCTAAAAACTCCAGCCGGCTTTCTATCTCGGTAAGCAGTCGTTTTGCAATTTTAGCATCGTGCTCTCCTAATTCTAGATTTTTAAAGAAATCTGCAACTTTATTTAGAGGAAGCCCTACCAAATCTGTAATTGTAGCGCCTCCTATTTTTACATAGTTGGCTTCTTTGCGCAGCCGTTTGCCACCGCAGGTTTTACATTTTGTTTTTCCGCGATAGCGCGAAAGCATTACGCGGTTTTGAATCTTGTAAGCTTTAGATTCTAAATATTCAAAAAACTGATTGATGCCTTCAAAATGACTGTTTCCATTCCATAATAAATTCTTTTGCTCTTCGGAAAGTTCGAAATACGGTTTGTGAATGGGGAAATCAAATTTATATGCTGTATTAACTAATTGGTCCCTATAGTAGCTCATACTATCACCGCGCCACGGAAATACTACGTTTTCATAAACTGAAAGTGCTGTATTGGGTATAACCAGATCTTCATCTATACCTATAACATCGCCATAACCCTCGCAGGTAGGACACGCCCCATAAGGGTTATTAAAACTGAACAAATGTACATTAGGCTCTAAAAAGGTAATGCCGTCTAGTTCAAAACTATTACTGAAGTGGCGCTGATTACCAGTTGCGAGATCTTCAATATACGCTTCTCCTTTTCCTTCAAAAAAGGCAGTTTGTACCGCATCTGCAAGTCGGTTCTCAAAATCCTCATCGTTTTTTGTGATTATTCGGTCTACAACCAGAAATAGTTTATCTGAAGATTTAATGCTTCCTGCTTCTTCAATGCGTATAACCTCGTCATTTACTTTAATACGAGCATAGCCTTGTTGTTGTAAAATATTGAGCTTTTCTTCAATCTTTCGACCTTTTTCAACAATAAAAGGAGCCAAAAGCAACAATTTACTGCGCTCTTCAAAACTCTTCACATAGTCAACAATATCTGTTACCGTATCTTTTTTGACTTCGTCGCCCGAAACTGGGGAATACGTTTTACCTATACGCGCAAAAAGGAGTTTAAGGTAATCGTAAATTTCTGTTGAGGTCCCCACCGTAGAACGTGGGTTTGTACTGTTTACCTTTTGCTCGATAGCAATGGCGGGTGCAATACCTTTTATATAATCTACTTTAGGCTTATTAAGCCTACCTAAAAACTGCCGCGCATACGACGATAAACTTTCAACATAGCGGCGTTGACCTTCTGCATAGAGCGTATCAAAGGCGAGGCTAGACTTACCAGAACCCGATAAACCGGTAATTACAACCAGTTTGTTACGAGGTATGATAACATTTATATTTTTTAGATTGTGCAGTTTTGCACCTTTAATAATGATATTTTTTTTAGGATCTGCTTTAGAAACGTCAATAATCATAGCGATGTGGCCGCAAGCGGCATTTAAAACCCCATAACAGAATTAATTTCTAATTGAAATTATTGGTATTAGTCTCTTACAGGAGGTGAATTCTTTTGATACAAAGATAATTTATAGTAGCGATAACACCTCAAAGATTTGCCCAACGTCCTGTTAATGTTAAAATTGTATCGGGGTAGTTGTTTATTTGGAATGAAAGTTGTTATATTTGGCTCACTATAAACCACTAAGCGGAAAGCCTATTCTTGAAAATTACTTTTTAAATTATTGAATTGATCCTAAGGGTCTTTAAACTACAAAAGTAATTTTATGGAAGATTTATTAAATTCTGACGCTGCTTTAGTGAGCAAATATATCAAGGGCGAAGAAAGTGCTCTTTCTGTTCTTATCTCAAGACATCAACAACGTATTTACAGTTTTATTTATTCTAAGGTCTACGACCGCGATGTTACCGAAGATATTTTTCAAGACACATTTATTAAGGTTATACGCACATTAAAACGTGGCGGTTATAATGAAGAAGGTAAATTCTTGCCTTGGGTTATGCGTATCTCACACAATCTGGTAATAGACTATTTTAGAAAGAATAAGCGTATGCCCAAGTTTGACAATACAGGCGATTTTAATATTTTTTCGGTTTTAGGAGATCCAGATTTAAATGCAGAGAAGCGTATAATTAAAGATCAGGTAGAGCAGGACGTACGTAAACTTATAGACGAGTTACCCGAAGATCAACGCGATGTTTTAGTGATGCGTATCTATAAAGACATGAGTTTTAAGGAGATTGCAGAATCTACAGATGTGAGTATAAATACAGCTTTAGGGCGTATGCGATATGCGTTAATTAATCTTCGGAAAGTAATTGAAAAGAACAATATAATTTTAACAAACTAGATTAGACTAAAACTAAGAAGTGTGCGTTATAGAAGTCAATAATCTTCTAAACCACATTTAATGGAAAACATTTACTCTAAAAAATCTCTTTTACAAAACAACAAAATGAATCCTTCGGAGGATACCGTAAACCGGATTTTAAATTATTCTAAGGCTTTAAGTGTTATGAATACCAAGATTGGGAAGGTAGATAACTTTCTCAACTAACAGAAAAGACCCGCTTTTAAGCGGGTCTTTTTTAATTTAGATTAATCGTAGTAGCTGTATTCTGAATCAACACGCTCGGGATCGCCAAATTCCTGTAAGCCGTCGCTTTTTATATTTAGCGCTTCTTCATTTGTAGGTTTAAAATCTTTAGGTAAGTAATATGATTTTTTAAGATAGCTTGTTAGACTGCCATAAGTATCGGTTTTGCGATTAGTCATAAATGACTTTCTATAGGGAAGATTATCGCCTTCATAATATTCTACAATCGCTTGTAAACCTTTTGAATCATACAACTCGTAAGAGGTAGGCAAATCAGACTCCGGCACGTCATAATTTTTAACCAGTGTAGCACTGGTATCTCTGCAAATTAAAGCCTTCTCGTTCTCGTAAAAGCAAATCCTGGTTCCCGTTATTTTTTTATCGTATTCCGGGAAGTCACTTATGGTATCTTTAGGTTCGCTTAAATGGTCTATATATAAAATCGGATTTTCTTTCCTGTCAAAGTGTATTTCTGAGTATTCTATAAGTTCTTCTTTAGCGTCTGCTAATAAGGCGTAATGTTTGTCTATACGAGTTTTTACAGGTTTTGAAGTTTGAGGCGTGGGGGAAGTATTTTTTTGTGAATTGCACGCTGTAATCAAAATAACCAGGGTTAACAGAATATATTTCATTAGGAGATTATAATTTTTATAAAGGTTTGAAAGCGCAAATAAAAGATAATGTTAGAAGATTGAGCTAGACATTAAGTATTTGATAACGCTTTTAAAACATTCATCGCTTTCTCTGCATCTTCCTGAGCTACAAAAATATGATCGTGGTAATAACCGGCAATCACGTTACAACTAATTTGCGCCCGTGCCAATGCACTTGAAAAAGCTGCTGTTAAACCTACCGCTTCTAACGAAGAATAAATTTCTAACGTGATCCAGGATGAACAATAGCTATAATTTAAATGTAGTGCGTCTGCCTTGGCCTGTTCAAGAACAACGGTAATACCTTCGGGTTTTTTAAACTCAAAGAGCGTTTCATTGCGGTTAATAGCGTTGAGATCACCCAACGAACAAAAAACAAAAGTACCGGTATTCAATTTAGGCTTCATACCCTTAATGAGTTTTTTTAAATTTTTCTCTCCTGTCATCACGCTGTTTATAAATAATTGTTTGAATTAAACGATACTCAGAATCATTTAATTTTGAGGCTTACTTCAATAAGCTACTCTAAACGACTAAGCGCTTTAGAATTTCTTAATAAAAATACATACTGAAAGTACGCAGTGGTACTCAAATCGTTTTTGGGATTTATAGATTCTCCAAATAAGCGGGATTTTATTTGTACTAAATCCTGTGAGTTATCGTAAGGCGATGCTGCGCCATCTAGTTTGAATAAAGTAATTGAGTTGGCACTGCTCACTTCTTTGAAGTCTTGTATACCTTTTACCAGCATTAACGGGCCATCTGCATTAACCCAATCAAGCTGCTCACGAGGTGGTGATGGAAAATTAGGATTCTTAGGTAAATACATGGCACTGTTGAGTGTAAAACTTACCATACTCGTAGTCTTAAATTTTGAGGCCAGCAGGTGAGTCGCAAATGTAGTTTTGCCCTGTTCTGTATTACTCTGTAAAACGTGATTAAACCCAAAAAAGCCGTAGAATTTTTTATGCTGAAGGTTTAGCGTTTGTACAGTATGTTTAAAATTAAGTACCATCGCAGAATCTCGGGGAATAGCGGAATCATAATTCTCAAAACTTGTATCTATTCCTAATACTTTAATTTTTAAAGAATCGTGTTGTTTTAAATTGTAGTCGTATAAAGTATTCCATTTTTTAAACAATTGACGGCTCGCCTGCTGCGGAATACGAGTACCTACAGCCGTTACTACATTTTTTAGTAAGCTGGTATCTTTAGGTGTTCGCGCTAAAAACGTATTTAATAAACCAGCTGTTGTACTATCCATTTCAGCAAGATAGTGGGTTACACCTAGCTTTTTATGAAGGAATAAAAAAAGCGTTTTATCTAAGGTTTGATTGTCTGCATAACCGTGTATTTCTCCCAACAAAAATACCTGCGAATTGTAAAAATCAGCATCAAATAAGTGGTCATTTAAGGTGGTATCTAGTACAGTATTATGATTCTTGAGATAGGCGATATGTTCTTTGTTTTTAGAACCTAGAAACAGGCTATTACTGATGTAGATATACAGACTTAAAAGTAGTAGAAGTGCTAATAAGCCACCTAAGAATTTCAGCAATAGCGTAAAGATTTTTTTCATAATGCGTAGTAGTGATTTAATTTAGGCACAATACTACGGTCTAAAAACTAACAGCTGTTTTTTAAATTACCCAATGGTGAATTTTTGATGCTGACGTGTATTTTTTAGGGAGTGAGCGAAATTTGTGAGTCGCTATTGCAACCGTTTTATTTTTAAACATGATTAAACTGTCGTGGGCTTAAGTAACGCATAAGGCATTTTAAAACTGAAACTTATGCTCTTACTTACTATTATAAATTTCAGGGGTTACTGAAATCTCTAAAGCAAAATCACCATTTTTATCGTAGTATTTATAGTCCATTGTGATATTATTATCTCTGAAGTCTTTCAACTCCTTGCTATTTTTAACATTATCAACAATGTTAGATCTAATGTATTTATTAATGGTGTCTAAGTTTAATTCAGCCTTTTCGGTATCTACAAGTGTGTAGTAATAAATAAAATTGGTTTTTCCTTTATGTGATGCACTGTCCAGACGTACATACTGATCAATCTGCATTGGAGTTTCCTTATTAACTTCAATTGCGGCATCTTTTAATTGTGATTCTAAATCTTTTTTAAAAAGTTGCTGTGCTCCATAATATGAAATTACAAATGCAATACTTCCTGCTACTATTCCTATTAATTTTCCTTTATTACTTTGTTTGTCTTGCGCCATAGTTAGGAAGCTATTTAATGAAAAGGTTTTTAAAATAAATATAGGTTATAGAGTCTATCTTCTACCTAAAATTTCTAAATCGTAGTGAACATCTTGCGTACCGTGATATTCTCTACCAAATTTCACCTGCATTTTGTAATCTATTTTATATAATTTAAGAACATCATCTACATCGCTTTTTCTCCTTTTGGCTAAAGCAAACTCATTTAAATGAGTATTTAGCGTACCAAAAGCTAAACCTAAAACGGGTAATCCCACAGTCATTATAAGAAGGGGCACTGTTGAAACCACTCTATTATCAAAACCGAATTTTCCCAATAGAAAACCTCCAACAATTACGCTTAAACCTATAAATAAGAAGATGACAAAATAGAGGTAGGTAAGCAATCTATTACCTTTAATTTTTATATATCTCACATTTACATCTTTGAGAATTTCTTCAAATTTGGTATTGAGCGCGATTTTTGAACAAGTCCTATTAAATTCGGGTTTGCGGTTTGTTAATTCACAGACCGTTCCTGTTTTAAAGTCTTTTAGTTGATGATCACAAAGGGCACAATGTTTAGCTAAATCAATTGAAGTAGTGTTCAACATTTTATTATTTTATCAATTTAAGCAAAAGCATATGAAAGACTCTATTTGAGATACCCTATATAAAGACCTTAAAGTATTTCTGTTTTTAGGCAGCAACAAGTAGAAATGCATCAATAAAAGTCCACACACCATTTTCTTTACGGCAGTATACAAAGCCGCCATCTCCACAAAGACCCCCGCACGCATTCCAAATTTCAAAAACTGCCTGATCTTTATTTTCAGAATAGGAAATAAGACTTAGGCTCACATAGCCCTGTGATTGTGGGTGTATTTTATAGAAATAATCCCAGAAACTCTCAAGATTTTCATAGGTATTAGTTTTAGAAAGTTCACTAATATAGGTAAGCTCAGGTTCTGTAATTAGTGTTATCATTTTATTATTAACACTAAATTTATCATCAAAAAATTTAGTCTTAAGGTTTACTTCAATTAGCTTTGTAAATAAGCTAGCTTCAAAATCGGGATATCTACTTTCTAAATTTTGTTTAACATCTTCCGTAGTCTCAGTAAAAGCACTTGCGTAATTTTCTTCACTAGACTCTTGAGATACAACTACATTGGGTGTATTATATTGCTCTAAAAATGAGCTGTAAACTTTATAATCTTCATCAGAAAATTCATCGGGTGTACTCAATTCAAATTCCGGAAAATCGTCGACGTTATCATCTTTAGAACAACCGGTATTTAAGATAATAAGTAAAAAAGGATTGTGTATTTAAAGTATTTCATTGGTTATAGATTAACTATTAGGCATTAACTAAAATTTACATTTCTAAATTAACTAAGATAACTAATAATTATAGGATAGCATTACAGATAACCTCATTTAGGCATAAAAAAAAGCAGCATACAGCTGCTTTTAAATTTTCTACTTCCTATTCTTATACCATTCATCTACCACAGATTTTCTCCCTATAGTAGCAGTAATAATATCCTTATGTAAATCCCAACCGCGAGCTGGGCTGTATTGGCGGCCGTACCAGATGATTTGCAGGTGCAGCTCGTTCCACAGGTCTTTAGGGAAGAGGCGCTTGGCATCTTTTTCAGTTTGCACCACGTTTTTACCATTAGTCAAATTCCAGCGGTACATAAGTCGGTGAATGTGCGTATCTACGGGGAAAGCAGGTATATTAAAAGCTTGAGAAACCACCACACTGGCGGTTTTATGACCTACCGCTGGCAGTTCTTCAAGAGCTTCAATGCTTTCAGGAACTCTTCCGTTATACTTGTCAATTAAGATATGCGACAGGCCGTGAATTCCTTTAGCTTTCATAGGCGATAATCCCACGGGTTTGATGATTTCCCGTATTTCTTCCACAGAAAGTTTTACCATATCATACGGGTTATCTGCGATTTCAAAAAGCAGAGGTGTGATTTGATTTACTTTTACATCTGTGCTTTGTGCACTCATCAATACAGCTATCAATAGAGTGTACGGGTCTTTGTGATCTAACGGAATGGGAATTTGGGGGTAAATACGCTTTAACGTATCTATAACAAAAGTTACCTTATCGGCTTTAGTCATTATCTGTAATTTTAAGGCTAAAATACAAAGAAGCACAGGTTTTAAGTGAACTTAAAAAGTGCTTTCTGAACTTAAAAATAAAAATTGAAAACTATGAATACATTAAAGGCAGGAGACCAGGTACCTAATTTTGCAACGACAGACCAGGATGGCAACGTGATTAACTGGAGTGATTATAGCGATAAAAAAGTGGTGGTATTCTTTTACCCAAAAGCATCTACGCCGGGCTGTACGGCAGAAGCGTGTAACTTAAGAGATAATTACACAGCGCTGCAAGAGCAGGGATATGCCATTTTAGGGGTGAGCGCAGACTCAGAAAAAAGACAGGCTAATTTTAAAACGAAGTATGAATTTCCGTTTCCATTATTGGCTGATGAAGACAAGAAGGTAATTGATTCATTTGGCGTTTGGGGGCCTAAAAAATTTATGGGTAAAGAGTATGATGGCATTCACAGAATGACCTTTCTGGTAGAAAACGGTACAGTTACGCGCGTGATAGACAAGGTAAAAACTAAAGACCACGCTGCTCAGATTTTAACTGAAGCCTAAATTGACGTTTTAATACCTACTATAAGAAGACCGCTGTTAAGCGGTCTTCTTCGTTTATAAAAATTTCATTTTCAGCACTATAATGTATGTTGAGTTTACATTTAATACGAGAATAATTCTAAATAGTAATCTTTAGGTAACATTTTTAACAGTGTGGTTAATTAAACTTAATCTAACCAATACACCGGGTTAACGCCTTAAGTCTCTTGTCTAGATAGCTTTGTCACCAGACTAAATAACTAAAACTATGACAATGATTACTCTAAAAAAATTGCTTCTTAATTGTATGATGCTTGCTTCGGTAGGCGTTTTATTTATGGCGTGTGAGGGCGAAGATGGCCTTGACGGAATCGACGGTGTTGATGGTGCAGACGGCACAGATGGTGTTGACGGAAATGATGGGGGAGACTTCACTCCAGACCCAGGTATGTTCTCAAATAAATCTAACCTCGAACCTCTAGTGGCAATGATGCCTCAATTTAATTATGTAAAGGCGTATTCTATGCTTAGCTCTTCAGATACGTTGAGTAACGAATTTAAATTAGTAGGTGCTCAGGATGGTGCAGGGTTCTTAAAAGATCCTAACAGCGACGGGTATATTTATGTGGTAAATGCAGAAGATACCTATGCAGTATCTCGTATTATGCTCGATAAAAATTTAAAGCCGTTAACGGGTGAGTGGTTATTAAACTCTAGTGTAGGAGATTATGCGCGCCAGTGCTCCGGTACGATGTGGGAAGCTGCTATTCACGGGGGTTCTCAAGATTTGTTTCTTTCTGCTTCAGAAAGCATTAACTACGATGTAAAAGGTATCGACCCATATATGACTCCAACTCCGGGAGCAGACTTTGGTTTAGATGCTTTAGGTGAATTCTCATGGGAAAATGCAGTGCCACTTCCTAAAGATGCGTATACCGGTAAAACTGTGATTTTAGGAGGTGATGATGATTCTAGTGGGTCTCAAGGTCAGGTGACTATGTATCTTTCAGAAAATGGTGACGCAGATTTAGAAAATGGTAAAATCTATGTGCTGCGTTTTAAAGAAATATCTAATGGCGCAGGCGGAAAAACTGCAGTTACAGCGGGTCAAATTTACAACGAGAGCAACCTTGATTTTCAAAAGTCATACGCGGTAGAATTTGTAGAAATCGCCGGCGGAAAAGACCTCACTAAAAACGAAATGGAAGATGCGTGTGTAGCGGTACAGGCTTCAGCATTTATGCGTGTTGAAGATGTAGATTATCAAAAAGGTTCTGATGCTAAAGGTCGCAATGTATTTTTTGCGGTTACCGGTCGTGGTCCGGGAGCAGGTACTTACAATGATTGGGGAACGGTTTATAAATTAGAATTAGATGCTGCTAACCCATTACAGGGTAATTTAACTCAAATTATTAGCGGAAATACAGATACCAATAAAGCAGATGGTAACGTAGCCTTATTACAAAGCCCAGACAACATTTGTGTTACTGAAAACTTCGTGTATTTTCAAGAAGATCCTAACTCATTTTCAAAAGGACACAGTGCATTTATCTATCAGTCAGACTTAAATGGTAACAACTCACGTCCGGTTTTAGAGCTTGTTATTCGTCAGGATTTAGTAGAAAACGGCAGTAGTGGCTTTAGTGGAGAATTTGGTGCACTAACAGATATATCTGATAAAGTAGGAGTTCCGGGAACTTTTATCTTAAACCTACAGCCTCATTACTGGACAAACACTTCCTTTAAAGGCCGTGATGGTCATAGTTTTTCAGACTTAGGTGACGAAGACGATCAGGGAGGACAAATTGTTTTATTACAAGGTTTACCCAGATAGATTCATTTAGCAATCAAAATTACAAACCTCCGTGTATTGCGGAGGTTTTTTCCATTTATAAAGCGAAACCATTTATGTATAATAAAATATCTCTGCTTCTCATCTGCTGTATGCTGTTGCTCAGTAATTCCTGTAAAAAGGAAACCACGACTGAAGCATTAGAACAACGTATAGACTGGTCTGCAGCTCACAACTTTTATCTCGATCACATAACCCTATCCCTAAACTATCTTGATAGTTTACAGTTAGTAGAATCGTCAGATATAAAAGCTAAAACCTATTTTATTAAAGCACGGGAAGCCTTTAAACAGGCAGAGCCTTTTGCGTCCTATTTAAGTCCCGAAGTGGGGCACCAGGCAAACGGTCCTGCATTACCCAGACTTACCGATGATACCCAGAAAGTATTGCAGCCCATAGGCTTTCAAAAGTTAGAAGAATCTATTTACGAAGGTGGCGTAAGTGAAGCGCAATACACAGAAGAAGTGCAGCTTACTAAAGGATTACTTTCGGTGTTAAAAGCAAGTATAGAAAAACGAGATTTAAATGCGCAGCGGTTTTTTATTGCGACACACCAGCAATTGATGCGAATTTTAAGTTTTGGGATTACCGGTTTTGATACGCCTGTAAGCGAACTGGGATTAAATGAAACGCAGATTTCTTTAAACAGTCTTGTACAAGTTTATGAATTGAGTTTGCAAAATATGGTACAAACCGTAGATGCTGAGCTCGATAAGAAGTTTAAAAATGAAGTAGCGAGTGCCGTTGCTTTTATAGAAAAGAATAAAGATTTTGCAAGTTTTGACCGATATACGTTTTTACGAGATTATTTTAATCCCATTACCCGCAGTTGGGTTGGCATACGCCAGGTTTCTGATATTTGGGAACCTGTAAAAAATAAACCCTTCAATTTTAATGCGCCCACTTTTTTTGAAAGCGACGCGTTTAATGTAGATTTTTTTAGACAGGCAACAAACAGTAATCCTACGCAGCAACAAATAGATTTAGGAGCACGGTTGTTTTTTGATAAGAAAGTTTCTAAAGGCGCGACTATGGCTTGTGCAACCTGCCACATACCCGAGAACGCGTATGCAGATGGTTTAAAGCTCAACTTTTCTAATGCAGGTGCATTTTTAAAAAGAAATACCCCCACGCTTATAAATTCAATTTTTCAGCAGGGCTTTTTCTGGGATGGTCGCGCCCCTGATATGATGTCTCAAATCTCGGGCGTGTTTACTAATGATGCTGAGTTTGATAGTGCGGTGCACGAGTTTTCAGACGCTATCTTAAAAGATTCGTCTTATGTAGACGCTTTTAAGGAAGTTTTTGGCGATCGTAAATGGACGAATGATGAGGTAATTAAATCCCTTTCAGCATACATTTCAACCTTAAATTCGTTTGATTCTAAATTTGATAAAAATATGCGTGGTGAAGAAACTACATTCACTTCCGCAGAAAAACAAGGGATGAATTTGTTTATGGGAAAAGCACTTTGTGCAACCTGCCACTTTATGCCGCTTACCGGAGGCACTGTACCACCCTTTTTTACAGAAACCGAAAAAGAAGTTATCGGAGTTCCTAAAACTGCAGCGAATAAAACTTTAGACACAGATACCGGTTTTTATTTTATGTATGAAGAACCTATGCAATTTGGTATGTTTAAAACACCCACTGTGCGCAATGCTGCCGTAACAGCACCATACATGCACAATGGTGTTTATGAAACACTCGCACAGGTAATGGATTTCTATAATAAAGGAGGAGGAGCCGGTCTTGGGTTTGACCTACCGCACCAGACTTTACCCTTTGATAATTTACAGTTAACCGAAGATGAACTGCAATCGCTGGTGGCTTTCGTAGAGACGTTAACCGCGATACCTGCACTTCAAAAAGAGTAGTTTTAACCCACTTAAAAATTCTTGAAAATTAGCAGCAACTTAACAAGTTGCTGTTTAACTTTGTACTCGTAATGAATACATTTTTGAAGGCTTTCTTTATTACCATGTTGCTGTTTTGTACAGCACAGGCGAGTTATGGGTTTTCAGGAGATGATGATTCTGCCATTACGGTACCGGCAGACAAACACCGTACTCAGCTTACAAATAACAATGATCAGGCGCTGGTTATTGAGCATATTGTTTTAGGTATTCCTGAAATTGCTTCTCGCACTCAGGAAGAGTCTTTAACCGAAAATTTTTCCTCACCCGGGTTAACTCTAGAGGTTGCAAATACAGCTTCAGAAAATGACTTTGATCGCGATTACTTAAACTACGCTATCACTATTTGTCCTGCGTTGAGCGGACTCGTGATGATATTTCCTTTTCATCTTTTTCCCTAGTATTTAACTGCTTATTAGAATTTGTGAGTGTACCTAATGGGTATGACTCCAACACCTGATGCTTTGCATCAAAAAAATCCTATAAAAACAGTTTAAATAGTAAGTATGAAAGTAGATATGATTTTAGTTTTTACCATTGTAGTTGGCCTGGTAGCAGTTCCTTATGCATTGTTTATAATTTTTGGATCAGGAAATTCAAAGAAAGTTGCCAATCAGATTAAAGAGGAAGCTAAACACCACAACCTAAATATTAACCAGCAGGAAAAATGGTCGTCTCGCCATATTGCTTTAGACAGTGTAGCTAACAAGTTACTTTTTGCAAGAACTGAAAACAAAGAGTTAATTTTTAAGCACGTAGATTTGAATAGCATTAGTCGCGTTGCGATACTTGAGCACGTAGAGTCTAAACGTATAGACGGAAAAACCCACAGTACATTAGAAAAGCTTTCTTTAGAATTTATTTCTGCAGAACACGCGCAGCCGGTTGTTTTAAATTTTTACAATTCTGAAACTGACGCAACTCAAAATTATGAGGTTGCTCGTGCTACAAAGTGGAAAACCCTAATTGAAAACCAATTAAATCTGGGCTTAAAAAAAGCCAAAGCAGCCTAATACAAAATAAGTTTGGTTAGTGAGAAAAGCCCTGAGCGTTTGAATGTTCAGGGCTTTTTTAATGTTTTTTTAAGTAGTGCGCTTATTAATCGAGTCTGTTTTTGACATATTCAATTTCAGTTTTGCCGTGAGGTTGAGCATTACCATCTTCATCAAGACCTACCATAACAATTTTGTCAATTGTGATTATAGTCTCGCGTGTCATTTTATTACGTACTTCGCATTTAAGCGTAATGGAAGCGGTACCAAATTTTACGGGTTCGAGACCTATCTCAATAATATCTCCCTCGCGGGCACTCGCTTTAAAATCTATTTCACTAATGTATTTGGTAACAGTTCTGGGATTCTCTAATTGAATAATGGCATATAAAGCAGCCTCTTCATCAATCCATTCTAAAAGCCTGCCTCCAAAAAGTGAGCGATTGGGGTTTAAATCCTGGGGTTTGATCCATTTTCGGGTGTGAAAATTCATAAATTTTACATTTCAGATTCGTTGATAAAGCTAATAAAAATCAAGCTTTTAATGCTAACGTAAGTTTTGAATCATTTATAGTATCATAATCAATTTAGATGCAATGTTACGTGCAAGTCAAATTTTAAACAACCGTTAGTGTACTGTAACCTTGTCCGTTTTGAGTGAGTTGTATTTGTGTAGCGATACGTTCTTTTAAACTGTCAACGTGACTAATGACGCCAATCATCTTAGACGATTCTGCCTGTAGCACTTCGAGTGTATCTAAAGTCTGGTCTAAAGTCTCGGGATCGAGTGTGCCAAAACCTTCATCAATAAACAAACTATTGATTTCTATATTCCGCGAAGCGAGATCAGATAAAGCTAACGCTAGCGCAAGACTTAGAATAAAAGTCTCTCCGCCACTTAGCGTTTTAATAGACCTGCGTTGCCCGCCCATATGCTCGTCTATCGCTACCAGACTGTCGTCTTCATCGCCTGTGGGTTGATCTATACGATAACGATCTGTAAGCTGTAGCAGGCGTTTGTTTGCTAAGGTTAATAATTGCTGTAAGGTAAGATCCTGTGCAAAATTATTAAACTTATTCCCGGTAGCATCCCCGATGAGGTCAAACAGTACCTGCCAATGTTTTGATCGTTCCAGCTCATTTTCTATCTGATTGCGCAATTGGGCGATGAACTCCAGGTTTTGTTTTTGATTTTTAAGAATTCGGGAGAGTTCATTCCCGGTGTTTTCATTGATCGTTAGGGCTTCGTTTTTTTGAGCTTGCTCCTCCTGAAGTTTTTCTAAAGAAACGGCGCCGGTAGTTTCTTTTAAAATTTTGATTTCATCGGAGAGTTTACGTTGCAGGGTTTTAAGACGTACCAGACTACTTTGCAACTGTTGCAATTCGCTCGTCCAGGTTTGTGCTACCGAAGCGTTCAAACGCTGCTCTAGGGCATCCTCTATAGAAGCATATCCTTTTTGCTGCAGATTGCTGAGTAGGGAAGTGGTAAGGGTTTTTAGACGCTCTGTAATTTCTGCAGAAGTTTGTTTCGCAATTTTCAAGAGCTGCTGCTGCTGGCTTATGCTTTGTTCATTAAGATTCCAGGTGGTTTCAATAATACTGATTTGACTTTCGAAATTCGGGATTTCACCAGAATAGAGCTGTTGTATTGCAGCCGTATTCTTTTTACCCTGATCAATAAGTGTATTCAGAGTTTCAATTTGTTTTTTTAAAGTTTGAAGCAGGGTCAGCTCATCTTGTAGTTTTTTGGCAAGAGCCAAATCGTCTACCTGCTTTTCTAAACGCGTCTCCTGGGATGAAAACGAATAGTTTTCTACCACATCGTACATTCCTTTGAAACGTGTATCAAATTCACGTTGGGCGGTTTCCAATTGGGTGTTTAATTCTTCAATTTGCCGATTCAAAACCGAAGTTTGCTGGGTAAACTGCTTTAGTTCTGCTTGTTTTTCAATGTGTTCTTTTTGCAGGTTTTTAAGCTCTTGCTCAAGCTGTTCTACAGCAGATTTCAGTCCGTTTTCCTGCTCCGGAAGGTGTGTAGCAAATGGATGTTTTAAAGAGCCACACAAGGGACATGGAACATCAGGCTTGAGTTCATTGCGGTAATCGTCGAGCTGTTTTTGAAGGTTCTCAACTTCCAGCGTTTTTTGCCTGGCAAGCAGTTGAACTTCCTTGAGCTCTAGTTGCTGTGTAATTTTTTCAATCGTTTCCGGTAATCCTTTTTGTTGGCCGGTGATAGTTTCTAGTTCTGCCGTTTTTTTAGTGCATTCGGTTTTTAGATTGCTAAGCAGAATGTTTGCTTTTTCTGCAAGTCGCAGTTGGCGTAGTTGTTCCTGAGTTGCCGTTTGCAGGGTTTCTATAGAATGCTTTTGAAAATCAAATTGCTGGGCTACGTTTTTGTAGTGTGTATTTTTAAGCGCTTGCTTCTCGTTGAGTTCGCTCTGAAAGGCTTCAGTTTTAGAAGCTTTTGCAATGAAATTTAAAGGGACGGCGACGCTGTCGATGTGCTTTACACTGTTAGTATATGTAGCACCAATGGTACTGCGTTCTGCGATGAGTTGACGCACTTCACGTTTATAATTCTCCAGCTTTTGAGCGAAATTGGCTGGTGAAACTTCTAACCTAAAACTTGTAGCAATTTCTTGCTTTAGTGTTTCGCGTTGGGTAGTTGCTTGCTGTATGGCTTCGGTTGCAGCAGTGATTTCTTTAGCTTTTTCTGCTGCTTTTTCGCGAAGCGTTAACCAGCGGTTTAATTCTTCAGCAAACAGTTGTAGTTCCTGATGGCTTCTAAGCTTACTGCCTTTTTCCTCTTCAAATTTTTGATGCTGTTCTTCCGCTTCGCGTAATTGTTTTTGGGTTTTAATGTGTTCGTTTTCCTGTTTTTTCAGTTCGGTTTTTAACTTGATTTCGTTGCTTAGGGCATCAAGCTCTTTCTTTAATTTTGTCCGTTCTGACGCTATTTTTTCAGCTTCCTGTTGCTTTTCAGCATAAACAGTTTCTTCAAGTAGTTGTTCTTTGTAGATTTCTATTTTGGCCCGTTTTAAGTCTAATTCTTTGGCCCGCTCTTTATGTTTTAGATATACTTCCATACCTATTCTTCGGTAGATTTCGGTACCGGTTATTTTTTCTAAAAGAGCGCCACGTTCTTTTTTCGGCACCTGTAAAAATTTGGCAAATTCGCCCTGTGCCAATACCACACTTTTGATAAACTGATCGTAATTCAAACCGATTAATTCTTCATTTTTTGCCGGAACATCAGACTTTTTCAAATCGAGAATAGCTTCAGTTTCCACACTAGAAATCTCCATATGGTAGTCTCGTAAATTGCCGTTACGGTTTGTTGATATAGACCAGGTAGAAGCAAACACTCCTTCTTTACACCGGTAGGTAATTTGTGCATAAGCTTCGGTCTGGTTGCGGGTTAAAATCGCTCCTTTTTTAAGAATTTCGCCCGTACTCATCTTGCCAAGTCTTGGCACATGATTAAATAACGCCAGAGAAATCACATCAAGAATCGTTGTTTTTCCGCTACCGGTAGGACCGGTAATCGCAAATAAACTGTTCTGTAAAAAAGGTTCTTTAGTGAAATCGATATGATGCTCACCGCGTAGCGAGTTGATATTTTGAAAGTCTATTTTTAATATTTTCATCAATTAAAAATTGAAAGTGACCTGAGGTCAATAGTATTTTTGTTTGAATGGCAAAGTGCTCTTATGCGTGATCTAACATATGTATTTGCTCTACAATCTCCTGAAAGGCCTGCGTTACTTGTGCTTTAGTTTCTGCATCATAACTGTGTTGCTCCAGCATTTTTTCAAAAACCTCCTGAGGTTTTAAATCTTCGAGATGTTGATGCGTGGCAAAAAGTTGCCCCGTTTCTTTTAGTCGGTTTTTAAAGGTAGCACGGTGTTTTACAATCTCGAGTTGAGGTTCTTCAAACGAAGTCACCAGATCATCCAGTTGGTTGATGAGGTTTGCATCAAAATTCTCTTCCAGGAGTTCGACTTCTATAAGATTTATTAAATCGCCTTCAGCAGTTAAGTTGCTAAGTTTGGCTTTGATTTCGTCTAAAGATCCGCTTACTTTATTCAGTTTCCGAAACGCAGGAATGCCAATACTTGTGGGTTCAAAACCGGTTGCGGTATCTAAAACCAATACACGTTTTTCATCTTTGCGCTCGCTAAAGGAAAGCGGAAGTGGAGACCCGCTGTAAAAAGTAGGAATCGCTGCTGTCACGCGCTGTGGTTTGTGAATGTGACCCAAGGCGACGTAATTGAAATAATCCCCAAACTGACTTGCCTGAAATGCCGCTTGATTACCGATCTGTATATCGCGTTCGCTGTCTGAACTCTCAATACCTGCAGCATACAAATGTCCCATTGCTACCGCGGGTAGACCAGGAAAATTTTGTTTACAAAGTACTTCTGCCTGTGTAAATGTAGCTTCAATACCTTTGCGAATAGCCTCAATACGATTATCATACACCACACCTTCTTCAGCAGAACGAATGTCACTTTCTCGTAAAAATGGAATTGCCGCCACTACGAGTTCGAGTTCACCTTGCTTATTGTTAACCGGAATCAAACAGTCTGATAGTTCCTGAGGCATCCCGCCTATAATGTACACATTAAGTGCTTCCAGAATTTCACGAGGTGCATCGAGCATACTGGGCGAATCGTGATTGCCGCCGGTGATGATGATTTTACAGTTAAGCTGACTTAGTTTTTTAAGCGCCAGATAATACTGCCGGCGCGCCTCTGCTGAAGGGTTTGCCAAATCAAACACATCGCCTGAAATCAACAACAGTTCTATTTTTTCATCACGCATAATACCTGTGAGCCAGTTTATAAACAGCTCAAAATCTGCGTGTAAATAGTGCTTGTGTAGTTTTTTACCGATATGCCAATCGGCAGTATGCAAAATTTTCATGATTCTGATTTTTGTAACGTAGGAGGAAAGTCGAAGTTACGAAAATTAGAAAGTAGATCGGGTTGAAGTTAGAATGTGAAAGTTAAAAAGTTAATGTTAGAACGTATTCGTCACCCTGAACTTTTTTCAGGGTCACATTAGCTTTATAAAGGTGAATTAGCGTGAGATAACTGAAAGTAATATTTTGATAATTTTTATTTAAAAGAGTCAACTACAGAAGAACTTAAAATGTATTTTTATTGCTTGCCCTGCGGTCTCAAATAGTTATCAAAAATTAGTTAGTCCTATAAAATATGAAGGTTTTCTCATTATTTTTTTTCTTTTTCGTAACAATAATCTCTTTTGCACAGTGTCCTACAGTAAACATTTCTTTAGGCTCGCAAGAAGATATCGATGCATTTAAAATAAATTTTCCTGATTGTACAAGCCTAAGTTACGATTTAGAAATTATTGATTATAATAGTAACATTGTCAATTTAGATGGTTTGCTTTCTCTTATTAACATTCAAGGCAGTCTTACTATTAGAGGACTTAATGACAACGTTAATTTTGATGGTCTTAAGAATTTAAATGTTATTGCTGGCAATTTTACACTTAGCAGTAATTCAATTAAAAGTCTTATTGGTTTGTCTAATTTAAATTCTGTAGGAGGTGATTTTAATTTTACGAATAATGTTTTAGAAAGTTTTAAAGGATTAGAAAATTTAAATTTGATTCAAGGAAATTTTGATTTTTCAAGAAATTCATTTGAACAATTTGAGGGATTAAATAAGCTTACTACTGTGAATGGAAATTTTATAGCACAGTATACAGGTAATTTAAATTATTTAGATAGGCTTAGTAATTTAAAACTAATAGGAGGCAATTTAATACTATCTTATAATGGAGTTGAGACAATTACAGGGTTTCCGGTATTAGAAGTAATTAAAGGAGGGTTATTTTTTGAACAGAATTTGAGTACACATATTACTGGATTTGAAAAACTATTAAGCGTTGGTAATGGAATTTTAATTGAGCGCAATACTAAATTGATTGATATAAATGGATTTAGCCTTTTAAGTTCTGTAGTAGGAGATTTCTATATTGTAGAAAATGAAAGTTTGGTTAATTTAAACGGTTTTCCAAACCTTGAGCTTATTGACGGGTCGATTCAGGTGATTAGAAATCAAAAAATTGAGTCTTTTTCTGCTTTTGATAAACTTGAATCTATAAATAAAAATTTAAGGTTTTTAAGTAATCGAATACCTCTAATATCAGGTTTCGAAAACTTAAAAAGTATATCTGGTAATTTAGAATTTAAAGATAATGGAGAAGCGGTTTTAGGTTTCAATAGTTTGACATCTTTAGGTGGTTTTTTATCGTTTGATGAGAATAGAATTTTAAAGTCTGTTGATGGGTTTCGTGCATTAGAAACTATTGGGGATTCATTTTCTTTTTATAAAAACGAAGAGCTCGTATCTATATTAGGTTTTGACAATTTAAAAAATGTAATGGTAGTTTTAGAATCACGTATAATTCTAAGCTAAAAACTTTAAGTCAATTTCAAAGACTAGAAAGTTTAAATGGCGAATTTTTTCTTTTTATACATTCCTTAAAAAGTTTAAATGGGTTTAACTCTTTAAAAAATGGTGTTTCCGATTTTGCAGTTAGGAGTGGGGATGAACTCGAAATGATTGAAGGCTTTAATTCTCTGGAGAATATTGCCGGCGAGTTGAAAATTTGGGATAACAATATGTTAAAAGAAATTTCAGGATTTAATGAAATAAAACAAATTATAGGAAGGGCAGATATAGACAATAATGCAATCCTCAAAAAAATTAGTGGCTTTAAAAAACTTGAGGTTATTGAAACGGGAATTCACTTTAACGCAAATGCTCTAGTTGACTTTGGCGGATTTGATAATTTAAAAGAGATAGGATATTTCGCGCTCAGCAATAATTCAGAAATATGCGTTCTGGATGGTTTTAATAAACTGGAAGGTACGATGATTGATTTTAGTACCTACAATGTATCCATATCAGATTTAAGTGGGTTTAATAATCTTTCCACTGTTGGATGGATAAGGCTAAATAATACTTCTATTCAAAATTTATCAGGATTTACAAATGTGAAGAATATTGAAATTAGTTTAGCAATAAGTTCTTGTCACTTGGAGACATTTGCAGGTTTTGATAATTTATTGGACATAGGTGAGGAATTATATATTAATATTAATGATGGTTTTAATGAAATAGCAGGTTTAAAAAAACTCAAATCTGTAGGTAAGAGTATTACTTTGCAATACAATGATGATTTAAATAATATAGAAGCTTTAGATACAATTGATGAAGTTGGTGAGTACATTCTTATTAATGGAAATCCCCAGTTGAGTATTTGTAATATAAACATAGTTTGTAAATTTTTGGAAGAAGGTAAAACCGTTATAGGTTACAATAAGGAAGGTTGTAATAGTAATTCCGAAGTTTTACAACAATGTAGGGGTGGATTAAGTATAGATGAAAATGAAAAATTAGTGTTTAGTATTTATCCAAATCCTACTCAGGATATATTGAATATTGAATATGAATCAGAACTACCGGAAAAACTTGAATTATTAGATTTGAATGGTAGACTGGTTTTAGAAGCTAAGCCAAATAAATCTATAAATTTGAAAAATCTCAATTCAGGAATTTATTTAGTCAGATTTACTTTTGAAGATGCTGTTTACCTTAAGAAAATTATTAAATATTGAAAATGATTTTGAGGTTATACTACTGATAATTTAAAATACTATTTCTATGAATAAAACCTCAGTATTCCTAATCCTTATATCTCTATTCACCATCCATCAACAGGCAAATAGCCAAACTAAAAAGGACGTTTCGTATTTACAGCAAGTTGGCGCAATAGACAGTCTGTATTCTCAAACGCTGCAGGAAAGCCTTAATTTTTATGTAGAACTTCCGGAAGGGTATACTCCAGATTCGGGGAAGAAGTATCCGGTTGCGTATATCTTGGACGGCGAACTGTTGTTGCCGGCATTAGCAACCGTTCTTAATTTTTACAGCGGTGGTTTTTTACCAGATATGGTGCTGGTAGGTGTTTCAAATGAGACGCACCGTACTCGCGATTTAACTACATCGGCAATGCCGGGTCCTGGTGGGGAACTCAATTCTGAGCAGGGCGGGGCAGAAGCCTTTTATAATTTTCTGGCAGACGAGCTGATTCCCTATGTGGAGGCACATTATCCGGTGACGGGTTACCGCACGTTGATCGGGCATTCCTACGGCGGGTTGTTTACCGTGAACACACTACTAAACCATCCCGAAATGTTCGCCAATTATCTGGCGATCGATCCCAGTCTTGATTGGGACAATCGTAAACTCCTTAACGAAGCCTCTCAAAAATTGGAGACTACAAACTATGGGGATAAGACGCTTTTTGTATCGCTAAGCGGACAAATGCATCTGCAGAAACCCGAAATGACCCTGGCGGAAGCAAGGCTTGATACCACTGATTTTACCGGCTTTTCGAGAGCCAACCTCACTTTTAATGATTTGCTGAATGCGAACCCACAAAACGCACCGCAATTTGAATGGAAATTTTATCCCAACGATTTACACGGGACGGTGCCGTTACCGTCTATTATGGATGGGATGATTTCGCTTTTTGAATGGTATCAGATGGAGGACATTCATAAATTCAATATTCCGGAAACAACTGTAGCAGAACTGGACCGCATTCTAACGCAGCAAGCTAAAAAGCTCGAAGATCATTTTGGCTACGCCGAACCTCCACTACCGGATTTCTTATTGAATATGAGCGGCTATATGAGCATGGATATGGACCAACCGAAAAAGGCAAAATTCTACTTTGAGCAGGGTATTAAGTACTATCCCAATAGTGCCAACGCCTACGATTCTCTAGCTGATTATTACGAGCGCACCGGCGATAAAGCGGCTGCTTTACAAGCAATCACTAAAGCTTATGAACTCAATCCTGATGCGTATTACAAAGAACGGATGGAGTCATTAAAAGAGAATTAAATACTTCGGAAACAGGTCCTACAAACAGAAAGGTTTTGGTATTTTGCATAGAATGAATAAATTATAAACGATCAACTATAAAGTTTATGAATAAATCACAGATTAGAGGAATTGCAATACTGTGTCTTGCACTAATAGCCAGTTTTTTAATAGACAACAATTTTATTCAAACCCTTACAGGCGCGCTTTGTGCCATTGGTTTAGGGTTTATTTTCAAATGGATTCCGTTTAAAAAACGTATTAATTAATAATTTAAGATCTGAACAGTTTGCAAGTGTAAATAGGTATATACGTATTGCTAAATATTCAGTTTAAAAAAATAGAGTATCGTTTGATTATGAACTCGTTTAAAGCGTTTTACCTAATTAATTTTGAGTTTTACTTTTTAAAATATTTTGTACTTAAGTTTAGGTATAGATTGATTTCTTTTGGTACAATCATAAAAAAAGCGAACGTAAAACGTTCGCTTTTTTCTAAAGTTTAAAAATTAGGCTTACCTCACAATCACTTTAACTGCCTGTGTTTCGGTATCACTTTCTATGTGTACCACATACACACCTGTTTTGTAAAAGCCCAGATTAGTAGTTGCAGTATTTGAGAAATTACCAGAAGTTAAAAATTGACCATTTATTGTAAATACGCTATAGGCTGTGTTTTTTGTGCCTGTATAATCGCAATATAAGGTGTGCTCCCTGGTGTAAAACAAATGATCTGCAGGATTGTTTTTCTTGGGCCCTATTGCACTTAAAAAGCCGGTGTCTATAAGGTTTTTAATAGCATCTTGAGTTAACCCATAATTGAAGATGGTAAACTCATCTACTAAAGCTTCAGTTACAGGGTCGCTGTATTGAGATTTACCCAGATAATTGGCTGTAGTTATGCCTAAATCTGAGGGATTTAAAGTGAAGCTGCTGCTGCCTACTTCGTTTCCGTTTACATAGAGTTTTACAGCATCAGCTTGTTGTACTACTGCAACGTGTACCCATTCATTTACAGGTAAAACATATTCTGTTGTCACGCGGTTACGGGTGCCGCCGTGTTCCATTTCATATTGAAACTTTCCACTTCCGTTTGCAGCTTCCAACGCCATCCAGTTTGTTGTGCCACTTCCGAAGTCAAAAATACGGTTCCAGTTTGCTAAGTTGTCAAGCTTAATCCATGTCGTAATACTAAAATCAGATAATGTATTCATAAGTCCGTCATTAAGTTGCACAAACGAGTTGCCACTACCCAAATGAATTCCCATTCCCCGATGACCGGCTTCCCGCACGTATGCACCACTGGCAACACCATCTAGTAAACTCCAATGATCCAATATAGCATCGCCTTCATCTTCTTCAAAACCGTAATACGCATGCCGCCCTTCTTTAGGAGCACCCATTAAAGACGCTGAAGGATTGCTTTCACCGGCATCATTTGCGGCAAGTATTTGATAGTAGCGTTTGGTGTTATTTTTTGTTTCCCTATCAATATATGGTGCACCAGTAACCGTAGCAATAGTCTCAAAATTTCCGTTTTCTGAAGCAGCTCGTTTTATAAGGTACTGCTCATCAAGGCGAACATCCCAATCTAAAAACACCTGATCGTCTGAAGAGCCTACGCGCATACCCGTAATCGCTTCGGGTATAGTAAGTGCGGGCGTTGTAATGGTTACAAGATCTGTATATACACTTATACCTCCTGTATTTGTTGCGGCAAGACGGTAATAATAAACAGTCTGAGGAGTTAAGCCGGTATCCTGAAATGTGAGTTCTGTATAATTTGTAGCTATATCTATAAACGTTCCGGTAGGCGTGCCGGCTCTTTGTAAAGTATAGGAGTTAGCATCTGTAGAAGCATCCCAACTCAAATTGATACGTAACGCCGAGATGGCTTCTCCCTGCAACCCCTGCGGAACTTCTGGCACTTCTTCCTGTTCAAAAAGAACTAGGTTAGACCAGGGCGAGGCGGTACCGTCTTTGCCAATTACCTGTATGCGGTACGTTGCAGAGCTGTGAATTTCGTCGTTTTTAGTAAGTACCGTATAATCGTCACTTTCAAAGAATACTGAAAATTCGGTTTCTCCTTCAAGCTTGCGTTCAACCACATATTTTGTGATCAAATCAAAATTTGTGTTAGTCCAGTTGAGGTCAATAGAAGTATAATCTTCAGCAACTTTATAACTCAATTCTGGTGCCAGTGGTTTCCAGCTTCTTAAAAACTCAAAATCTGCATCATAAGCTTTATTTGAGGTATTTGTAGCATAGTATTCTCCTGCAGGCGTAAGAACCACATTAGAAACCCCTGTATCACCTTCAACAGTGCGCACGATGGTAGCTGTTTTCAACCATTCATAAGATTCCCAGTTAGGGTTGCGGGTTTTAAAGTTATCATCTATAGTTACAAACATCGCACGCGCATCTTGCACCCAGTTGTAAATCGAATAGCGTTCTACATAATCTGCGTTGTCTAAAACATTTAAAACCGCGATTAGATCATTTTTATGTTTGGTTGCATTCGCATCCGTTAGGAGTGTAGGGCCATCGGGAAAGGAGTGACCCGTCCAGTTGGCTCCTATATTCCATTCGGTTATCCAGATAGGTCTTTTATACTTGTCATAGATGTATTTGAGATCATTTGCCCATTGTGTGGCAGATTTATACCAGTAACAATGTAGGGCCATATAATCTACGCGGTAATTACGCGCTTCTGCTTTAGTCATAAAGTCAGCCATCCACGGGTTAAAGGGATCTGAAGTTGCAGGTGAACCCAGTCGTAATCCAGACTGCATCAATTGTGGCCAGGCGCCTATAGCAGCATCTACAGACATATTTGCCTGGTCAGGACGGTCTGGTTCATTATAGCCTAAAAGATGCGTGTACCCTGCCTTAGTGTTTGCGGCATCAAGAGACGGCCAATATTGAGTTTGGCGTATGGGAACATATTCAATGTCTGGCGTACTCTCACGACCGGTGTTCCAGTTGTAATACCAGGTAATATCCAGAGAAACATGTTCTGCATTTGTTCCTGATGCAAGCCCTTTTTTAGTAACCTCGTGCCACGGCATTGTACGTATAAAAGAAACCGTCTGGTTGAGGTAAGGTTCTAAAACAGTAATCTCAAGATCTTCATCTTCGGCAATAAAAACCTTACTGTAACCGGTACCGTTTGCATTTGATGCCAGGGTTGCCATATAGCCTTTTTTCAGCTTAATAGACCGGATCGCATTGTCAAAATCTCCCAAATCTTTATAGGGAATCACCGTCTGCATTTGTTGCGAATTACCGCTAAAGTTTTCTTCGGAATATACCGTTAGGGGCCTATAATCTGCGGAATGCGGTAAAATGACACTACCAGTCCCCGAACTGCTTACTACGATATTGCTGCCATTAATTGCAGGACTTCCTGAAACGTTAATATATTGCAATTGAGAAGCGATTACGGTTGAAGGGCGCATCCCGTCAAAAAATAATTGCGCATCAGCACTTGTGAGGTTAATTGTGGTATTGATTAAGGGGTGTATAGGATTGCTTAAATGCAAAACCGCATCGGTATCTAATGTTAGCAAGGTTTTAGAATAGGTCAGTGTAGAAATCGTCTGTGCTGATAAAATCTGTGACTGCGTTGCTGCTGCAGGAAGTGGAGTAGGGGCAAACATCCCTTCGTCAAATGTCACTGAAGTAACCTCGACATCAATAGCACCATCTTCATAATCTTTACCAATTACCAGTTGTGCCTGTTCTTTTTTGAGTACTGAAAGATTGGCCAATCCAATTGTGCCGTTGGCTGCTGTAAATTTTAAATAATAGGTAGCATCAGCTTCTGGTGTAACTAGAAGTGAGGCTTGTTGTAAAGTATTTGAAGTCGTAATTGTTTCAGAAACCAGTGTCGTGCTACCCTCTGGGGTGGTTGCCAGTGCAAACTGCAAATCAGCAATACCACCGTCAACCTGATCAATTAAGCCTGAAAATTGATAAGTAACACCTGCTTTTAAAGTTACCGGAAGTGAAAAAATACGGTTTGTACCTGAATTGAAATCGAGATTAAGCAGACGACCATTAAATGTGCTGTTGTCTTCCGCGAGTGTATGACCGGTGGTCACATCTTGATAAGCTACACCCGCTGCTGTATTCGCTGGCGCCCAATTTACCGTATTGTCTGAACTTGCCCAGCCGTACTGATTAGGTGCGCCGTTATTGTCTGCATAAAGGCCATCCCAGTTATTGATAAGATTTGATGATTTTAATTGAAGATTTCCAATGCCAAAAAGACCCCAATCTCCGGAAATGCTGAGGTAATAGGTTCCGGTATATTGTGATAAAAATGATAAATCTCCTGTGCGCAAGCGAAATGCATTGCCTGAAGTAAAGGTTTTAGAAACCAAATTGTTTGTGCCCTCACGATCTGTAGAAACCGCAACGGTTATTTTTGAACCCGGACCTGCATTAGCTATCAACTCATATAACCACGAGAAGGTATAATGCGTACCTGTATGTAATTGTATCGGATAACTGTAAACCGAGCTGTTGTAACTATTGCCATCCCAGCGTATATACATAAGTCTACCGTTAAATGTGGAGCCGTCTGACTCGATGAGGTGTCCCGAAGATAAATCCATATAACGAACGCCAGAACCCCCATTTGCGGTATTGAAAATAGTACTGATCTTATTATTTTCCCAACCATAATCTGTAGGTTTTCCGGCATTATTGTTGGGAAAGCCTGCCCAGGCTCCCAGAAGATTATCAGAACCGTAGGTAAGATCATCATCATTTGAAGTTGCTTCAACTATTTGTTCTAAAGGTAGTGACGTGAGAAAGTAACCATCAAGATACACATATACCTCGCTGCCGGTTACGACATACCTGTAGGTTTGTTCCTGAGCATTATTTACAGAAGTACTTAAGTTTTTAGGAGTGGTAAGCAACGTGGTTGCATTGAAGGTTGTTTGGTCTAAACTCGTACGAAAACCAGTACCCAATTTACTTTTGTAAAAAACATCTAAACCGCGATTTGAAGCTGCATTTACTTTTGCTTTCAACTCAAGACTAAACGTTTCTGTACTGCGAAGTGGTATATGTAGGGTATCTACGGCTGTAGGGTTTTTAAACTGTAAGCCCGTGTGAAGGGTCTGATCTAAAGTGGTTTTTTTAGGGAGTTGCGGCACTTGCGCTAAGAGCGAGCAGTAAAATAACTGAAAAAGTATGCATACAATAAGATAGTTCTGCTTCATAAGAAATGGTTTGAATTACGAAATCGATATAGTTAAAAGAACGTGCCTATATAAATAAATTAATGTATTTAATACATTTATAATAGACATTACAATATTCCTAAAACTGAAGCCAATAGTTAGGGGGTATAGTGGTAAAAATAGGGGTGTAAATCGTTCAGTTCGGGTTAAATGACTGAATATGAATAGTTGGCGGCTGTATTCTAGTTTAGTAGAAATTGATTCAATTGAAGTATAACAGAACACCAGGCTTTGTATTGAGAAGAACTTTGTATAATTAACTTTTAGATCAAAGTCAGATTTTGGCATTTCATTTTTAGGTTCTGTATCACAAGAAACAGAAGTGAAAAGTAGAATTAATATTTTAAATATCTTTTTCAAATTGCCTTTAGCTAGCTACATTTTTTTATCATTAAATTCTGATTATAAGATAAATAGTGGTCTGATTCGGTGATATTTTTTTAAATAACCTGAGATTTTTGTTATGGTTACCAGTGTGTGTACACCCTTATAAAGAGACTTCATTCTGCTAATTTACAAACGATATAAAACTAGAAAACCGCTTAAAATCGGTTTAAATAAGTGATATTTTCTAAGAATTAAAGGCTTGTGCAACGGTTACCGTTGTTATCTCTTGTTTTTATTTATTCGTTTTTTTCTTTCACGCTTATATTTCCGCCATTCCTTTTTTGTTGGTGGTTTGGTAATCGAATACGCTACTCCAGAATACGTATAGGTTATAAATGGAACACTATTTGAAAAATCATCTCCATATTGTTTTAAATTTCCAATTTCTCTAATCCTTTTATTGAATTCAATAATAAATTCTGCTTCTTTAAGTCCATTTTGGGATTTTGGTGTCCAAAAGTTTTTAAAAGAATAAAGATTGTTTTCTTTCATTTCGTAAATGTGAGTTATTCCGTCAAATCCGTGTTTCCACTCCTCAATATATTCATCACTCGGTATCTTTTGAATTCCGCTTTTGGAAACGTATTTGTAGAGTTCGGTTGCAGTTGAGTCAGGAAGATAATATTCTTTGACAAAAGTATCAGCTTTATAATCATTCTCCCAAACCTCGTAAACGAAGTAAATTATTTTGGCTTTTACAGAATCTTGATTTTTACTTATTTCCAACAGGCTTCCTGGGTTCCAACTGCGAAAAACAAATTCAGATTCGGTGTTTAAATTAGGTAACTTAAAATTTGCTAAGTCTTTTATTCTGTAACCTTTCCAAAAGGTTGTATCGCTATCTTTAGTCAATTGCAATTCAGTTTTTTGGGATTGGCCATAAATCGATATGGTTACTAAAAAGAAGAGAATGGCTAATACTTGTTTCATTTCCGATTATTTTCTGTCAAATTTATTTCGATTGCGGAAGCAGAATTTTTCAATTTACTACTAAGTTTTATGCGGGCTACAACCCTTGATATTATTACTTAACCGGCTATTATTTTTATACATTGTTATGCCCTTTTATTCTTCTTTTTGATGCTTTTTTATTTCAATTTCTATTATTTTAAGGAATTCTGCAGTACGTTTTTTTACTAATGAAAAACTCTCACTTTTCTTAAATTCAATCTTATTACCTTCATTGTATATTTTCCATTCGTCTTGGCTTTTACTTTGTTTCGATTTAATCTCTAAATACTTTTTATAAGTGTCATTCTCATATTTATCAATGTCAATCGTATTTCTATGAATTGAAGAATTTCTTACATATGCAATTTTTTGAATGTCATAATTTAAGGGGGTAGGTTTTTTCTTTAAAACCTTACTATTTGTAATTTTATCAAATACTTCTTTTTCTTCTATTAAAAATTCTTGGGCAAATTTTGCCCATTTCGTACTGTATGGGATTTCAGAAACCCTTCCTTTTGCTTTTTCATTTGGGTCATTGCCAAACGTGAAGTATTTGGTTAACTCTTCTTTTGAGTTAAATCTTATTGTATAATAATAATTGAGTAAATTTTCAATTTGGAAAAAACTGTAATGGCAATATTCATTAAAATTTGAGGCAGGAGTTTGCATCATTTTCAAAAAATCCAACTCCAATTGTCTTCTTACAACTTCATCTGTAATAAAGTTGTAATGTTTGATATTAGCATCTAAATCTGGAAAATTATAGTCCATTATTCTAAAAACAATCTTTTTAAGATTGTCTAATTCATTTTTTAAACCTTCATACGATTGTTCCATATCTTTAAGTTTTATTAAGTTCATTAAATTTTGCTTCAAATCTCTTGAAACAACTATCTTCTTTACCTCTTACCATTCCAAGAAATAGAATTTTACCGTGTAATACGTTTTCAAATGGTGGCGTTACTTTATTGCGAATAAATCCTTTTTCTTTTGGGTATTGTTCTATCAGTTTTGCTTGACAAAAGTCTAACCCTTTATTTTCCCAATTATAAAGCATTGCTCGTACTTTTTTCACATAATCTCTTTTAAGGTTAGATTTGCTGTTTACGACAATTCCTGTAACTTCTTGTCTTTGAGTGTGCTTTTGCAAACGTGTTTTCTTTTCGTTTACTTTAAAACCTTGGTTTGCAATTATAGTATTCAACTCTGTCAAGAATTTTTCTTTTACAAAAAGGTTTTTGTTAGATGAAAAAGTAATATCATCTGCATAGCGAGAATAAAAGCATCTATAATGCTTTGCAAGTTTCACAAGATGATAGTCTAATGATTGGCAGACAATATTTGTTAGAATTGGAGACAAAGGTGAGCCTTGTGGCAAAACACCTTTATAACAAGAAAAATGAGCAATTAAATGAGCGATTTCAGGTGAGGCATTAAAAGGCGGAATTTGCATAACTGCTTTTATTCTTCCGTAATGTATTGTAGGGAAAAAGTCTTTTAAATCAATATTGTAAACATATTTTCTACCAATATGGCTTTTTGCATTTGACACAATACTTCTGCCAGTTACAAAACCATTTGCAGATGGTTTTGGTGTATATAATGTTTCTAAAACAAATGCAATTCTTCTTTGAACTTTTTTTAAAAACCTATCTGGTGATGAAATATTCCGAACTCCTCCTGATTTTTTAGGGATTTCAAAATCAATGTATTTATCATCCCTTTTAGATAAGTAATAACCAATTTTCTTGCTGGAAACTATTTTATATGTAGTTTTAAGTTGTTCATTTTGCAAATGAATAACAAAGTTTATTAGGGAAACCAAATCATCTTTTGATTTCCCATTTTGCAATAATTGCTTAATATCCGATATGTTAGATTCTGTCAAATTCATATTAAAAAAGGTGCTCTGCGGGGACATTCAAATCATAAACTCATAAACAATAATATCTATGAATAATTAAATAAATCATTAACTTATAATTCCTAATAATTAAATAAATAATTAAGAAATATTAATAATTATCAAAATACATTTCTAACATAATTTAATAACATTAATAGTTAATAATTCAAGAAATAAAGTTAATACACTAACTATGTACTAACCTTTGAAAGAACATTGCGTAACACAATGCGAATTAAATCCTAATACCGCAGAGTCACCGTTTACAAAAGTAATATTTTTATTCGTTTAATAAATCATTTTTCAATTTCAGTACACAAAGAATGTACTTTAAGCCGCATAAGAGTAAACTTCTTTTTTTGCTCTTGTAATTGCGGTGTATGTCCATTTTAAATCTTTACCTATTGTCCAAGGATGTATCAAAACATTATCCCATTCACCACCTTGTGCTTTGTGGCAAGTTGTTGCATATCCGTGTTTAAGTCTAATTGCTCCAAGGTATTTATCATCTGCATTGTTTTGAGAAGTTCTGAACTGTGGATTGTGTTTCATTACTTCTGCAAACAATTGCTTTTCTTTTTCCTCATCAAGAATTCCATATCTTGTGTTAAGTGAATCAAGTAGTACTTTGGTTGATATTATTTTCGACTCACCATTTGATGTTGCATATTCAATTTTCGCATCAGCAAAATTTAGATTTGCATACTTTTCAATGCTTGTATCTAATTCAATAATTTTCCCATATTCGCCTTTATATACCCAATCTCCGCTATTGTTTAACCAAGTGTTTTGAGTGACAATAATATCATCATTAGCCAATATGCTTGATGAAAGACCCAATTGTTGTCTTATCCAGATATTCCAGTAATTTACGTCTCTATTTGAATGGCAGATAGCAATTACTTTATTAATATCGTTCACGTCAAATTCTGTTAAATATCTGTTCAAGGCATTTGACGGATACTTCTCTCTGTCAATTGAAATCGGAGAATTTGAAATACCTCTTTCCAATAAATCACGGATAAACGTCGCTGTTCTTAGAATACCAGACCCCTCATCCTGTCTCATTACTTGTGTTAATTCATACTCCACACTTTTAAGTTCAAAATGCTTACTAAGGAATTTAGGACTTAGTGCAGGTGAAAATGTTTCATTTACAGGGGGCAACTGAAATTTGTCACCTATGAAAATGATTTTGTTATCCTTATTGCCTTGTTTCACATAATCAATATAATCTTCAAGCAAAGGTTTAGATACAAAAAAGTTTTCACTTTTAGTTAGAATATTGCTTACCATTGATGCTTCATCTACTAAAAATATAGTCATTGCTTTTTCTTGGTTTGTTTTTCTAATTAATCGAACACCTCCACCGTTTTTTATTTTTTCAGGTGTGTAAATTTGACTATGCATAGTTTTTGAACTTTGTCCAGTTTTGCTACCAATTATCATTGCAGCACGACCAGTGGGTGCAGCAATTCTTTGATTAATATCACTATTCGTCAGATGAGTTGTTATTGCTTTAACAATAGATGTTTTTCCTGTACCTGCTGAACCTTTTAGTATAAAGACATCATTATCAGATTTGATAAAATCTGTAATCTGTTGCAGTGCAACTTTTTGTTGTGCATTTGGTTCGAAGTCGAGTAAGGAAAATACATTATTCATAAGCATCTATCTTTTGATTACAGTGCAAATATGAAACTCTTTTGTACACTCTTTGTGTATTGTAAAAAATAGTATCTTTGAATCTCATTTTGCACTACAAATATTTGGAGTTGCAGTTCATTCAAAGTGTATTTATGCCTATAAATAAGAATGCATATATTAGATACCAAGTTTTAGACCGTTGCTTTAGTAATAGTGGCAGGAAATTTTACTGGCAAGATTTGTTAGAAGAAGTTAATAAAGCACTAATTGATATTAATGGAGAAGGAAAGGGGATTGGTAGAACTCAACTGTTCAAGGATATTAGTTTTATGGAGAGTGAGGCTGGTTTTTCAATCTTGTTAGAAAGGGAAAAAGATGGTAAAAAAGTTTTTTATAGATATGAAGATAGAAACTTCTCAATTAAGAACAGTCCTTTAAGTACAAATGAATCGGACAGTATAAAATCTTCTTTATTAGTTTTATCTCGTTTCAAAGGATTGCCACAATTTGAATGGGTTAATGAATTAATTCCAATTTTAAATGATAAATTAGGATTTGCAAATGAATCAAAGCAAGTAATTTATTTTGATTCCAATATTGATTATGAAGGCATTTCGTTTATTGAACCAATTTTTAATGCAATTTCTAATAGTCGAGTTTTAGAAATAGAATATCAGGACTTTAAGAATCCATTATCTTATAAGATTGTTTTGCATCCATATGTCTTGAAACAATACAATAACAGGTGGTTTGTTTTTGGGTTAAATGAAGAAAATAACATTTCTTTTTGGAATATGGCTTTGGATAGAATTCAATCCATTAATGAATTAGATAAAGATTACAAGACTGCTGATATTGATTGGGAAGATGATTACTTCTATGATATTATTGGTGTAACAAGAATTCAAAATGCTGATGTACAAGAAATAGTTTTGCAATTTTTATCTGAATTAGCACCTTATATACAAACAAAACCTATCCACCCGACCCAAACCAGACCAAAGTTTTTGGAAAGTGGTGAAATGGTAATTTCAATTAAGGTTATTCCTAATTACGAGTTAGAACGTTTGATTCTTTCGTATGGTGAAAAAGTAAAAGTCATTTCTCCGAAGTCTATTCGAGATAAAATTCAGTTCAGAATTCAAAAAATGTTAATTCAATATGATGAATGATTTTATTTCTTCTAATTGGGCATAACGTTGATGTATAAGATTAGTGGCGTGTTTAAGCACCTAATTTAGTAAACAGATACTTGCCAGAGAAAATTCCGCAGGAATTTTCCAAATAGGCTAAAACTAGCCATTAATTTTATACGGTGTTGCCACCAGTTTTTATTTCGATTTGCTGTATTCAATTAGTTTCTCAATTTCATTTTCTGTTATTAATTTTCCAAATGCTTTTCTATGATAATTAATTCCCCATTTTGTTGTGTCGGTTTTAACCAAATTTGTTGAATCAAGAATCCATTTTTTAAATTCCACCGCATCGATTGAAGCAAATGCTGGTCCAATCATATTTTTATTTTTCTGATGACAAGCAGCACAGTTTGTGTAAAATAAGCTCCTACCAGAATAAGCTGTTATTTTATTAGAAAACTCAATGTTCTTTGAATTTACTGCTGTGTCGCTATCTTTAAATTTAAGCGATTTGAAAATGTAGAATATTTGGTTTTCGTCAGCGATGTTTTGTCCAATTAGATTAAATCTATTTTCCTTATACGCTTTTTCAATATAAATTCCGATTGTTCCATTTCCAACCTCTTTTGGTTTGGTTAATAATGCGATTTTTCCATTTATTGTGTCCGTTGCAAAGAGTTGGTTTTCTCCATCTTCGTCGCTAAAATCGTACGAGTACCAGCCATAATCGAAAGTCAAAGAGTCAGTTCCATTTGTTATTCCACCGACATAGCTGTCAATTCCTTTATATTTTATTTTTTCCCAATCGTGCGGAATAATCATACTAAAAACTCCAAAATCAATTTTTTTATTTGCAGATATAATTCCAAATCCATTTGCAAATAAATAAACTCCAGTAGCCATTAATACTGAAATAAAAACTAAAAATATTAATGTTTTATCGATTTTCATAAATTGGTGGCAACGATTTTGGCTATGGTTTCGTTACGGAATGGTTCGGCAGAACTATTCCGCCGTAAACCAAAGATAGCAAACACACAGGGAATTTCCGATAGGAAATTCCGCCGTAATGAACTATAGCCGTTGTTAGCTACAGTTTTTTATATTTTAATTTTTCAGAGTCCATCATTTTTTCCACTTTTTTATTCAGACTGCTGATAGTAAATTCAGAAAACAGTTCGATAATCAGAATATATAAAAGCCCAAATAGCGGTAACATTAGCATTCCAAATCCAATTTCATTTCCAATTATAATTTGGTATGAAGCTATAATCAGAGTTAAGGCTACAAAGAAAATCATAAACCAAAACTGCATTTTATAAGTCGCGCCATTCACACGATTTAAAGTCAACTTACTTTCAGTCCCGTTTTCGTTTGTATTCGCACAATTCAAATTCAGTTTTACTAATGGACCAAGATTTGGTTTAAAAACTGCAAAGGAAATAGTTGGGAAAATATCAATTCCGCCATAATCTGGGTAATCTCCAGATAGATTGTATTTCTTTCCGAATGTTTTTCGATTCAGTTCAGTTCGGACTATTTTATTATAGTTTTCTGCTGATTCAATAATTTCATATTCGGCTATTTTCTTTTTCAATAAGCAGTTTGGTTAAATTGTAGCTAACTGGTTATATCAATCCTAAATATACTGTTATTACGCAATATTTCTTAAAATAATAATATTTAATCTGTGCGCAAAATACCGTTACGATCTCACACTATTTTATAGAATTCTGTATTCAGCGAAAAATTAACACCTAAAAAAAGCGACCCTTTTAAAGATCGCTTTCGTGGTTATATTAGTTTTTCATCTCTTTTTCAAAGAAATAAAATAATGTATTCATATTAGTCTGTTTGCATAAATAGAGATTTTTTAGTCTAAAACTATCGTGTCTGATTTAGTATCTCCAAGGTTAAAGGATATAGCTTTAACTTTTATTTTATTAGTGCCATTTAACGAATAATGTGCAGAAAATCTAAATGTTTGAGAGTAGTTATTTAATTCACTAAAATTTATAACTGTTGTTAAATTACTAAATACCGCTATTCCATCATTATCAGATGCAGCTTGAAAATCGGCAAATTGAGGATCATCTCCAATTACACTCCAGGTTGTTTCGTTATAAGCATAGATAACAATTCCTGAAACAGCTTCCCCATTAGAATCTGTTAAGGTAATTGCTGCAGTAGTAATTTTGTTCTCTGAAGCATTATCATCAGATGAACAGCTTGATAGTAAACTGATTGTGACTAATACAAGTAATAGTTTTTTCATTTTTGCAATATTTACTTTACAATTATTGAAGTAGTACGACTTTGTCCAGACTTAACTAAGAAAGTGGGATGCGTTATGCTTTCTAAACTAAAGCCATTAGAGGTTTTTAGAAATGCCTCAAAAAAGTAGGGGCCATTACCATTTTTTGCAATATAATCTTCTAAATCAAAACTTACATTACCCTCAGAATTGCTTGTTTTTTGAAATAGAATTTCCGGTAATTGTTGGTTTTCTTTTACTTCCCGATTAAACATCATAACGATATATCCACTTTGTGAAGCACTAGAACTGTTAATTACATTGAGATTTACGGTGGCTGTTGTACTACCAGAGGTAGATTCGTTAGTTGTAATTTCTGTTTCAGAGTCTTCTGTAGTACATGAGATTAAAGTTCCTGTGAATAGGAAAAGCATAAGCATTTTTTTCATTGTCTAAATTTTAAGCTTCAGTTTATAGTTACGGATTTTTTAAAAATTTTTAATCCGTGCGCAAAATACCGTTACGACCTCACACTATCTTACAGAAATCTGTATTCGGCGAAAAATAAACACAAAAAAAAGCGACCCTTTTAAAGATCGCTTTTGGCGTGAAATTAATTTTATCTCTTGTGCCGGGCTTTACAACTTATTGATAGTAATACGTTTTTTAGGCAATAACTTAATTCCAGATTTCATTAGATTTGGTTAAAATTATAGGCAGATTATCTGTAACAAGAATGGTATGCTCGTGCTGCGTTACATAGCCACCTTTATTACCTACGAGAGTCCAACCGTCATTTAGCTCGACAGCAACAGTAGATTTTGTCGAAATAAACGTTTCTATGGCTACTGTGGTATTTTTTTTAAAGCGCTCACGGTTACTTTTAACCCTGTAATTTAAAATGTTCTCAGGGGCTTCGTGTAAACTTCTACCCACACCGTGACCGGCGAGATTTTTAATTACTTTATATCCAGATTTTTTGGCTTCTGTTTCTATTAAATAACCAATTTCGGAAATTTTAACTCCGCCTTTAATGCTGCTTATTGCTTTGCTTAAAATAGTTTTAGAAGCATCTACAAGCGGTTGGTGCTTATGAATGTCTTTTCCGAGTATAAATGAACCTCCATTGTCAGACCAGAAGCCATCAAGTTCTGCAGAGACATCAATATTAATTAAATCTCCTTCTTTTAGTATTTTTTTTTCAGATGGGATACCGTGTGCTGCTTCTTTATTTACGCTAATACAGGTAAAACCCGGAAATCCATAGGTTTCAAAGGGTGCAGATTTTGCGCCATAACTTTGTAAAATACCACCTCCGTAGTTATCTAATTCTTTTGTAGACATACCTACTTTAGCGTATGCTCTCATTAGTTTTAGTGTAGAACCCACAACTTCACTAATTTTTTGCATTCCCCGTAATTCTGATTCTGTTGTTATTGACATAGGGTTTATTTATTTAGGATCAATACTAGCGCTAATAAATGAAATATTTTAATTTTTTAGGAAGCTGTTGCGAATTATTTGAGTTTTAAGTAAAGTAAAACTTGAAAAGGGAGGATTGTAAAATATTGAGAATGAGTATTAATTAAACGAATTACGGTATTCTAAAGGCGATAAATCTGTTTTATTTTTGAAAAGTCTATTAAATGATTGTGAGTGTTCAAAACCAAGTTGAAAAGCAATTTCGCTAATAGATTTAGATGTGGTCGCCAACTCTTCTTTTGCAGTTGAGATTAATTTAGAGTGAATATGTTGTTGTGTATTCTGTCCGGTGATGGTTCTCAACATATCACTCAAATAATTTGAAGAAACGTTCAACTCAAGTGCGATACTTTTAACTGTAGGTAGTTTTCCTTGTGTTTTCGTATCAAAATAGCTCGCTAGTTTAGTTTCAAAATTGGCAAGCAAATCATTACTTGCCATTTTTCGAGTTATAAACTGTCTACTGTAAAAACGATTGCAGTAATTGAGTAGTAGCTCAATATTTGAAATTATAACATCCTGACTATACAAATCAATTGTGGAGCTATACTCATCTCTAATATTCTGTACTAAATTTTCAATTATGCCTTCTTCTTTTTCAGATAGGTGTAAAGCCTCATTAACACTGTAAGAAAAGAAGCCATAACTTTTAATAGACTTTGATAAAGCCGTGTTTGCTAATAAATCTGGGTGAAACAGTAAAGACCAGCCGTTAGTATTTTGATCGCCTTTTTCATCAATTGTTAATACCTGGTTAGGCGCAAGAAATGATAGTGTTCCCTCGTCAAAATCATAATTACTTTTACCATATTTTAGTTGCCCTTGAAAACTTCGTTTAATCGTAATATTGTAGAAATTCAATACCATTTTCTGGTTATCTACATCGTTTAGTTCTCGTTCTTGAGAATGATCAATTAGTGTGATTAAGGTATTGGTGGGTTTAGGTAAACCTAAAACCCGATGCAGTTCGGTAATTGAATTTATGATTTTAGGACTGTTCTTTTGTTCCATAGCTATTAAATTACAACAAAAAATCACGACCGTTACTTCTGTCTGCGGTCATCACTTCAACCACATTTTTAGGATATTCAATGGGTAACGCACTTACTTCATCTAACATATTTAATTCATCTGTAGTAAAATCTACGGTTATCGCTTTTAGATTGTCTTGAAGTTGTGACATTTTTGTCGCACCTATAATACTACTTGTAACTACCGGTTGCTGTAGTAACCAGCCTAAAGCTAATTGAGCAACTGTAAAACCTTTTTGTTTTGCCATAGGAATAAGTACATCTATAACGTCAAATGCTCTTTCTTTATGAAAAGGTTCAAATGGGAAGTCGTTTAATCTACCTTTTTCATTGCTGCCATCTCTCTTGTATTTTCCTGTGAGAAGGCCGCCACTTAAAGGACTCCACACTAACAATCCAACTTTTTGATCCTGCAATAAAGGTATCATTTCGCGTTCTAAATCTCTGTTGTCTAGCGAATAGTTGGCTTGTAAAGAAGCAAATTTCTCTAAATTATTATGAGTGGAATGCCCTAAGGCTTTCATTAAATGCCAGGCCATAAAATTACTAGCACCTATATAACGCACCTTACCGCTACGTACTAAATCATCTAAGGCTCTTAAGGTTTCTTCAATAGGCGTTAATGGGTCTGATGTATGTAATTGATATAAATCTATATAATCTGTATTTAGTCTTTTGAGACTTTCATCTACCTGCTGAATAATATGTTTTCTAGATAAGCCTCTGTCGTTTTCTCCTGTTCCCATACTGCCTCTAACTTTGGTTGCAATAACAAGATCGTCCCGTTTGATAGAAAGATTTTTTATTGCTTTTCCAATCATTAGTTCTGAAAGTCCTTCAGAATAAATATTAGCAGTATCTATAAAATTTACTCCCGCATCAATTACAGTTTTTATCTGCTCATCTACTTCTTGCTGTCCTAAATCTCCCATATAGTTAAAAAAACCCTTTCCGCCATAATTCATTGTTCCTAGACAAAGCGTTGAGACTTTTAATCCTGTATTTCCTAAAATTTTGTAATTCATTAGTTCTAATTTTTGTTCTAGGCAAAGTTGACTAACGATCAGAAATCTAATGTAACCAGATTGGGGTTTGTTGTAACCAAAATGAAGAGTAGCGTTTAAGCTTTATGATGCGGAGGTGAGTTACTCACATTCCTGTTAAAATATCTTATAGTAGGAATGTGATTTTTATACAATTCAGGTACGTTTTCAATAAACGTGCTTTGAGTAGCATTATCTACTCTCTTTTTTCTTAAGATCTCGCATCGTAACTAACATAGCCATAATTAAAAAGAAATTTGAAAGTATACCGGCGAAAGATTTAATATCACTATTTTCAAAATCAAGCTCATAAATAGTGTAGATTATAAAAATGATATTTACTGCGATTATTAGGTATATAAAATAAAGTTTTTTCATTTTTAGTTTTGAATTTGGGATGTTTTTTACCTCAGTTTTTTGTTAACAACCTATTTCTCTTATTTCAATATTTTTTTCTAAATATAGCTATTTCTTGAAAAAAAACCTTTATGTCTTTTGCCAACAAGTCTGGCTGTTCCATTCCAGCAAAATGGCCACCAACCGGCATTTCGGTCCAATGCGTGATATTGAAACCTTTTTCGATATAGGAGCGTGGTGGCGTAGGCAGTTCTTTGGGGAATTTTGCGAATCCAACAGGAACATTTATAAAATCGTTTTCATCAAATTTTAAGGGATGTTTACTGTTTTCATTATACATTCTGATTGATGAATGAATAGTTTGAGTAATCCAATAGAGGGTTACGTTTGCGAGTAATTCATCTTTTGTAAACACAGAATAGATTTCTCCATTATTATCACTCCAAGAATTAAATTTTTCAATAATCCAGGCGCATAAACCTATAGGAGAATCATTTAATGCAAAAGCTATTGTTATGGGTTTTGTACTTTGTATGTAAGAATATGCAGCTTCTTTAGAAGCCCAATCTGATGCGTATTTCTGAAAAGCTACCACTTTATCTGTCAACTGCTCACCATCTTCTAAAAATGGTGTATAAGAGCCAGAAATGTAATTGAGGTGTAAACCAATTAGGTTTAGAGGATATTTTAAAGCGAGCCAGGAGCTAACTCCAGAACCAATATCTCCACCTTGTGCCCCATAGCGTTCATATCCTAATTCTAGCATTAACTTATGCCATAAATGAGCAACGAATTCTGAATTACAGCCTTCAACCAGACTTTTCCCGGAATATCCAAATCCAGTAATGGAAGGAATCACTAAATCAAAAGAAATTTCAGCTTCATTAGTCAGCAAAGGTATAAGCTTAAGCATTTCGATAAAGGAACCCGGCCAACCGTGAGTGATGATTAAGGGTATGTTTTTTTTTCCTTTTCCCTTAACGTGTATAAAGTGGATATCATAGCCATCTATGTTTGCAATGAAATTTGGGAAATAATTTATTTCAGCTTCTACTTTTCTCCAGTCGAATTTGTACAGCCAATAATTGGATAATTCTTTCATAAAAGAAAGGTTAGTTCCGTACATCCAGTTTGAGTCAGATATTTCGTCTGGCCAACGTGTATTTTTAATTCTATTCTTTAAATCGTCAAGAATTTCTTCGGAAATATTTGCTGAAAATGGTTTTATCATTATAGTTTTTTTGGCCAATCTAAATGAAAGTTAGCTGCGGTGTCGGCTACGCGTATTGGCGTTGTTTAATAACCTAAATTAGCAAATAAATCATAGATGAAAAGTCTTTAATGACTTTTGTAAATTGGCGAAACCAGCAATTAATTTTACACGATTTTGACAAAACCTCAATTAATTTAGGTTTTGTCTTTTACAACCAGAAATCCTTTGTTCTAGAGTTAGTGTCCAAACATTAATTGCTTTTCTATCAAGTTTGTTACTAGAATCAGGTTCTACTAATTCAATTTCAATGATACTTTCAGAGGCAATTTTGTAATCAGAATGTTCTATTAAATAACCATTTACAAAAATTGCGTTATTTTTTTCAATTCCGAAAAATTCGTTCAATTCAGATTGTTTTTTAAAAGGAGTTTTTTTCTTTAAACTCACAAAATAAATCCCGTTTGCAGTCAGGTTGAAAAACTTATGCTCTTTTCGATTTGGTTTGTCTTTCAAAAAGCTTATTTCTGCAATTAATTCTTTTGCTAGTTCTATAACACGTTCATTCGCAATAATGTCTTTTTCAATAATCACTGTAGGGCAATTACTTTCACTCACTGGTAATTTTACATAGCTATCCTGAGCATAGCTATTCAATAAAAAGAAACTGAAAATTATAGTTGTAATTATTCTTTTCATATGTGTCTTGTTATTGTTTACTAACGGTTCTGTATAAAAAAAGTAGGCGTGGGAAGCAAGAAACTTACAGTTAAGCATGAAGTTTAAAACAGCTATATGCCATTGCTAAATCTGGATTGTACTACGCTGAAAAATTATGTCTCTCTTCGTACTAAAGCCTAGGTCAAAAAGTTATAAATTAAACAGTTAAAATTTGTAGTTACAGATTTTTATAAAGCAAATTTAATATAGAAAAGAGTTTTTTTTTTACCTCAGTTCTTTGTTAGCAGCTAACTTTACTATCCATATAATATCAATTCCGCACAATTAATTCCTTTTGGTGAAATATGAACATTCCCATTTGATTTATTAAACTCAATCATTTTATCTTTATGAAGTTTCATAATCACCTTTTTAAACATAGATGTACTGCTATATTCGGTCCATTCTAATAATTCTTGAATTGTCGCAGAATTATCAATTTCATTATATAATAGGATTATAACTTTTTGCGAATAATTTAAGCCCTCTCTAATTACTCTACGACTACCATTCACATTCCAAATGTCTGGTAATATTTTCATATTTAAAGAGTCAATTATTAACTGGGCCTCTTCAATTGACAGATTGTGATACAATCTTATTAACTCGCAGACAATCCAATCAATTGATTTCATTATTGTACTAATATCAGTAGAGTTAGCCACAATATCGCCACCAATGTGACCAATTCCTCTTTTGTTTCTTAAGGTATAAATAAAAACTAAAGCTCTGGGAATAATTACTCTTATTGATTCATTTGCTTTAGAAGCAGGTTCTTGAGATAATTTGTTTATGGCAGTTGGGAAATTTGATATGTGTTTGTCAAAAGAAGTATACTTACCATTTATTTCGTTTTCTAAAAACCTGAAAATAATTTCACAAAACTTACCAGAAGATAGGCCGACAGCATCGAATTCTTGATTATAAAAAGATTTTACGTATCTTTTTTTTAATTCAATATATGTATCTATAATTTTATCCCTAAAATCGGAATTGATTCCAGAAAGAGCACTTTCAATTTTTTCTTGATTAAACGAAATATTCATAGTTGCCTGATTCGCCTTTTTCGCGTTTTAAAGTTTTATTACTAACTAGTTTCCCCATATGACCAGAAATGTCAGTGGTTTTGAAAGTAATAGCTTTTGTGTCTTTTATGTGAGTTACAATATCGCTTAAAGTACGATGTTGTTTAAAATAGCTTTCTTGTACTAAAGTCAACAAATATTCTTTTGAGCCTTTAGTAGATTTTTTTGATTCAGATGAATTATCAGAAGATTTTCGTCTTGTAGATTTTTGTTTACTTATTTTCACTAAGCCTTTTTCAATAGATGGGTTGACAACTTCTTTTAAAACTTCGATGGCAGTAGTTAAACCATTTGGTGTTAAAAAAATTAGTCCACCTGATTTTTGACCGATTTCTTCCGATTTTCCTATCCAGTTTCTAAAACTACCTGAATTCAGTTTGAATTGCTTCAATATATCTGTCAATGTTCCTCTTTTGATTTCTTCTGCTTTATGTAGGTATTTGTATCCTAGAAGTGTCAATAATGAGATTCTTTTTTCTTTGTCTAGATTGCTTATACTTTTAAAAGTCGAAGTTTGTACAATCAAGGATTCTCCATCAATTTTAAAAACACGTTTTAAGGCTTCATCAAATTCCGAATCTTCTATAAACTCTACATCTACAATATCTTCATCTTGATTAGAATTAAGATTTAAGTCCAAAATCGATGGTTTTTTAGTATTAGAAATAAATTTTCCTTTGTTTACATTTACTCCAACCATTCCACCAAAAGTTGCTACCAATTCTTGTCCTACATTATCTGAAAATGAAGCTTTAAATTTTTTGGTGTCTCCTTTTTGCTCAAATTCTATATGGTTTAGCTCTTTATTTTCGTTGGAAACATTTGTTATAGGTGTGCCACAAGCTATACAACCAATAGAATTTTCCTCAAGTGTTTCATTACAACTCTTGCATTTGACTTGAGTTAAACATTTAGGGCAAAAGAAAGCCTTTTCATTGATTGGCATTTCATTCTTGCAATTGTAACATTTTATCATATTGTTGTTTTTTAATTTGCTGCTAACGTTCTCGGATAAGTATTTGCATGGGTTTGTACTTAACTTTGCAGTACATACCAAGCTGAAAATCCGTGAGGATTTTCAGAAGGAGGCGAGAACAAGCAATTACTTATAGCCATTTTTGGGCACAGTTTTTTATTCTTCTATTTTAATAATCTTGGCGAATATTCTAATATTTTTTTACCAAACTCAATACTTATATCGATAGCCAATTCTTTTAATGTATCAGATGAAAATTCCTTATAATACTTTGCACTCGTTTTAAAATCAGAATCGTCCACACTAAATAATTCAAAAGCTTTGTTGTCATTTGTTTTTATGAATAAGTAGTAACCAATTTTCCATAAGTCTTGACTCTTTTTATGATTCAAGTGTAAATCATAAAACTGAAATGCTAACTCAGAATTTTCGTCACTTTCAGCATCATCAAAACAACCTGTTCCGCCTAAAGAATCAAAATCAGTTCTATATTCTTCAAACGAATCTAAATTCTCCTTTGAAGCCAATTCAGCAAGTCGCGGATATAAAGGTTCCAAAACTTCCTCGGTAAAATCTCCGTAATAATCATTTCTTAATTCAAAATGTCTATAATTTTTATGGAAACTCATTAAAAGGAAACCAATATCATCTAAGTCTAATTTTGAAGTATCTATATTATTAGAAATTTCTTTTATTAATTCATAACTCGGCTCTATTCTATGTCTTAACCAATGATTTTTTATTTCAAGAAAAAGACGTTCAAATCTATCGGCAGCAAAAAAGCGCTCAATTAAATCAGGAAATTGAACCAATCTTCCTTTTAATTCTTCTCCTTCTATTACAATGATTTTATATTGTTTAGTCAGCTTTATACTTTCAAGCCAAGTTCTAGAAGCAGTAGTAATGTAGGATGATACAAGTATTACTAAATAAGATGGTTGTTCTGCATCTGCCCAAGCCATTTTTGAATTTAAATGCTCTGGTGGCACACCACCACTTGTGTAATGTTTACATTCAAAAAACCATTTGGTTCGTTGACTAGCTATTGGATTATTGAAATCAAAATACCCTTCAATATCTCGTCCATTATCAGCTCCACCTTGACGCCATATGATTTGACTAAACCCGTATTTTAATAATAGCTCAAAACATAATCTCTCAAACTCATTTGGTGAGATTTTACTGAAGTCTATGTCGTCAGTTGAATATTTCATTTTTTAAATTGTGCCCAATTAGTTATATCAATCCTAAATATACTGTTATTACGCAATATTTCTTAAAATAATATTTTTTATTCCGTGTTCAAGATATTGCAATGATCCTAAAAGGTTTTACAGAATTCTGTACTCGCTAAAAAAACACACAAAAAAAGCGACCCTTTTTAAGGATCGCTTTTAAGGTTTTAGACAACCAGTGCTCTTCAGTCGTTCTCCACCAGATTATTTTGATTGCGAAAAACGAGTTCGTCATCAAAGGCATCCAGTAAAATAATACTGTCTGTGGTAATCTTGCCGCTTAAGATCTCTTTAGATAGTTTGTTAAGCACTTCTTTTTGAATCGTACGTTTAACCGGTCGCGCACCAAACTCGGGCTGAAAACCTTTAGTTGCCAGGTGTGCGATTGCTTCAGTCGTAGCATCTAAAGTAATACCCTGTTTGTTGAGCATTTTAGTGACTCCTTTAAGCTGTAAACTCACAACTTTCTCGATATCTTTTCGCGTAAGCGGGGCAAACATCACAATGTCGTCTATACGGTTTATAAACTCTGGGCGTATGGTTTGTTTGAGTAAGCCCAACACTTCAACTTTTGCACCTTCCATCGCGGTCTCGGCATCTTTTATGGCTTCAAATTTTTCCTGTATAATATGACTTCCCATATTTGAGGTCATAATGATAATGGTATTTTTAAAGTCTGCAAGACGCCCTTTATTATCGGTTAAGCGCCCTTCATCAAGCACCTGTAATAAAATATTAAACGTATCTGGGTGTGCTTTTTCAATCTCGTCTAGTAAAATCACACTATAGGGTTTGCGACGTACGGCTTCGGTTAACTGCCCGCCTTCATCATAACCCACGTATCCCGGAGGTGCACCCACAAGCCGACTCACACTGTGACGCTCCTGATATTCACTCATATCTATGCGGGTGAGGTTATTCTCATCGTCAAACAGATACTCAGCCAGTGCTTTTGCAAGTTCGGTTTTACCTACACCGGTAGTCCCCAGAAATAAAAACGAACCTATAGGGCGTTTTTGATCTTGCAGCCCGGCCCGGCTTCTGCGTACCGCATCACTTACCGCAATTATTGCTTCCTGTTGTCCCACCACACGTTTGTGCAGTTCGCCTTCAAGATGCAGCAATTTCTCGCGCTCACTTTGCAGCATTTTAGTCACGGGTATACCGGTCCATTTTGCAACCACCTCGGCGATATCTTCGCTGGTAACCTCTTCTTTAATCAGCGTGTTTTCTCCCTGGTTTGCCAGTGCTACCTGTAATTTCTCAAGCTCTTCCTGAGCTTCTTTTATCTTTCCGTAGCGCAATTCTGCAACAAGACCATAGTTACCTTCTCGTTCTGCGCGTTCTGCTTCCAGCTTAAAGTTTTCAATATCCTGCTTTGCATTCTGAATATTGTCAACCACTTCTTTTTCGCTTTTCCACTTGGCATTAACCTCGTTGCGCTCTTCTTTAATATTTGCTAAATCTGCATGCAGGGATTTTAATTTACTCTCGTCTTTCTCGCGTTTAATGGCCTCAATTTCGATCTCGAGTTGCATTATTTTACGATCCAGAACATCAAGCTCTTCGGGTTTGGAGTTGATTTCCATACGCATTTTTGAAGCCGCTTCATCCATAAGGTCAATCGCCTTATCGGGTAAAAAACGGTTTGTGATATAGCGTTGTGAAAGCTCTACAGCTGCGATAATTGCATTATCTTTTATACGCACTTTGTGGTGCGTCTCGTACTTTTCTTTAATTCCACGAAGGATTGAAATTGCAGATTCGGTATCGGGTTCAAATACATTTACCTTCTGAAAACGTCGCTCTAGGGCTTTGTCTTTTTCAAAATACTTCTGATACTCATCTAAGGTTGTTGCGCCTATTGCACGCAGTTCGCCACGTGCAAGAGCAGGCTTTAAAATGTTTGCAGCATCCATCGCTCCCTGACCGCCACCGGCGCCCACGAGGGTGTGAATCTCATCTATAAAGAGGACGATATCGCCAGCACTTTCAGTTACTTCTTTGATAACCGCTTTAAGGCGTTCTTCAAACTCACCTTTGTATTTTGCACCGGCAATTAAAGCACCCATATCTAGCGCCCAGATTTGCTTTTCCTGAAGATTTTCGGGTACATCACCGTCTATAATACGATGGGCAAGACCTTCTGCAATTGCGGTTTTACCCGTACCGGGTTCTCCTACCAGAATCGGGTTGTTCTTCGTTCTACGCGATAGAATTTGTAAAATTCTACGAATTTCTTCATCACGACCTATCACGGGATCGAGCTTGCCATCACGGGCAAGTTGGTTTAAGTTTTTGGCGTATTTGCTCAGCGAGTTATAAGTTTCTTCTGCACTTTGTGAAGTAACACGCTCTCCTTTGCGCAATTCTTCAATAGCAGCTTTCAGGTGTTTTTCGGTAACGCCCTGGTCTTTTAAAATCTGACCTATTTTACTGCTCGATTTAAAAATGGCGAGTATAAGATGTTCTAGAGAAACATACTCATCGGTCATTTTTTTAGCGATGTTTCCGGCTTCAGTTACAGTTTTAGCAGCCTCACGTGAAAGCATAAGCTCGCCGCCACTTACTTTAGGAAAACTGTTAAGCGTACTTTCTAAAATTTGTTTAAGCAGATTAATATTTACATCTAATTTTTGAAGTAAAAAGGGAGTAACATTCTCATCAACTTCAAGAATCGCTTTAAAAATATGCTCGTTCTCAATTTGCTGATGCCCATAGCCTTGAGCAAGCGCCTGGGCTTGCTGTACAGCTTCCTGAGATTTTGTTGTAAAATTATTAAAGTTCATTTCTTCTATTTTTTAGGCCCATTAAATGGGATTTGATGTTTGTTTCAATGCACCTTATAGATTTTAAGATTTGATCAGATTCTTAAATTTTAAGTGCTTTTGTAGATGCTATGGCAATTTATATACCAGTTATAAAACCAGTCATAATGGCAGTTAAGCCTTGTTTTTACGCTGTCTTTTTGTCGGTTTGGTTGTTTGGTTTTCCTTAATAGAAAATACCGGTATCTTTCCTTAAATTTACGCCACGCTATGGAAAGCAGGCGTTAATAAAATTAAAAGATAAACGACGATGGGTTTTTTTGATAAGTTTAAAAGTGCGAGCGATATCGCAAAAGAAGAAATAAAAGAGGTGAAGTGGATACAGCTAGAGCGTCTTGAACAACTTGACGAGATTGTAGAGATTTCTAAAGCGGTGCCGGTTTTAATTTTTAAACACAGTACTACTTGTGGTATTAGCCGTATGGCATTACGCGGATTTGAGAAGAACTACGATTACGATAAAAAAGAGATTGAACCTTATTTTTTAGACCTTAAGCAATACCGTGATATCAGCGCAGCAATTGCTACAAAATTCAACGTACGTCATGAGAGTCCGCAAGTGTTATTGATTAAAAACGGAGCAGCGGTTTATAATACCTCACACAGCGATATAGATGCTTCAGTATTGAAGCAAAAGATTTAATTGTACTTCGATTACAAGCAAAAACCCGAAGCAGCGCTCCGGGTTTTTTTATACCTATTTGTTTTAAAATGGCTGTATTGTTTAAAGAAGGCTAATTCAAATAAACAAAAAACAGATTATTTCTTTAAATAGGTAAGTACTATTAAAGTAAGTACGCATGTTTTTTAGAACATGCCGCCGCCTTCAACTTCATTGTTTTCTCTGTTTTTTCGGCGTTTTGCGCGGTATTTACTATCGCCAAAACGGTAGTTAAAGCCTGCGTAAACCGTGTTGCTTTCCCAGTTAAATTGCCCTTGTATGAGGTAGGGGTTAGTCCCGGTAAATCGCGCTTTCATCGTATTAAATATGTCATTATAGTTTAAACTAATCGTGCCTTTACCCTCAAAAATGGAATAACGAGCACCTATATTAGTCATAAACATCGATTTGTTTTCAAACTGAATTCCTTTATTAGGGCCTCTAAACATCGCAAAAGCGGTGAACGTTAGTTTTTTTGTCGCTGTAAAGTTGTTGATCACTCGTGCGTTGTACACCGTATTTTCAACTTCAATACGGGTTTGGGTAATATCAGATGCCGTAGGATTTTCAATAGCCGGGTCTAGCGACTCGGTAATACCGGTTTGTGTTTGATTGAATAAATCGAAACTCGCATTAATGCTCCACCAGTCTAGCGGTTTGTAGTTGCTGCTCAATTCAAAACCATAGGCAGTAGTGGAGTCAAAATTATCGTTGGTCAACACGATACGATCCAGATTAAAGCGATCTACAAATACAGCTTGATTGATCTCATCTTCAATAATGCGGTAAAAAACTCCGGCTGTAATACTTCCTTTCTCAAGGGTTCGTGTGTAGTTGGTTTCTAACGAATTTGTAAACTGCGGTCTCAGATCTACATTCCCAAATTGGGTTATTAAGGGCGAACTCCATTCGCGTATGGGATTAACCTGACCTACGCCCGGACGATCTATACGACGGCTGTAACTTACCTGATACTGGTTTTTTTCTGAAGGATTAAAGGTTACGTAAGCTGATGGGTATAGTTCAAAATAATCGTTTGTAAACGCACGTACCGCATTAGTGTCTGCAGCGACATGCACCTGCTCAGCACGTAAACCAGCCTGATACGACCATTTTTCATATTTTTTTCCGTAGGTCACGTAAGCTGAATAAATATCCCGACTGTAATCAAATTGCGTATCTGGTGTGGGAATCAGATTGCCACTTGCATTAAACGACTGCCCGGTACTGCTGTAGGCAATATCTGTATTAAATAAAATAGCCTGAACACCCAACTCTAGCTTTTCACTTTCAGAAAGCGGATTCACATAATCTAAATTCAAAGTAGTACGGTCTCTTTTTGTAGCTACAAAATCTTCATAGTCGGCAAGGGGAGTGGTTCCTGTAAAGTCAAAAAACGTATCCTCATCTGCATCAAAGGTGTTGTAATCTGCTTCAAACTCTATATTATGACCTTCTTTTTCAAAATCAAGTTTATAATCGAGGTTGTATTGCTGCGAGTAGTTGCTCATATCTGCGCCAAAATCCTGCATCAGGTTGCGTGTCGTATCATTTGCGTAGATGATATCTATGTTACCGCCGGGCATTCCGTTAAAGCTGTTTTGAGAGGTAAAAACAGAGAGGGTATTTTTATCATTTAAATACACATCTAAGCCCAATTTAAGCAGGTGTGATTTTTGGTCATTAAGCATATCAAAATACTGGGTAGAGTTATCGCCTTCGCGAAAAATCGTCCCATAATTAGCATTCTTAGAAAGGTTATTACTGTAGTTTGAATACAGATTGAATTTGCCGTTGCGGTAATTGAGATTTAAACCACTGTTAAATTGGGCATTTTTCTCATAGGAAAGTCCTGCACTTACATCCCCGTTAAATCCTATGTTTACATTTTTGTGCAGTACGATATTGATGATTCCGCTCATTCCGTCAGGATTGTATTTTGCTGAAGGATTTGTGATTAATTCAATCTTCTTGATAGAGCTCGACGGAAGCTGTTTAAGCAATTGATCTGCCGGAATGTTAGAAAGCTTACCATCTACCATTACCTGTACGTTGCTGTTTCCGCGTAGCGTAAGTGCACCAGATTGCTGATCAAGATTTACAGACGGAATATTATTCATTATATCTGCCGCGCTTGCTCCTGCAGTGGTCAAATCTTTACCCACATTGATGACTTTTCGGTCTATTTGCTGCTCTATAGTGGTGCGCTCTGCAACGATGTTTACCGCATCGAGTTCTGCAGGGACAGCACTCAGTTTAATTGTGCCAAAATCACTCTGGCGGTGCTCACGGTCTATTACCAGATCGCGCTGGGTGCTTTCATACCCTATAAACTGAATTTTAAGCGTGTAGATACCTTCAGGGATTTTTGAAATTTCAAAAGCACCGTCGTCATTTGTAATACCGCCGGTAACCACATCGCCGGCATTTCTACTTATTACAACGGTTGCGTAGGGTATGGGTTGATTGAGGTCTGCGTCTAGTACCACACCACGCACGCTACCGGTAATTACCTCAGGAGGTTTAGGTTGCGCAAAAGAGAAAGTGGTAAAACTTGATAATAGTAGGCATAGTAGCCAATAGCTAGGTTTCATAGTGTTCGATTTTGATTGATGTTTTAAATAATACTTTGCATAACATACTAGTTAAAACAAAGTACTCCGTGATTAGCGGATATATAATAGACGAACGTGTTTAAAATCTGTTACACTTAAAATCAATTTATTTTAAAAAAAGAAAACCCGGGATCGCTAAATCCCGGGTTTTCAAGTTTGAATGTTAGAAACTAACACTAACCATCAAAATAATTAATAAGCATTCAAACTTAGAAGTCGACTTCTATATCTATAGACCGTTAGAGATAAGTATTGTTACAGAAGAAGTAATCATTTAACTTTGATTTATGATAACAAAAAAAACACTAGTACTGGGAGCATCACTTAAACCCATACGATATTCATTTATGGCAATTAACCGTCTGGTGCAGAAAAAGCATCCTGTAGTAGCTTTGGGCTTACGTGCAGGTGAGGTTGCCGGTGTATCTGTAGATACGGGGTTTCCTGATTACGATGCTGTAGATACGGTGACTTTATATCTTAATGCTATAAATCAAAAGCCGTATTATGAGTATCTCATCAACTTAAAACCAAGGCGTATCATTTTTAATCCCGGCACCGAAAATCCGGAATTTTACAGTCTTTTAGAACAGGCAAATATTGAGATCGACAATGCGTGTACTTTAGTTCTTTTGAGTACGAATACTTACTAAACCTATAAAGGTTAATAGTCCGTTGAGGATAAGTATAAAGAAGCCAAATTCAAAATCAAGATACTTCAGCGTTAGTTCGCTAATTATATAAGCGAGAATAGGAGCAGCAATGCAAACTACGGGCACAATCTTATCTTTTACATTCCATTTTGTAAATAATCCGAAAGCATACAAACCCAGTAAAGGGCCATAAGTGTAGCCTGCAAAAACAAAGAGTTTAGCAATCACACTCTCATCTGCGATAATATATTTAAAACCTATAATCACCAGGATTATTAATAGGGAAGCAGCAATATGTATTTTTTTACGAATGGCGACTTGCTTCGCGGCTGTGTATTTTTTTTCAATCTCTAGAATATCTATACTAAAGGAAGTCGTAAGTGCTGTTAAAGCACTGTCTGCACTGGAGTAAGCAGCAGCGATAAGTCCTAAAATAAAGCAAATCGCGATACCAAAACCTAATCCAGACTGGGTTGCGATAAACGGAAATAAATCATCTTTAGAAGCTTCAATCCCGTTATTTCGAGCATAAATAGTAAGTAAAACACCCAAAGCCAAAAAGATGAGATTTACAATCGTAAGTACGATGGTAAACCAAAACATATTTTTTTGAGCATCTTTTAGGGTTCTGCAGGTGAGGTTTTTTTGCATCATATCCTGGTCAAGACCGGTCATTACAATAGCGATAAACGCACCACTTATAAATTGTTTAAAGAAAAAGTCTTTACTCTTCCAATCCTCAAAAAAGAACATTTTAGACATATCACTTTCTGCGATAAAATTGAAAAAAGACCCCGGAGTCAACCCTAAATCTGAAGATAAGAAATATATGGCAACACCTAGTGCGGTTAGCATAAAGAGGGTTTGCAGCGTATCTGTCCACACAATAGTTTTTATCCCACTTTTAAAGGTGTACAGCCAGATTAGTAAAATAGTAATGGTAACGGTCACCCAAAAGGGTACATTCATACTGTCAAAAACCAGCAGTTGTAAAACATTTGCTACCAGATATAATCTAAAACTAGCGCCTACAACGCGGCTTAATAAAAAGAAAGAAGCACCTGTTTTATAGGAGTTGATTCCAAATCTTCCCCCTAAATAGGCATAAATGGAGGTGAGGTTGAGTTTATAGTACAGCGGCAGCAATACTAAACCTATTACGGCATAACCTAAGGTGTAGCCTAAAACTACCTGAAAGTAGCTAAACTGTGAGGCTTCTACCCAGCCCGGAACCGATATAAACGTAACGCCAGATAGCGAAGCGCCTATCATCCCAAAGGCTACTAAATACCACGGAGACTGCTTGCTGGCTTTAAAAAAATCTTCGTTAGAACCTCCTTTTCCTGTAAAATAGGAAACCAGCATAAGCGTAATAAAATAGCCTGCAATAAGTAGAAGTATGGTGGTGGGTTGCATAAATTGGATGTAAAAATTGGAGCTGTAAATTTGCAAAACGAATATAAGGTATAAAACTTCAATTGGCATAATCTGAAAAATTTACAAAGTAAACTTACCTTTGCGCAAAATAAGGACATTCCTGAGCCTGATTTTTCTCAATTAAATACAAATTCAGGTATCTAAATACGCTGCGTTTTATTGCGGATTTATTGAAAAATAACACATTAATTTTATGGAACTTCCCAAGTTTATACTAGGTGATAACACAGATTATCCCGATTCAATTTTTGTCATTCACACAGACTTCCCACGTTTTGTCATAGACTTAAAAACAGACGATGTAGAATGGTTTGAAGATTTCGACGAGAATGATGAAGATGAACTTTCTTCTGAAGCCGAAGGATTAATTCTTAAAGCGACCGAGTTTTACGACAGAGAGGTAGCGCGTTACGAAGAAGATTAAATGAACGAATTACAGCAACTGGATCACGAGGTTTATATTTTTCTCAACAATTTGGGAACAGAGACGTGGGATCCTTTCTGGCTTTTTATTACCAATAAATGGTATAGCATACCGCTTTACGTATTTCTACTGGTACTGATTTATAAGAAATTTGGTATTAAAGGGACGCTGTATACTCTGGTCACCGTTGCGCTTTTAATTACTGCTACAGACCAACTGGCAAATGTATTTAAACACGGTTTTGAGCGTTTGCGACCTTGCCGGCAGGAAGGAGTAATGGAGCAGGCACGTTTTATAGCAGTTAGATGCGGGAGTTTTGGATATTTTTCTGCACATGCAGCAAGCTCAATGGGTCTGGCGGTATTTGTGGGACTTTTACTTAAAACACACTATAAATGGGTGTTTCCCGTATTATTTACCTGGGCGTTACTAGTAGGCTATAGCCGTATTTATGTAGGCGTTCATTATCCCGGAGATGTTTTAACCGGGATGTTAATAGGTGGTGTGATAGGTTTAATTATGTTCTATCTCCACCGTTTTGGCTTTGCCAAAATTTTTAAAGATAATTAGTATGAAAGCATTAGTAACCGGTGCAGCCGGTTTTATAGGTTCGCATTGTGCAGAGCGTTTAAAAGCGATGGATTTTGATGTGGTAGGAATAGATAATTTCTCACCTTATTACAGCCCCGATCTAAAAAATAGGAATGCAAAAAGCCTTAAGAATGCAGGTATTCCTATTGAAATAGTGGATTTAAGAAAACCTGAAGATTTTAAAAAATTAAAGGCAGATTTTAATTATATCTTTCATTTTGCTGCTCAACCCGGTATTGCTGCGACTTCAACTTTTGAAGATTATCTGATGAACAATCTGGTGGCGACAAAAAATCTAATGGATTTTGCTCTAACATGTAAAGACTTAAAACTTTTTACTAATATTTCTACATCTTCAATATACGGTCTTAGAGCAACCTTAACCGAAGATGCAGCACCAGAACCTGCTTCCTTATATGGCGTTACAAAACTAGCGGCAGAACAACTGGTTTTGTCAAAGGCCAGAGAAAATCAAATTAAGTCATGTTCTTTACGGTTGTTTTCGGTTTATGGTCCTCGAGAGCGTCCTGAGAAATTATACACAAAGCTAATAGGTTGTGGTTTCTTTCATCAGGAATTTCCACTTTTTGAAGGTAGCGAGACTCACGTACGCAGTTTTACTTTTGTAGATGATATTATTGACGGCGTGGTAAGCGTTATTGGTAAAGAAGCGGTCGTAGATGGCGAAGTAATTAATCTGGGAACCGAGCAGGAGCACACCACTGGCGAGGGAATGGCAATCGTAGAAGAATTATTAGATACGCAGATACGTAAAGATATTGTAGGCAAACGTGGCGGAGATCAAATGTTCACCAAAGCAAATATTGATAAAGCCAGACGCTTGTTAGATTACAACCCTACCACGACTTTAAAAGATGGTTTAGCTAAGCAAATAGACTGGTATCGAAAAGAATTTGTAGAGTAAAAACTATGATGCTAACCGAAAAAGACAAAGCCTTTGTCAAAATGTGGCGCGAAAAAAGAACGGCAAAATTTCAATTTTTTAGTGGAATCGTGCTGCAGATTGTTCTAATTGCCGTTACGTATAAGTTGGTTGTTAATTATTTTTCCGGCGGAATATTTGATATTGAAGTATTTCTCAAATACGGTCTTTTTGGGTTGATACTGGGAATTGTCGTGGCGTTCTTTAAATTTAGAACTAATGAAAAGCGCTATAAAAAGCTGAAGCCTGGAAGTTAAAATCGCAAAAAGGTAAAAATAAAACCACTGACTAAACGTGTACTCGAGTTACTACATTTAGTCAGTGGTTTTTTTAATTATTCTAGCATAGAAAAGTCTGCGATACCGCGTATTTCGGTAGATAGTTCACCTAAGGCACCTGCATTAACCTGAGCTCCCGTGTAAATACGTATAAAGTCAATACCTCTTAAATTAACAGAATTTCCGTCTGCATCTATGGCTTGATCTATATCAAGAAGGTTTCCTTTATAAGTGGCATAATCTGCATCGTAATTATCTACATAACCCCATTCTAGCGCAGCAATATTTGTAAATCCGCTGTTGGATACTACAGGAAAGACACGAGTTCCTGTGTACGATACTTCTTCAAGTTCGGTGATAAAAAGCGGATAAAAGTTTTGGGGGTGATATGAGTTCACCGCAACACTTCCTGCAGTATTGGAGCTGTCTAACCACGGCACGTCTGCGTGCATTCCCGGGTTAGTATACGTTGTCGTGTAATTTGTAAGTGTTGCTGCATCGGCGTGAGCACTTCCGCGTAGCTCATAAAAGGTATCATCGGCGAGTCCGTTTCCATTAGCATCAAAAGAAACTTGTACAATACCGGGTTCAGAAAGGCCATTAAATGCGTTACCATAAACCAGAAAATCTTTAGCGTCTGCCACATTCTCTATTGTATGATCAAAACCTACTAAAATAGAACCTCCCCAGGCACCTAGTGAAATTGTATTTGTAGTGCTCCCGATTAGTTTTTGGGCATCCTCGGGAGTACCAAATGAACTATTAATAAATTGACCTGGAGCCGGGTTATATGCAAGTAATTGAGAGATTAACGGGCTACTTTCAGAAGATTTGGGTCTGTAATACACATCATAAGGATCGTTCACTTTAATCTGATAGGTACGGGAAATAGAATCAAGATCGCTTAAAGCTTTAAACGTGAGTTCAAATGTTTTGGCCTGCTTAGGAGTGTATTCTAAGTTTTGTAATTTGCTTAGGACAGTATCTTCAGTAGTCCATTTAAATTGCACGTTTTCGGGAAGATTTAAAATTTCCTGATTCAGTTTAAGCGTGTCTCCTAAAAGGAGTTCAAGGTTGGTTTCATAGGTTGGTGTTGTAAATTCCATAGGGGTGAAAGCCGTGTCATCATCATTAGCACAGGATGCTGATAGCATAATGATTCCTGCCAGAAAAAGTAGTTTGATTGTGTTTTTGTGTTGCATAATACTAGATATACTAATTAATAAAAGGTTACTTTTTTAGTAAATCGTACAACGGGAAATAGATATAGATAGAAGAAGCACACCTTAAAATTAAGGCGCACAGAACAATCTACCCAAAGCAATAACTCCCGAAAGCTTTGATTTATAATAGATTGTGGCAGGTCTTCTGACTCATCCCTCGTTTTAACCCTTCCCATCATTGCGACAGTGGTTATGTTAAACGATTATCCTGTAATACAGAATAGGATTTACAGCAGCGGGAACTGTTCAGGATTTACACCTGATTCCCTTTTAATACAGCATAAGAATGCTATAACCAAAAATCTATACAACGTTAGTATATTTTAATAAGCTAACTCAATGTTTCTAGAATAAAAACAAATTATTTTAACTTAAATGTATATATTACATTTAAGTTAGTATGTATAGGTTCGTAATTATGAAGAAAAGGCTATTGTTAAGTTCTGCTATGTTATTAGTGGTTTTAAGCAGCTGTAAGCAGACAGATAAAGCAAAACAAACCAGTAATCAGGATAAATCTGAAGATTTAATAACAAATCCTATTGCTGAGGGCTATTACGCAGATCCTTCTATTGTTCAGGAAGAGGGTACATTTTATATTTATGCAACCAAAGACCCGTGGGGTAAACAAGACCTTGCCGTTTTAGAGTCGACCGATTTTAAAAACTGGGAACAGAAAACTTTAAACTGGCCTACAAAAGAGGCGTGCACGAGCCCCACTTCAAACGGAAGTATGGTTTGGGCACCTTCCGTAATTAAAGCTAAAAACGGTAAGTTTTATATGTATGTGTCTGTAGGAAGTGAGGTTTGGGCAGGTGTTGCTGAATCTCCTTTAGGACCGTGGAAAAATGCCAAAGAAGATGAAAGTCCTTTAATAAAAGGAAATCTATTCCCTGAGTATCATATGATAGATGCGGAAGCTTTTATAGATGATGATGGGCAGGCTTATTTATATTGGGGTTCTGGGTTGAACTGGGTTAACGGGCATTGTTTTGTTGTAAAACTGGGTGCAGATATGATCACCTTTGAAGGTGAAATTAAAGATGTAACGCCAGCCAATTATTTTGAAGCTCCTGTAATGGTTAAAAGAGATGGTGTGTATTACTTAATGTATTCAGACGGAAAGGTAATAGAAGACACCTACAAAGTGCGTTATGCTATAGGAGACAATCCGTATGGGCCGTTTACTGAAGCTGAAAACAGTCCTATACTTTCTACAGAAACCGATTCTACAACCTATAGCCCCGGGCATCATACTGTTTTTAATAGCAGTGGACAGGATTATATTTTGTATCACAGACATTCTGCAAACTCGCCAAACTCTGAAGATTTGCTTCGGGAATTGTGTGTAGACAGTTTAAACTTTACAAAAGATGGTTTAATAGAAAAAGTTAGACCTTCCGGGATTGCAGCTTTTAAAAGTAAAGCCCTGGAAAATTAGAAATTAGAAAAGAGGTTAATTTTTGTATTAGATTCAGAAAATAGAAATCAGAACTTTTTCAATAACTCCTGTGCAGCCTGAAACGGAGTAGTTTTTCCTTCGTTTAGAGCTTCAAGAAGTAGCGGTAGTTTTGCTTTTATTTTAGGGTCTGAGTAAAAGTTATCTTTAAGGGTATTTTCTATAGTGTTTTTTAACCAGTAGGTGTTTTGCTTTTTACGGTTGGTTTCAAAATAACCATTTTCATTTACAAGTTTTATATAATTAGAAATTGTTTCCCAGATTTCTTCTATACCTTCATTTTGTAGTGCGCTGCAACGTTTCACTTCTGGAGACCATTCACTTTCTTTAGCGGGATAAAGGTGTAGGGCTTTTGCAAATGCACTGGCAGCAAGTTTGGCTGCATTTTTATTGTCGCCATCGGCTTTATTAATAACCAGCAAATCTGCCATTTCCATTATTCCGCGTTTGATGCCTTGGAGTTCGTCACCGGCTCCTGCTAATTTTAGTAACAGGAAAAAATCGGTCATCGCGTGAACAGCGGTTTCACTTTGTCCCACGCCCACCGTTTCAATAAGAATAACCTCATATCCGGCAGCTTCACAAAGTATTATAGCTTCGCGGGTTTTGCGGGCAACTCCTCCCAGAGAATCTCCTGCTGCAGATGGTCTTATAAATGCACGTTCATTTACAGATAAGGTTTCCATTCGGGTTTTGTCACCCAAAATACTTCCGTGGCTAATGCTGCTACTAGGGTCAATTGCCAGAACGGCAATCTTTTTACCCTGTTGCGTTAGATGGTGACCTAAGGCTTCTATAAACGTACTTTTTCCTACGCCGGGAACTCCGGTTATACCTATACGTATAGATTTATTAGCGTGTGGTAGACAGCCAGTTAATACTTCTTGAGCGATTGCTTGATGACGTGCTGCAGTACTTTCAGCCAGGGTAATACTTCGGCTAAGTGCGGTTGTATTTCCTGAGCAAATTTGCGCGATAAGTTGCTGCGTATCGGGTAAATTTCGGCGTTTAGCAATTATAGTATTTGCTGAAGTAGAATCGATATGATTCGTTTTTTTAGACATTTTTTAAGCAATTTTCAAAATGGAATAAAGGTAAGGGAAATGATTAAAGTAGAAATACGAAATACGAAATACGAAATGATTTCATTAAATGAAAGCGCATAAATACGGAGTTTAATTTGATCTCCTATTAATAAGCGTTTTTTCAAATACAATTTGAAATTAGACTCAATTTACTTTTTGTGAAATCTTTAGTAAGCTGAAGTTGATTTCTGTTTTTTGTATTGGTATCTTGAACCCTTAATCATTGAAAAATTCTAGATATGAAAGCTTTATATAAAGCAAAAGCGACTGCAACGGGTGGTCGTGACGGCAGTGTTTCAACAGATGACGGAACTTTAGATTTTAAATTATCTGTACCAAAGGGTCTTGGTGGTGCAGGAGGAGAAGGTACAAACCCAGAGCAACTTTTTGCTGCAGGATATTCTGCTTGTTTTGGTAGTGCTTTGGCTCATGTGGCCCGAGAGAAAAAAGTAGATCTTGGTGATTATACGGTTACTGCAACGGTAAAAATCGGCAAAAACGAAGAAGAAATGTTTCAGCTGGCTGTAGTGCTTGACTGCTACCTACCAACTGTAGATGTAGAACAAGGTGAAGAGCTGGTAAACGAGGCTCACGAAGTATGCCCGTATTCTCGCGCTACGATGGATAATATTGACGTGACTTTAAACTTACTTTTAGACGAATAAGTTTAGGCATATCATAAAGAACTAAAAAACCCGCAGTACGCGGGTTTTTTTATGCTTTTTAGTTTTTTGGGAAAGGAGGTGGGGGCGGTGGAGGAATATGAGTCGTGTCAATTTCTAAATAATAAGAAATTTGTAAATCATACTTTTCCTGAATTTCAGTCATCGTTTTTGTAATAAAAAGTAAGGTGTTTTTTAAATTTTCAACAGGCGTATTTCGTCTCTCGTGAGAGTAATGAACACTAATTAAGACCCTTCTTAATTTCTCTTTATTAAAATAGGGTGATCTGAGTTGCTTATCTAAAGAGACTTGAACTTTTTCGTCAAAGAATTTTGGTGAGATTTTAGAATTGTAAGTCTTTAGTAGAGAATCGTTTTGAAAATCAAAAAAATCAACCCTTCTATAACAGGCAACACCTCTACTTTGAGAGCATTCCTTAAAAACTGCAATTTTAAAATGGGTATTGTTATGCTTAAAACTTAAAACATTTGTTTTATTGTCGCAGGAATTTTTATCCATTGCTGCGACTAGTTCTTCGTACGTTTTATAATCATCGAGATTGACGTTACTATTCTCTAGATCAATTGCATTAAATCGTTCTTTATTCGGAAAATAAAACGTTTCAACATCTTGAAATTCTTCTGCAATTTCTGGCGGATTTTCACAAGAATACAGCCCTGAAAGAACTACCATAATCAAAATATAGAGGTGTCTCATAAAAGCCTGTTTTCAGTTTTAAAATCAAATAACATGCCATTATTCCTAGTTCTAAATTATTTAATTACAATTTTGCAACGTAGGCGAAATAGATTCGTCTTTAGAAAAGGAATTAGCAACTAACCAAACCATCATTTTGCAAATTACCGAAATACTTGAACGATGTAAACAAAACGACAGGCGGGCGCAGATGCAACTGTATAATAAATACAGCCAGGGTATGTACTACGTAGCGTTTAGGTTTTTGAAAAACTCTTTTGAAGCTGAAGAAGCGATGCAGGAGGGTTTTGTAAAAGCGTTTACAAAAATGCATCAATACAATGGAGAGGTGACATTTGGTGCCTGGCTCAAGCGTATTGTGATCAATAAGAGCATAGATATGCTTAAGGCTAAAAAGCTTGAGCTGGTTGCGATAAATGAGCAGGTTTTAGGTACTGTAGACGATGACAATGACTGGGAGGTAGAAGATGGTATCACAGTAGACCAGATTAAGGAAGCTATTGAAGAACTTCCAGAACGGTACCGGTATGCTGTTATGCTCTTCTTAATTGAAGGTTATGACCACCAGGAAATATCTGAAATATTAGAAATTACTGAAGTCGCATCACGTACACTGGTGCACAGAGGTAAAAAGAAATTACAAGAAAAATTAAAAACAAAATATCATGGCACAGGATATTAGAGAGCTTCTTAAAAATGATTTGAGTGTCCCTACTGAAGGGTTAAAGCCTAATCATGAAGCTCGATTTAATGCAAGACTTGACGCTAATTATGGCGCTCAGGCTAAGGCAAAAGCAGAGGGTTACCTCTGGATGAAAATTGCTGCTGTACTGGTTGTACTAATCGCCGTTACCGGGTTACTGTTAAATAATCCGTTTAGTGCCTCTATTCAGCAACAACAGCCTACAGAAGCTAACTCTGTAGCGAGTGCAGAAACCACAAAGGTTCAATTAAGTGATTTCTCACCAGAGTATAAGCAAATAGAAGATCGCTATCTGGCAAGCATACATATGGAGCTTGCTCAGCTAAATGTAAATGATGATAATAAAGCAGTTGTAGATGCTTTTATGGGACAGCTAGAAGAGCTTAACCAGGAGTATGACCGTCTTAATAGTGATCTGGTTGAAACCGGGGTTAACGATCAAAACATACAATCACTTATAGATAATTTACAGTTTAGGCTAGACCTTTTATTAAAGTTAAAAGAAAAACTGAATGAATTACAAGAATCTCAATTTGATGAGATTAAAACCAACACCGTATAATATAATGAGACTATTTGTTCATTTATGTGCGCTTACCCTCTTAGTGAATCTTACTTCACAAGTACACGCACAAACCACAAACACTAAATTTAACGAGCGTTTTTCAACGCGTGCAGATGTTAGCATTAATGCAGATACACAGTATGCAGATGTGGTTATTGAAAATTGGAATAAAAATGAAGTTGCTGTAGAAGCAGTTATAGAATCTGATGATCTTTCTAAAGAAGAAATTAAAGAGCTACTTAAAGGTTGGCAGGTACAAGTACAAGGTAATAGTAATGCTGTGCAAATACTAAGCAGAGGAGCTCCTGCTGCAGTAAATATCGCTTTAAGTGATGTACAAATGCGGGGAGCTAATGATCTAATCGCATCGTCTATGCAGATGATGCAGCCTATGATGAAGAATATGCTGAGCCCTATGCTTGAGCAGTTTTCAGGAATGAAATTACCTGCGGAATATTATAAGGGAATGAAAAATATTTCATTTGATTACAATGCATACAAGCGGGATGGGGAGAAGTATTTAGAGCAGTATAAAAAGAAGATCGAAGCTAATTTTGGTGAAGACTTTGATGCGGTGATGAAAAAATGGGAACGCAACAATCAAAAGAAAGTTGCTGCAGGACAAGGACTAGCCGGAAGTAGTCTATTAGGAATGCCAAAATCGCCATTCTCAAAGCAAATGAATTTTGATGCGGATGCCTATAAAAGAGATAAAAAAGGCTATGTATCTGCGATGAATAAAAAATATGGTACGAGTGTAAGTGTGTCACAGACCGATAAGTGGCGCGCAGATATGGAAGCCTGGGGAGCAGATTTTAATAAAGATATGAAAGCCTGGGGTGAGCGTTTTGGGAAACAGTTTGGTGGTTCTACCGAAGCTTTAGGGGCTAATTTCAGTAGAGCTTTAGAAAGCGATATGGCGGCTTTAGGACAAAATATAGGTAAAGCTATGGAAGGCTGGAGCGATAGTTTTGCTAAGAAGCTTGAGCAAATGGCAGAACAACAGGGAGGTAATCTTCAGAAAACGGTTACCCGTGATGCTAATGGTAATGTGAGCACGCAAATGACTTATAGTTTTACGGGATCTAATGTTCCTAACGTAGCTAAACCTAAAGGATCATACAAACGTAAGATTGTGGTGCGTATGCCTAATGATGCTAAACTAGATCTTAATGTACGTCACGGTAATATAAAAATTGCTGAGGCTACTAATGCTAAAGTAAATTTGTCGCACGGTGATTTTATTGCCAACACCATTTCGGGAGATAAAACATTTATAAACGTAGCATATAGTCCTGTTGATGTGGCAACCTGGGATTATGGTACACTGCAGGCGAGTTATACAAAATCCTGTGTGATAGATAAGGCTAAAAGCATCAATATAAATTCAAGAGCAAGCAGTATTGTTATAAATGAATTACAAGATGCAGCGGTTATTACTGGTAGTTTTGGTGAGTTGTCAATACCTAAGTTGGGTAAAAATTTCAAGACTTTAAATATAAGCGTAGAGAATAGTGATGTGGTACTTAATCTGCCAGATACACCTTTCCATTTTAATTTTAACGGTGTACGTAGTCGTTTAAATTATCCAAAAAGTTTAGATGCAAAAGTGATGGAAGGTTATAACAGCAGTATGGTAAATGGTTTTTACAAATCGAGAAATACAGATAGTATTATTGCCATCTCTTCAAAATTTAGTGATATAGTTTTAAATTAGTTTTAAGTTAATTGGTAAAAAGTCCGTTCCTGCCAGAACGGACTTTTTTGTGCTTAATAATTTCAATAGAATTGTATTTTTGAGCGTATGCAAACACGAGATTTTTCAGCAGAATTAAGCAAATTAACTTCCGGTTTTACGCCGATAATTGACACCACTTATAAAGCGGAAGATTATAAATTTCTTGATCTTTCGGTAACCAACCCGATTTTAAAAGAAGTAGATACAAGCTCTGCGGGAGTAATACAACTTTACATAAATACTTATTTGTCTAAAGTAGATGGAACTATCGCTTATGGTGGGTATTTAGAAAAGCGTAGTATTTACGACCGAAGCCTTTATTTTAGTAATACAGATGCAGTGCTAAAGCGTAATATACATTTGGGTCTTGACATCTGGTGTCCTCAAGGTACAGCGGTTTTAGTACCTGTAAAAGGTATCGTACATAGCTTTAAAGATAACCGCAATCACGGCGATTACGGGCCGTGTATCGTTTTAGAACATCGTTTTGAAAATCTTACATTTTACACACTTTACGGCCATTTAACTCGATCTTCTTTATCTAATTTAAGCATAGGACAAATGTTTGAGGCTGGTGAAATCCTGGCCCATCTTGGCGTACCCGAAGAAAATGGCGATTATGCTCCGCATTTACACTTTCAGATTATTCGAGATATACAAGATAATAGGGGTGATTATCCGGGAGTGTCTACGCTTCAGAATCTAGATTTTTACAAGAAAAATTGTCCCGATCCGCAACTACTACTTAAATTTAATACGCTGTAGATTTAGATAAAATCAATTTCAGTTTCCGCAACTTCTTCAATATAAAATGACATAATAGTTTCAAAAAACTACTATTTCTTAAGGATTACTATTGTTAAAAAATTAAGATGAAAGTAGGTAACTAACCGTAAATGATGTTATTTAAGTAAAATACTGTTAAGATAGTATTAGGTTAAGCTAAGATAAAGTTAAAAAAGGATTTAGATCCCTGCTAATTTTATTCCGCAGTTAATGATTCCCTAAGGGGTTATTAATTCTCACGAAGCAACTAACCTAAACTGTCTAACAAATGAGTCAAAAATTAAATCAATTAGTAGTAGCTAAGCGTAAGGCTTATAAAAACAATGGACATCTTCTCTTTGGTCTATTTTTACTGTGTTCTTTTATTACCCATTCACAACGTACACTTACAGGAACGGTAAAAGATGATAATGGAGTTTTACTCCCTGGTGTTAACGTAAAGGAGAAAGGTGTTTCAAACGGTTATATCACAGATTTTGATGGTAATTTTCAGTTAACCACCCAAAATGAGGCTGCAGTTTTAATATTCTCGTATGTAGGATTTGAAACTTTAGAAGTATCAACACAAGGTAAAACAGAATTTAATATCACATTAAAAGAAAACCTTGAGGCTCTTTCTGAAGTCGTGGTTATAGGTTATGGTACACAAAAGCGCGCCGATGTAACCAGTGCAGTGGCTAGTGTAAAGTCTGAAGACTTTATAGAAGGTAACGTGCGTGACGCAGCCCAACTTGTACAGGGTAAAGTAGCCGGTCTTTCGGTTTCTGCACCTTCTGGAGATCCTACAGCGGGTACGCAAATACAATTAAGAGGTATTGCATCACTTAATGGCAGCAGCGCTCCTTTAATTCTTGTAGATGGTGTTCCCGGAAGTTTACAAACTGTTGCTCCCGAAGATATTGCTTCTATAGACGTTCTTAAAGATGGGTCTGCGACTGCTATTTATGGTACTCGGGGTACAAACGGTGTGATCATTATTACTACCAAAGGGGCAAATAATGATATGCAAAATACAATCGAATATACAGGAAATGTGTCCTTTCAATCTATTAGTAACAATCTCGACTTCTTAAATGCTTCAGAACTTAGAGAGAAGTATGCTGAGGGTTATACGTTTACCGGAGCTAATTTTGAAGATTTTGGTTCAGATACAGACTGGTTAGATGAGATTACTCAAAATGCTGTAAGTACTGTGCACAATGTACTTTTTAGGGGCGGAAACAAAACAACAAACCTGAGTGCTTCGGTTAATTACAGAAACCTGGAAGGAATTTTTATAAATACCAATAACAAACGCTATACCGGTCGTATAGATGTCAACCACGCGATGTTTGACAATAAATTGAAAGCCAATTTTAATGTTGTTCTCAGTGAACAGGAATTTTATACCGGTGGCGATGGTTACAGTTTTAACCCGTATGTGTATCGCCAGGCGCTAATACATAATCCTACTGAGCCCGTGCGTAACGAAGATGGGAGCTGGTTTGAAAGAGATGTGTATTTATACGACAACCCGGTCGCTTACCTAAAAGAGACAGACGGTCAAAACCGTTACCGCAATACGCGATTTACAGGAAGTTTAGCTTATTCTCCAATAGAAGATTTAACCATTCAAGGTTTATATACGCGTAAAGGAAATTCAAATATACGAGGCTATTACGAGAGTAAGAATCACGTTTCTACTACAAAAAATGGTGTTGAAGGCTATGCTTCAAGAGGTACCGATGATTATGTGGGAGATTATGGGCAGATTACCTTAGACTACAAGAAAAATTTTGGTCTTCATAAAATCACAGCGCTTGCGGGTTATAACTATGAGAAAAATGTAAACGAAGGTTTTTATGCAAATAACCGCAACTTCCCATCAGATGCATATACTTATAACAATCTTGGTATTGGGCAAGGACTTCCGTTAGGTGAAGCAGGTATGGGAAGTTATAAAAACTCAGACAAGCTCATCGCATTTTTTGGACGGTTAACGTACAACTACGATGATAAATATCTGTTTATGGCAAGTTTACGTCATGAAGGTTCGTCTCGTTTTGGCGCAGATAACAAATGGGGAAGTTTTCCGGGAGTATCTGCAGGATGGCGTATTAATGAGGAAGAATTTATGAAAGATGCCAAGTGGGTAAACAACCTTAAATTAAGAGGAGGTTTTGGTATCACAGGTATTAATGCAGGAAGTTCGTATCAATCTCTAAGTAGCTTAAATTATAGTAACTATTTTTATTACAACGGCAGGTGGTTACGCGAATTAATTCCGTCAAGAAATCCAAATCCGGATCTTAAATGGGAGAAAAAAGAAGAATTTAATATAGGTCTTGATTTCGACCTATTTGATGGTCGCTTAAGCGGTGCATTAGATTATTACAACCGTCACACTAAAGATGCACTCTATAATTACGATGTACCCACACCTCCCTATTTGTACAGCAGTATAACGGCTAACGTTGCTGAGGTAAGTAATGTAGGTTTTGAAGCCTTACTTACTATTTTACCGGTACAGACCGAAAACTTCAACTGGAATTCAACATTTACCTATTCTACAAATAAAAATGAGTTAGTGTCTTTATCTAATGATCAGTTTCAGACAACAAATGATTTTTTCTACACCGGTTACACGGGTGAGCCCATTCAACTTTCTACGCACATCGTACAGGTAGGAGAGAGCATCGGTAATTTCTACGGATTAAAAAGTGTAGATATTTCAGATGAGGGAATCTGGTTAGTAGAGAATGCTGACGTGGAGATTATACCTGCTACAGAATCTTCTACTGCAGACCGCCAGGTTTTAGGAAACGGGTTACCTAAACATTATTTAAGCTGGAATAATACCTTCAATTATAAAAACTGGGATTTAAATGTGAATATGCGTGGAGCTTTTGGGTTTCAGATATTAAACTTTTCAAGAATGTTTTATGAGAATCCTACCATAGGTTACAATGTTCTGGATACTGCTTTTGATGAGGTATATGGTAAAGCTGTGCTCTCTGATGTTCAGCGATTTGTGAGTTACTATGTTGAAGATGGTGATTACTGGAAAATAGATAACGTGACTTTAGGATATACCGTTAATACAGATAAAAGTGACATCATTAAGCGCTTGCGGTTATTTGCGTCTGGTTTAAATCTTGTAACACTTACTGGCTACAAAGGTATTGACCCTGAGGTTAACAGATCTGGCTTATCTCCGGGTAATGATGAGCGGGATAAATATCCTACCACACGCACATTTAGTTTAGGAGTGAACGTAACGTTTTAATAAAAAGACTATGAAAACTATATTTAAGCATATCGTATTAAAAAGATCATTTACAATGCCGGTTTTGGGGTTGTTTGTTTCCCTATCATTTTTAGCCTGTACAAATCTTGAAGAAGAGGTATTTTCAGAAATCACCGAAGATTCATTTGTCCCTGCAGATGAGGATATTGTAGCATTAACGGCTTCTGCCTATACGCCTTTACGCTATATTATGAGCTGGCAGGGGTTGTTTGATGTGCAGGAAGAGTCTGGTGATACCTTTATAACCCCTACGCGACCTAACGGTTGGGATGACGGTGGTACGTACAAAAGAATGCATTTTCACACGTGGGATGAGACGCAATATCAACCAAGAAATACGTGGCTCACTTGCTTTAGAGGTGTAAATAATATCAACAGGGTGATTTCACAGCTAGAGTCTGGCTCCCTTCCTGTAACCCCAGAACAGGCCGCAACAGTAATTTCAGAATTGAGAGCGTTACGAGGATTGTATTATTCAATATTATTAGATACCCACGGGAATGTGCCAATACTCAAAGATTTTAGTGATGAAATTCCGCAACAAAGCACGCGGCAGCAAGTGTATGATTTTGTAGTTTCAGAACTTACTGAAGTTATTCCTGATCTTTCTGAAACCGTAGATGCTACTACCTATGGCAGATTAACGAAGTACGCCGCTATGCAAATTTTAGCTCGGGTATATTTAAATGCTGAGGTGTACACAGGTACTGCAAAATGGGCAGAATGTTTAGCGCTTTGTAATCAAATTATAGATTCTGGGGCTTATAAATTAGATATTGACTACGGTGCGATTTTTACTACTGAAAATCAAAACTCTCCGGAAATTGTTTTTGCTATTCCATACGATCAAATCTATGCAGGAGAGTGGAATCAACACATGAAAATGTTACTGCCCAGTCACCGCGATGTTTTTAAGATGCAATCACAGCCCTGGGGAGGGAGCAGTGCAAATCCGCAAATTATTAATAGTTATGAAAATGGTGATAAACGTCTTGACGAAACCTGGCTTAAGGGAGATCAAAAAAATGCAGATACCGGTGAGACTTTATTTACGCTGGTAAATTTTATGCCCAGTATTTATTTCTGTGAATTTGAAGAAGGTTTACGTTGTCATAAATATGACATTGCCCCGGGATCTAACAGTAGATTAAGTAATGATTTTCCCATGTTTAGATATACAGATGTTTTAATGATGAAGGCTGAAACGCTATTGCGTACAAACCGTGCAGATGAGGCAGCTTTAATTGTAAGTAATATACGGAGCAGAGCTTTTGATAATGCTGAAGATGCAATAGTTACTGGTGCAGAGTTAATTGGTGATACAACGGTAGAATATGGTGTTTTAGGTGAGGACGGTAGTGTTACTGATGCCGGAGACACGACACCGGTTATCTACGGCAGGTTTTTAGATGAACTAGCCTGGGAGTTTACAGCTGAAGCGCGACGTAGAACAGATATGATTCGTTTTGGAGTATACCAGACAAAAAGCTGGTACAACCACACTCCTAAAGGTAATCATACCACACTTTTCCCAATAGGATTAGAAGAGTTAAATACAAATCCTAACCTAAAACAAAATATAGGATACTAAATTTTTTATTTATCTGAATAGCTGAAGAGGCGAACAATTTTAAAATTGTTCGCTTTTTCTATTTGAAAATTTTGAGTTCAGTTACATACTTAAACGAAACTGCGTAGGTGTCATTGCTTTAATCTCTTTAAATTTTCTGTTGAAATTAGCTATATTCTGAAAACCGCAACGCTCAGAGACTTCAGCAATAGGTAGTTCTTTCTCCTTATAAAGCAGCTTACAGGCATACTCAATACGCAACTCAATTAAAAACTGAAGAAAGGTTTTATTAGTACGTTTTTTAAAATATCTGCAGAATGCATTCTTACTCATATTTGCTTTTTCAGCAATTGTCTCTAATGTGATAGGTTCTTGAAAATGATCTAGAGTGTATTGAAAAACATCACTCATACGTTTACCTTCAACTTCTGTATATTTTTTGTGATAGACAAAGGATGATAGCGGCTTTTTATCTGCTCTTAAAATAATCTCAAGTATTTGCAACAAATTTGCAATACGCTCAATACGGTTTTGATATTTTAATTTATTAAATTTTTTAAGCAGTTTATTTTTACAGGAAGTTATTTTAATTCCATACTCAGACTCATCAAAAAAGCTGTCGATTTCAGATAAATCAGTAAGCTTAAAGAACTCTTTTCCGAAAGAATGTTTAGTGAAAAATAGCGTGTACATAACTGATAAATCATTAGTGTTATTATCACTTCTGAACACGTGTGGAATATGCTCTCCTATTATTAGTATGTCATTTTCCTGGTATTCATTTATTGTATCTCCCAAGATTAAACTTCCAGATCCTTTAACAATATAACTTATCTGTATTTCTTCATGTTCATGAAGTTTATCATAAAAAAAATGCTCCCGATCTTCTTGATAAACAAGAGCTTCTTTACCGGGTTTTGGGATTTTAAAAGGAAGAACTTTCATAAGTAGGGGAATTATTAATAAGTATATTGTAGAAATTACACTTATTTATAATGCAAGTCAATACATGAGATAATTTAGTATCAATATCGGTTACTTATGGCGCTATTTTTAGGTCTTTTAAGACTCGATTCTAAAAATCATTAGAGGCATAATTTTAAATGTTTCCGATACATTGATATCACATTGGCGATTTTAGTAGAAGAGATCATAATTTCAGGGTAATATACTATGCGCATCAGCTAACATCAGCACAAATAAAATCTGTAGGAATCTTTTATTTTAGGGGGGTGTTTAGAATTAATAGACATCTCATTTAAAGAAATTTCTATTTACACAACCGTAAAGCTCAATAAATCAATTTAAGAATGACGTATAAAAAAATACTACTCTCTGTTCTGCTAATTACAATTACAACCTTACATAATGTTCAGGCTCAGAACTATTGGGATAAGATCAAAGAAAAAGAATCTACTCTAGGTTTAGAAAATGGTTTTGAAAATTATGAGACCGCACATTTTATTTTAAAACTGGTAAAGTCATCTCAAACTGTAGCTTCCTTATCTCCAAAATCAAATCCCGATTTTGACTTTACGCCCGGTGAGCGTTTAGAATTGCGCTCTAAGGATGGTTTGTATCAACTAGGTGATATTAATTTTAGATTACGCAATTCAGATTCTGTTAAGTGGCGCTCGTATTCTACAGCTGCAAAACGTAAGGTAGTGACACCTGTTAATAAAGAAGGTACATTATCAGCAGCCAATCTTTCTCCAACGCTGGCAGACGATTTACCACTTGATGTAATACGCTATTACGCTCTTGATAATGAAGATTTGATTTTGGGTTTTGAGTTTAAAAACACCACAAATTCTAATTATGAGCTAGGTGCTTTAGGTGTGCCTATGATATTTAATAATATTCTCGAAGGGCATTCTCTTGAAGAAGCTCACGCAAGAAACGTATTTTTTGATCCGTACATAGGGGAAGACGCGGGCTATCTTGAGGTTAAAAAGCTAGATGGGAATGATGAGGTGCTCTTAGTATTACCCGAAGAAAATATGCCTTTTGAAGCGTACAGACCTTTACTAGATGATGCGACACCGCGTAGTATTGTTTTTGAAGGCTTTCACGAGTGGATGTCGTTAAGCAAGGCATATGCAGATAAAGAATGGCTTGGTGTTTCACAATGGAATTCCCCTACTTCCGTTGTGATTAAACCGGGCGAGACTAAAACTTTTTCCTTAAAGTTTACACTTTCACCTTCAGTTAAAGAGGTTCAGCAAACGCTTATAGAAAATGAAATGCCGGTTGCGGTAGGAATCCCGGGATATGTGATTCCACAGAATGTAAATGCAAAACTATTTTTAAATTATACTGCCGCGGTAACTGCTTTAGATGTTGCCCCTAAAGGATCACTTTCCATAGAAAAGAAGGAATCCACAGCTAACGGTTATGCCACGTATGCCGTTAAAGGAGAACAGTGGGGAAGGAGCAGACTTACCATTACTTATGCAGATGGTAAACAGCAAACCGTAAATTATAAGGTTATAAAAGCGGAAGATGAGCTGGTAACTGATTTTGGTAATTTTTTATTTGATAAACAGTGGTACACGAATAAAGAAGACCTGTTCAACAGGGCTCCTTCTCTAATTTCTTACGATTATGAAACAAAGCGACAGGTTACTGAAGATTCTCGTGCGTGGATTTCCGGATTGAGTGATGAAGGTGGAGCCGGTAGTTGGCTGGGAGGGATTATGAAGCAGCTCATAAAACCAGATCAGCAACAGATAGCAAAGCTTGAGGATTTTATAAATCAAACCATCTGGGGCAGATTGCAATATGACACAGGCGAAAACAAATATGGTGTGCGCAAAAGCTTATATTACTATGAACCCGAGCAAATGCCAGCAGGAACGTATAGTGATACCATTAATTACAAAACCTGGGCAGCTTGGAGTAAAGAAGGTGCAGATGATCCAGGGAGATCCTACAACTATCCGCATGTGGTGGCTGCCTACTGGACGATGTACCGCCTGGCGCGATACCACGACGGTTTAGTAACTCAGCAAAGTTGGCAATGGTATTTAGACCAGGCATATGAGACTATTTTAGCAATGAATCGTCTCGCACCGTATTATGCACAATTTGGACAAATGGAGGGCTCTGTTTTTGTTAAAGTCTTAGACGATTTAAAACGCGAGAAACTTACTGAAAAAGCAAATATGCTTGAGTTAGAAATGAAAAAAAGAGCAGATCATTGGGAATCTCTTTCGTACCCTTTTGGTAGTGAAATGCCGTGGGATTCTACCGGTCAGGAAGAGGTTTATATGTGGTCAGATTATTTTGGATATGATGCTAAAGCAGCAGTTACTTTGAACGCTATTTTAGCATATATGCCCACGATGCCACACTGGGCATATAATGGTAATGCCCGCAGGTATTGGGATTTTCTGTATGGTGGAAAACTAACACGTGTAGAGCGTCAGATTCATCACTACGGGTCGGGTATGAATGCTATACCTGTATTAGATGCCTACCGCAAAAGTCCTGAAGATTTACACTTGCTTAAGGTAGGTTATGGTGGCTTGCTGGGTTCTGTCTCTAATATTACAGAAGATGGTTTTGGACCGGCAGCTTTTCACAGTTATCCCTCAACGTTAGAAATTGATTATTTATCTGGTGATTACGGTTCAAACTTTTTTGGATATGCCATAAACACTTCATCCTATTTAGTTAAAGACCCGGATTTTGGGTGGTTAGCCTTCGGCGGAAACATTACCGAAACGACTGATACCACTCGTCTAGAATTAACTACTGCGGCTAAAAATGCGGTGTTTATTCAGCCTTTAAGTTTGTGGATAACGCTTGATGCAGGGCAAGTAGAAGCGGTGACTTATTTTAAGAAAACACAGACTGTAAAATTGCAATTAGCAGCAAAAGATAAATTTACACCTAAAGCTTATATACATCTTCCCGAAGGATTTACCCTAAACTATCCTAAAGAACGGGAGGCTTATGTTATACCATTAGAAAATAAACCAATGTCTATTTTCATCAAAAAATAGGAATCAGGTGGAGTAAAGAAGACTATTAATTTCTATGACTTATCGGACTCAAAACACCAGCTTTAATTTCGGTTTTTAAATCGTTATTCTCTGGTGGTATGGGACAGGAATAGTTGGGACTGTAGGCACAAAACGGATTGTAGGCTTTATTAAAATCGATGATGATGGTATCTCCCTCAGGAATTCTCAAATCGATATATCTGCCGGCACCATAGGTTTCTAAACCGCTGGTATAATCGGTGATGGGCAAGAAGAGATAATCTTTATATTCAGGAATTTCGCGTAAAGACTGTGATTGATAAACTGTTAATTGGTAAGGTTTTCCAAATAATTCAAATTTTGCAAGCGCATAGGTGTCGTATTTTTTTACCACGCCAGAAGAGGTTTGAAAATCTATAGTTATAGGATTTGCAATACGCTCAAATGAGGCCTTTACACGGTAGTTTTCATCAATAGGATAAAAAGTGTGCGTGGTGAATTGCTCAATTTCTTCTAAGGTAAGTGGCGATTCTTCGGGGTTTTTATATTCAGCATTTAAATCGCTTTGAAAGGTCAAAATTTCTTTTTCATAATCGGTTTGTGCGTTTAGATTTCCGCAGTAAATAATTAAGAGTGAAGTATAAAGTGCTGTTTTAATCATTGTAAATGTTTTAATGCGCATATAGGTTTTTAAACGATAAGGGGGTTTGATTAGTTTTCGCTTTAAAAATACGCGAGAAATAGGCATAATCTTCAAAGCCCAGAATTTCAGAGATTTCATTTAGTGAATTTGAAGTATGCACCATAAGACGCTTTGCTTCTAGTAAGGTACGTTCACTTATTAAATCTGTTGTGGTTTTGTCAAGAATAGTTTTGATAATGCGATTGAGATGTTTTGTGGTGATATTGAGTTTCTCAGCATAAAATGAAGCCGACTTTTCTTGTCTAAAGTGAATGTCTAATAATTTTTCAAACTCTTTCAATATTTGCACATAATGAGCAGAAACTGTAGTGTTTTCTTCAGGTTCTTTAGCAATATAAAGCTGTGCCAAATCTATATAGGTAAGATTTATAAGGCTTAGTATTTTTTCAGTTTTGAAAATAGCTGTTTCTTGATATGCTGTATAAATTTCTTTTAAGCGATTAACCATTTGCAGAAGTTGGTTATGACTAAGAGTGATGGTGGGTGTATTATTTATAGAATAATAAAACGGGAAATGCTCAAGACGCTGCTGCGGAAAGGCCATCTCAAAGACGGCTAGAGTATGAAAAAAAATATAGCCTTGTGGTTGCGATGTAAATTTCCAGAAATGTGTTTGCCCGGGATTTAGAAAAAACACAGAACCCGGTTCAATGGCATATTTCGTAAAATCAATTTCGTGCGTACCCGTACCTTCGGTAAAAATTACGCACAAGTAAAAATTATGCGTATGTGGTTTGTGTACCAGTTTTTCATTGACTCGTATATGCTTTGCAAAATCGTTAGCATATAATTCTGAAGCATTAAAATTGTGGTCAAATGCTTCAATTTGTAAAACCGGAATTCGTTTCATACAACTAGTTATGTCCTAAAAGTACAAAAAAGGAGGACATCGGTATAAGTCCTGATGTGGTTTGTAAGTCTAATTTTGCTTTACAAATTAACCACTTCTGTTATGAGTTTACTAGATATCCTTAAGTTTAAATGTCCTAATTGTAAAGAGGGAGCTACTTTTGAATCTAACCAACAGTTGTTTGCTTTGCATATTCCAAAAATGCATACGCGTTGCAAAACTTGTAATCGCAAATTTGAAATAGAATCAGGCTTTTTTATAGGTGCGATGTATGTAAGTTATGGGTTAACAGTAGCAGAATTTCTGGCTGTTTTTATTCTTTCTTATTTTGTATTTCAGACTTCATTAATAACCGCTTTTCTAATTGTTGTGGGTGTAATTTTACTTACCAGTACGCTAAATTTTAAACTCGCACGCACGCTATGGATTTATATGTTCTATTCTAAGTAGTGACTTTACCGTATAGTTGAAGCAGAAAAAAAAAATCCTGATCGTTAGATCAGGATTTTAAAGCTAAACGTGAGTATAATTTAGTTTTTCGTTTTTATAGGATAGGGTGGAGTAGTCAAACCTTGTGGTGGATTCTCTTTCAGCTGCTTTAAAATAATCTCAATGGCTTTTTCAAGTTGAGGATCTTTCCCGGCAATCACTTCTTTTGGCGTTTGTTCTACTTCTACGTCTGGTGGTGTACCTACATTTTCAATACCAAAACCTTCTTCATTATAAAAAGCTACGTTAGGAGCTGTTACAATACCACCATCTATAAATTCAGGATAGCCCAATACCCCTACAAGACCACCCCAGGTGCGTTTACCTACTAAGGTTCCCAGATTATTTCTACGGAATAAATAAGGCAAATAATCTCCACCAGAACCCGCAGTTTCATCAATAAGCATCACTTTAGGACCTTGTATAGAAGCGCTTGGTGCTTTCATATCACTACCGTATCTAAAGTTCCAGTAGCTCTGCATGGGTTTGTTAAGTAAGTCAATTACATAATCTGCTAATTGCCCGCCACCATTAAAACGCTCATCAATAATAATCGCTTTTTTATCTGCTTGTGGATAGAAATACCGCTTAAAATACTCGTGACCTCCGGTAGCTGTATTGGGTACATACACATAGGCAACCTGGCCATTTGTCGCCTCATTTACTTTCTTAATATTGCCTTCTACCCAGTCGCGGTTACGCAGGCTCATTTCAGAATCTATTGCGGTAACCTGCTCCTCGTGTGCGTTACTTCCGTTGGAATTTACTGATAAGGTAAGTGTTACAATTTGCCCGGCTTTATTTTCAAAAAAGCTATAGAAATTATCTGAAGAAGTAACTTCTTGACCATCTACTTTAATTACATACTCGCCAGTTTTAGCAGAAACCCCGGGTTCGGTAAGAGGAGCGCGCAAATCTGGATTCCAGTTGAGGCCGCCATATATTTTTGAAATTTGATATCTTCCGTTTTTCACAACATAATCTGCTCCCAGAAGGCCACCGCTAATTTCTTCTTTTTCAATACGGTTATCGCCGCGGTAATCAAAACGGTGATGTCCTACCGAAAGCTCTGCGAACATCCAGCCCATTATGCGATACAAATCGCTTTTTGTAGTGACATCTGGTAAAAAGATTTCGTATTGTTTTTTCATCGCTTCCCAGTCAACACCATGCATAGCAGGATCGTAAAAATAATCGCGGTTTACACGCCAGGCCTCGTTAAAGATATTTGCCCATTCTTGTTTAGGATTTATTTTAATCTGTATGGCTTCTAAATCTAGCGGTGGGTTATCAGCTTTTTTACCAGTCTCTGAAACAAACCAGCTACCGCCATTATAATACATCATTTTTTTACCGCCTGAGCTAATCTCATAGGAGTTGGTTTCTACGATCTCTTCATCCTCCTGTTCTGCTAAATCGTATTTGTGTAGCATTACGGCGTCATCGTGAGCGGGATAAGACAGGTAAAATAAAACACCTTCTTCTGGTACCGAAAGTGAGCCGTAATAACCACTGCCCAGAGGAACGGCAACCATTCTGTTTAAAATACCATCCCAGTCAATTTTTAAGGTAGGAACAGCCTTTTCTTTTTTATTAGCTTCGAAAGCTTTTTCTTCTTTTTCGGCTTCTGCTTTAGCAATCACTTCAACATCATTTTCTTTTGCAAAAGGTGATTTTACATCATTCTGAAGTGTTATTAAATACAAAGAGTTTGAAGCTTCCATATCCTGATTAGACTGGTCAAACCAGTTCACTACCGGCCCAGCATCTGTAGAGGCGGTTAGGTATAAATACTTTCCGCTAGGGTCAAATGTAGGATTTGCAACATTTGAAAGTCCGTCTGAAATAGGATACGATTTATTTTCGCTTTGCGAAAAAAGATAGGCCTGTTCAAAATTAGTGTTGGTAATTAAGGTGTAGGCTAGCCAATTAGAATCTGCAGACCAACTCCCAAACAAATCCCGGTAAACTCCCGGCTGATACAATATATCCTGAGCTATTTTTTGTGTTTTTCCGGTAGCGACCGTGGTGATGTATAAATTTCTACCATTATCTACAAATGCTACTTTTCTACTATCTGGAGACCAGTGGATATACGCATAAAAACCAGAGCCATCTAGCTGAATACTTTTTGCGGCTGCGGTACTATTTTGATCTTTAACGTGTAAAGCATACTCACCGCTAGCATCAGAAAAGTAAGCGATAGACTTGCCATCTGGTGACCACTTGGGGTAGTTTTCGTGTACTCCGGGAGTTTGTGTAAGATTTGCAACGTCTCCTTTTTCTGCTGGGACAGTTACAATCTCTCCTCTAAAATCTACTACAACTCGTGCACCTGATGGAGAAATACCACCGCTACGCACATAATCACTGCCACTAACAAAACGCTCACGAAGCTCTAGCAAATCTGTTGCGATGCCTATAGTGAGTTTATTTAAAGATTTTGTAGTTGTGTTATAACTGTGTAAATATCCTGCCTGCTCGAGAATAAGAGTTCCTGCCTTATTTACATCGAGATCTTGTAAACCAAATTTTTTAAAGTCTGTATGGCGATTTACTTGTTGTGAGGCCAGATCGTAGCTGTAAAGATTAAATTCGCCGTCGCGGTCACTTCTAAAATAAACCGAATTTCCTGAAAATACCGGTTGCGCATCGTTACTGCCTTCTGTAGGTTTAGGGATTTCAACAACCTCTTTAGTAGCTGTGTCAAAAATATAAATACGTGATTGGGTACCGCCGCGATAATGTTTCCACTGGTTAAAACGATCTGGAATGGGCGTGTAGGCAATGTATTTGCCATCATCTGAATAACTGGCCCAGTAGGCATTGGGGATTTCTAGTTGTGTCGTATGCCCTCCTTCCACAGGAACAGTAAATAGTTGTGCATATCGATTTGTAAATAAAGACCGTTGCGAGGCAAAAAGCAAGTGTTTACCATCTGGCGTAAAATCGCGTACCCAGTCTGAATACGGATGGTATGTAAGTCGTTCAGGCACTCCACCGGTAGTCGCTACTGTAAAAACATCTGTATTGCCATCGTATTCTGCACTAAAAGCAATTGTATTACCATCTGGAGAAAAAACCGGATTAGACTCTATACCTTCATCAATAGTTAATCTTCGAGGCTCAGAGCCATCTATATTAGCTACCCATAAATCTTCAGCATAAATGAAAGCGATATGATTTATACTTATAGCAGGCTCGTGCATAAGCCGCGTATCTATGGTGTTAACCTCCTGTGCAAATCCCGCAATACCTAAGGAAATTGCCAGGATACTTAAAATTTGACTTTTAAAATTCATGTGTTGATTTTGATTGATTTTGAGTTTGTAGTTTAATATCTTAAATGAATGTTTTAGACTTGCTTAAGTTACTAAAAAACCAAATTCTAATTTGTGAGTCCGCAAGACTGAAGTATAAATTAAAAGTCCGTTGAAGATTCTCAACGGACTTTTTTATTTTAGATGATTGATTTGTAAAGCGGGAATATGTTCAATAAACTAATGTTCTTCAGTTTTTTTAAGAGATTCTTGTTCTACTTCAATCATTTTTAATTCAGTTTTGATTTGTGTTAAACGAGCAGCGATATCTGTGTTGTTAGCTTCCATCTCCACTAATTGTGCCTCCATTTGCTCTACTGAAATGCTGTCTGACATAAAGTAAGATTTTACGTCTGCGTGGCTTTCAATCAGTTTTTTTAATTTAGAAAGCGAAGTTGCCTGCTCTTTTAATAAAACCTGATGCTTAGCTAAATCTGCAATTGCAATAGAATCTGTTTCCTCTACATCTTTTAATTTTTGCGCAAGTGTACGGGTATCAGTTTTAAGCGCATCGTGATGAACCGTCATCGCATCGTGTACCACATCAAGACTATCTGTATGCATAACATACTCTAGATATTGCTCGTGTAAAACTTTACGTGTATCATCGCAACTCACAAAAAGGGTAGCAGCAAACGCGCTAAGTATTATAAATTTTCTCATAATAAGTCTAATCGTTAATGACGGAATAAATATAAAAAAGAAACTGAACCCAAAGCTTTACTCTGGCTATAAATGCTGTTAAATTATAGTTAGAAATTTTAAATGTTGCATCACACTGGTATTTACCTACTTTGCGATTTAAAATTGCTGAAATTGCAAATTAAAGAATAACGTTGTTAGTCGCTATTACTGCTTCTGATAATACCAAATAGGACTTAATGATCAAATTATAGCTCTTAAGATAATAAGCAAAACTAAAAAATCCGCTGTAGTTGCCTACAGCGGATTTTTTAGTTGTCAAAACCAGTTCTTAATTGGATTCCGGTTTGCTGTTAAAACGTTTTTTAGGGTTTCCCGCTGTACGTTTTACAGGGCCGCTATTTCTGCGATCATCGTTGTTTTTTGAACGACCAGAACTATTACGGGAACTGTTGCTGTTACGTGAGTTATTACGTGTGTTGTTGCGTGGTGGTCGAGCATCAGGTTCATCTGAAGGATCGTCAGGACCGTCAATTAAGAACGGGTGTTCTGCAATCACATCTATCTTCTGCTTAATTAGTTTTTCGATATCTCTAAGATAAGCACGCTCTTCTTTATCACAAAAAGCTAGCGCAACGCCACTGGCTTTTGCTCTACCGGTACGACCTATACGGTGTACATAGGTTTCAGAAACGTTAGGTAAATCATACTGAATTACCATTTCTAATTCAGAAACATCGATACCCCTTGCAGCGATATCAGTGGCTACTAAAACCTGAGTTTGACCATCTTTAAAAGCGCTTAGGGCTTTTTGACGAGCAGCCTGTGATTTGTTACCGTGTATAGCTGCAGCATTAATTCCTGCTTTATCTAAGATTTTTACAATCTTATTAGCACCGTGCTTAGTACGTGAAAAAACCAAAACGGTAGCGGGATTTTCAGTCTCAATAAGATGCTTTAATAATTTTGGCTTACTTTTTTTGCTTACAAAGTAAATCCCCTGATCTACACGTTCTGCAGTAGGTTTCTCAGGCTCTATACTTACTTTTTCAAAATCACCAAGTATGAGTTTAGAAAGATCTACAATCGCCTTTGGCATCGTAGCCGAAAAGAATAAAGATTGTCTATCGTGCGGTACTAGTTTTAGTACTTTCTTAATATCGTGAATAAAACCCATATCGAGCATCTGGTCTGCTTCATCAAGCACCAGATATTCAATATCTTTTAAACTAATAAACCCTTGTTTAACTAAATCTAAAAGACGTCCCGGAGTAGCAGTTAATACATCAACTCCTTTGCGCATTGCAGAAACCTGCGAAGCTTGTTTAACACCACCAAAAATCACAGTATTTTTAATACCGGTATATTTGCTGTATTCGGTTACATTATCGTCTATTTGTATAGCAAGTTCTCGCGTAGGGGTAATAATCAAAGCTTTAAGCTTGCGTGTGCCTTTGCCAGAACCTATGTTGTTATAAATTTGTTGAAGTATCGGGATGGTAAACGCCGCTGTTTTACCGGTTCCTGTTTGTGCAGAACCTAATAAATCTTGTCCTCTTAATAATACCGGTATTGCTTGCTGTTGAATAGGGGTAGGGTGGGTGTATCCTTTATCAGCTAAAGCTTTAAGGATAGGGTCTATAAGACCTAATTCTTTAAATGTCATAAAATATAATAAGCGGCAAAGATAAGCTTATTATTGATGCTTGTAGCTCATTTAACAGAAAACGTTGGTTTGTAAGGTGTTGAGCGAGATATGTCAATTATTAATACTTAAGGCTTAAAAGTTAATTCCCAATTAATTAGAAAATTAATTTATTTAAATCACTTGATAAAAGGTGTTTTTTCTGTTGGAAGATTAAGCTCTGAAAGTGTTTTAACCAAAGAAGTAAGCGACTGATTTTCAATAAACGAGGTATTTATTTTTAATTTCGTATCATTTGATTTTAAGGTGTAATCTCCTGCAAACTTTTCGACCCTATCAATATCTTTAAGATTCATTTTTTTACGAAAACCATAAAGACTATTTTTCTTAATTACACCATCTTCAATTTCTAAGTACTGGTGCTTGAGATCGTAAACATAATGAGCCAGGTAGAAAACACCAATACCAAAATAGATGTAATCTGACCAATTCAACCCCTCATCTTTTAGTAGACTTAATGGTGCAATTATAACCCATATTATGCCCAATACTAAATTGGCGTATAATCTCTTCTTTTTGAACTTAATTTTCATCTACTAAATATAAATAAAGATTACGTAATATTTAATACTACAATTTCATTTGCGTCAGTTAACTTGGTAAGCTATTGTGTACAGCTTTAATCCCTTCAATATGTCCTTTTGTACTTGACGCTGTCTGCCGATTAATCAGGTAATCACCCGTGTAATACATCAATTAAAGGTCTAAATGAAAATATTTAAACTCATATTTTTACTACTTTCTACATTACAAAGTTGATACGTGTAATTCTTTTTTTTGATTTTTAAGTGTTTTATTTACAGGTATTTGTTTATTTATTGCTTATCAACAACTGTTCATTATATTTTACTCAATCTGTATTATAAAGACAAATTTTTAGTTGCTTTTATTTTATTTTGCAATTTCTTAACACTTACTAAACTCAAATTCAAAATGAAGCTTATGAAAAGACAGCAACTTCTTTTTTTTATCAGCCTTTTTATGTTGGTTCTTACCGCCTCAGCACAGGTAACAACTGCAGAAATCAGTGGTATTGTATATGATGACCAAAGCTCAATTCTACCCGGAGCCAATGTAACTGCAACGCATACGCCTACGGGTACGGTTTACGGTGCAATTACAAATTTTGACGGAAGATTCTCGCTGCTTAATGTACGTGTGGGAGGGCCGTATACCATTTCAATTAGCTATGTAGGTTTTAAAACATATGTGCTAGACAACATCAATTTATCACTGGGACAGTCTTTTAACGTAAAAGCAGTTTTAGCTAGCGATGCAACAGAGCTTGATGCTGTTGTGGTTTCTTCTTCAAAAAATAATGTAATTAATAGCGATCGAACCGGAGCAGAAACCAGTATAGGCAGACGCGAACTTAAAAGTTTACCTACGATCTCAAGATCTGCTGCAGATTTTTACAGGTTAGAGCCTACTGCCTCTAGTAATGGTTCTTTTGGAGGAAGAAATGACCAATTCAATAACTTTAGTTTAGACGGTTCAATTTTTAATAATCCTTTTGGACTTGATGCAGCAACACCGGGTGGGCAGACTAATGCACAGCCTATTTCGCTTGATGCAATAGACCAGATACAGGTTTCAACAGCACCCTATGATGTGACTCAAGCAGGTTTTACGGGAGCTTCGGTTAACGCTGTTACCAAGAGTGGTACTAATACGTGGGCAGGAACAGTTTATGGTTTTTACCGTAATCAGGATATGACGGGCAGTAAGGTAGGTGACGATAAAATAATTGTTCCTGAGCTTAATCAAAAGCAATACGGGGTTAGTGTAGGTGGACCTTTAATCGAAAATAAATTGTTTGTTTTTGCAAACTTTGAAAAAGATGACCGCGCAGATGCAGGTTCAAACTTTTTGGCAGCGCGTCCGGGCATTACAGGGCAAAATGTATCTCGTGTTTCTGCCGAAGATCTTGATTATGTTTCTCAACAATTATCTAGTTTAGGTTACGAGACAGGACCTTATGAAAATTTTACACATAAGACGGAATCTACAAAAGGTATATTTAAGCTAGACTGGAATATAAATAACAATCACCGTGTTGCTGTTATTTACAACTTTTTAAATGCCTCTCGAGATTTGCCGGCAAATCCCGAAGCGATAGGAAGAAGAGGACCAGACCAGACAACTCTTCAGTTTAGAAATGCAGGATACCGTATTAATAATAAGATTGACTCCTGGTTAGTTGAATTAAACTCCAACTTTGGCGGAAACGTGACTAATAAACTTCAGGCGGGTTATACCTTCTTTGATGATAGCAGAGATCCTTTTTCTGCACCGGCACCAGCGATTAGTATTCAGCAAGATGGGGTACGTGCTATTATTGCAGGTCACGAGCCTTTTTCAATAAACAATAAATTAACGCAGAAAGTTTTTCAAATCACAGATAACTTTAATGTTGTAACCGGAAATCACACAATTACCTTAGGTGGAAGTTTTGAGAAATTTATGTTTGATAACAGCTTTAACCTGGGTGCGTACAGCTACTTTAATGCAAATGGCGGAGTTGGTGTTTTTGCACCAGATTTTACAAGCGTACGTGCAAATCCTAATGTTGCAGGATTAAGTTTTGAAGAAGCAGTAAACAACGGTTTATTAGCTGAAGCGCTGGCGAGTGCTCAAACTACTTTTGACAACAATACAGCTAATGATAGTTGGGCTTTAGCCGAAACTAATGTAGGTCAACTTGCTTTCTATGCACAGGATAAATGGAAGGCTACCGAAAATTTCACTTTGACCGTAGGATTACGTATAGACAAGCCACTTTTTTTTAATACACAAGATAAAATACGTGAAAATATTTTACGTGCAGCCGGCGGTACGTTCCCTGACGGAAACTACCAACCCGGAATCACCTACTTTGATGAAAATGGAAACCCTACAAATCTAAATAGTTTAGATCTTCCTTCTAAGAAAATTTTATTCTCACCACGAGTAGGATTTAACTACGATGTTTTAGGAGATAATACGTTCCAAATACGAGGAGGTACGGGTGTATTTACCGGTCGTTTACCTTTTGTATGGATAGGAAATCAAGTAGCAAACCCAAACTTCTTTTTCTACACGACTTCTGCACCAGACTTTAAGTTTCCGCAGGTATGGCGTAATAGTTTAGGTCTTGATTATCGTTTTGAAAATGGAATTACCGCTTCAACAGACTTTATTTATACCCGTGATTTAAATTCACAAATGGTGCGTAATTACGGTCTGGCAAATCCTTCAGGAACCCTTGCAGGTCCAGACGGCAGACCTATTTATTTAGATAGTGATCGCGCAAAAGACGAGTTTGGCGGTAATACAAATGCCTATGTATTCTCAAATACAGATGTAGGATTTTCATTCAACTGGTCAACAAAATTTCAGAAGACATTTAGCAACGGTATTTTTGCGAGCATAGCATATAACTATTTAAAAGCAGAGGATGCGAGTTCGTTAGATGCAGAAATATCTAGTGATGCATATGATCGTAATCCGGCTTTTGGCAATGTAAACAGAGCGGTAAGTACCACCTCACGTTATGGAGATAAACACCGTATCGTAGGTCAGCTTAACAAAGCATTTACCTATGGAGCAAACAAGCAATGGCGTACTTCATTAGGTGCTTTTTATGAGTATGCGCAGGGCGGAAGATTCGCTTATACCTATAGCGGTGATATTAATAATGATGGTTCTGTACTTAATGATTTGATATATATACCTACAAGTCAGGAGTTAGAGACGTATGCGTTTTCAGGTGATGCAGCGGCACAGGCTGCACAGCGTACCGCTTATGAAAATTATATAGCTCAGGATGACTATTTAAGTGATCGTAGAGGTGCATACGCCGAAAAATATGGTGCACTGAGCCCGTGGAGAGGTCGTTGGGATTTAAAAATCTTACAGGACTATGATTTTAAAGTTTCAGAAAATAAAACAAATACCATCCAGTTTAGTATAGATATTTTAAACCTGGGAAATCTTATTAGTTCAGACTGGGGTGTTATTGAAGTGCCGGTAAACGATCAACCTTTAGGAGTTGATGTTTCTAGCGGAAGCCCGGTTTACACGTTTAATACTTCACAAACAAAAACTTTTACTAACGATTTTAGTTTAGACAGCAGATGGCAGGCGCAAGTAGGATTGCGTTATATTTTCTAATCGATTTAATCCTGCTCTAAAATTAAAATCCCCGCATTTTACGATGCGGGGATTTTTTATGGTATTACTTACAGTTTATAAAACCAAAGAAAGTGTTTGTAATTCCAGGATTCCTGACTGCTGGAAATAGATACAATTTCAATCTTTTCTGAGTTGGCATTTACAAATTCAACAAGCTCTTGCTTCTTAGTAAACTCGATGACTTTAAATTCTTTTTGAGACATAAATAGTTTAAAGATTAGTTTGTAAAAGAGCTAGACAGATTTGAATACCCTGACGCATATTACCTATGCGTATATTTTCATTAGGGCTGTGCTGGTTATTATCCATATTAACCATTGGGATAATTAATGTTGGAATATTAAGCGCATTTATTACCGGTACAATAGGAACGGTACCACCCATCATCCTGATTTTTATAGGCTCTTCTTTAAATGCTTTAGAAAGACTGTTTGAAATGGTTTTTCCAAAGGGGCTGTCGAGGTCTGTTCTAAAAGCATTAATTCCTTCATTTGCTATAAACTTCGCTATTTTAGGATGCGTAGCGCGTTCTTCAGCTGTAGGATCGTGATCAATTACATAATATCCTTGTTTAACAATATGAGTTCTAATTTTTTCAAGTTGAATTTGTGCTTCGGTCTCAGAAACGAGGCGTACATCAAGATCTGCTTTTGCAAATTCAGGTACCACAGTTTTTAAATTCTCTCCAGACCACGAGGTACCTATCTGGCGAATATTCAACGAGGGGTACTGCAGCGCTTCCTGATAATTATTTCCTATTTTTTCTGAAGTGAAAATGCCTAGTTGGCTATTGAGCGCTACTGAGTCATAGGGAATAGATTTTAAAATATCAGTTATTTCCGGACTTAAATTGATGCCTTTGTAATAGTCTTTAATGAGCACATAACCCTTATCATCCTTCATTGTACTCAATAATTTTGCAAGGCTAAAAATCGGGTTGGGGACATAGTTGCCATAATGGCCGCTGTGTTGAGGTAACGAGGCGCCATACGTGGTTATAGAGCAGGTAACAATACCTCTGCAACCAAATGTTACGGTAGGTTTATTAGAATCGTGAGCCGGCCCGTCCATTACGATAAAATAATCTGAAGCATAGCGTTCTTTATTTATGGGCAGCGTAGATAATAATGCCGATGAACCATATTCTTCTTCGGGATCAAAAATTACTTTTATATTAAAGTTGGGTTTTTTATTCTGAGCATCTAACTGTTCTAAAGCAGCCAGAAACATAATTATAGGCGCTTTATCATCTGCTGCTGCACGAGCAAATATGCGCCACTCATCATCTATTTTTGAGTCGAGAGCGTGCCAATCTAAATTTTGCCAGTTTCCTGCGGAATCTTGTTTTTTTAAAACTGGAGTAAAAGGATTTTCCTGATCCCAATTCGCTTTATTTGCAGGCTGCCCATCTATATGAAAATAAAACAAAACAGTTTTAAACTTGGGATTGAAGACTTTTTCAGCCAATAAAAGTGGAAGCGTACTTGATGGAAGCAATGTTGTTTTAAAGTCTAATTTTTGATAATAATCAGCAACCCAGTTGATATTTTTAAGCATTGATGCTTCATCTTCGGGCAAATTAGGAATACTCACTAGTTCTTTATGTAATAATAATGTCTTTCTTAATGCATCGTCAACATCTTGAGATTGTGCACTGGTAGGTAAAGCTATACCACAAAAGAGTGCGAAGTAGAAAAGCTTCATTGGGTTGAATATCATAGAACTATTTTTAAAGTCGTTTTTAAACATATAGCATAGAGGTATCGACTTAAAAATACAAAATTAAGAGTGCGGTAAAACTGTAAATTTTTAGAAGGTGTCTATTTGATTTTTTAAGTTAAAATTCTCGACAGCGCTCTACCCGAGTTGCGTATAACACAAAAAATAACCCTGAAAGAATACATATCTTTCAGGGTTATTTTTTAAATGAGTTATGCTTTTTAACTAGCAATCCATTTGAATTTGTGATCGAGTTTAGGAACTACAATACGTTGTGAAATACGTTCTAAACGATCAGGTAGGTTTAATAAATAATCACGAGCACGCTCGCCTTTATCATTAAGTCCTTTGATATCTTCAATTTTCCAGTCTGCAACCAGAGATTTTAAAATGGTGATATAATCCTGTGTGGTATAAACCATAGAGCGCTGCGCAGCATCTGAGAAATGTTCCCAAAGCTGACCAATATGCTGCCCAGATTCTCTTAAGAACATAGCCGGCATCACAATTTTGTTACGCATCATTGCTTCAAAAGCCATCATCATTTCACTAGGGTCCAAATCAAAAATACGACGTACAAACTCCATATAAGCAGAAGCATGACGCGCTTCATCTTTAGCAATCATATTACATATTTTTGCCAATTGCTTATTTCCAGATTTACGTGAAAATGAAGCTACACGTCTGTGTGATACGTTTGTCGCCAATTCCTGAAAACTAGTATATACAAAGTTTTTATAAGGATCCATACCGGTACCTATATCAAAACCATCGCTTATGAGGTATTGTGTACTTACTTCCATCTCGCGCATGTTTACGCGACCAGAAAGGTATAAGTATTTATTAAGTAAATCCCCGTGACGATTTTCTTCGGCAGTCCATGAGCGTACCCATTTAGACCAGCCATTACCATTAACTTGATCTACACCTTGAACTCCCATTAACCAGGATTCGTAAGTAGGTAGAGCTTCTTCAGTAATCGTGTCACCTACTAAAACAGTAAATAAATCATAATCCATCTCGCGACATAACTCCTGAATCTCTTTGACTTCGTCAATAAATTCTGGGTTGGTAGGATCGGGAAGCATGTCTGTAGGCTGCCAATTTTCATCAATTGACTTCAGGTAGGTCCCAATAAGTTCATCCATAGACTTTCCTATGGTTTGCATTACTTCGAGACGTATATTATTTAATATCATATTTCTCTAACAAATTTTATGTAAATGTAGCAGTTTTGGGTCGTTTAGAAGTGTTTTCTTATCAATTCTTACTATGCGTGCATAGCAAAACTTTTCCGATTAAATCGTATTAATCACTTTAAATTAATGCAATTCTAATCGTACAAAATCTTATATCAAATCTGCATTTAGAATTTTTCGGTCTTATTTAAATATACGAAAAATTAAAGAAAGTAGTTTTGTAGTTGGCCCTGTGTTAAATAAACAGTCTCAGGAATCTATATAAGATTGCTGAGACTGTAAATTAATTTCTATTAATTAAAAGAAGATTTACTTTTTAATTTCTTCAGTCTTTTTAATTTCATTTACATCGCGGTTTTTTACATATTTTTCGAGCCATTGATCTTGTTCCCACAGCATATGTAAAATAGATTCTTTTGCAGCGTAACCATGACTTTCTTTAGGCAACATTACTAAACGAGCTGTCGCACCTAATCCTTTTAAAGCATTAAAATAGCGCTCACTTTGTAGTGGATATGTACCGCTATTGTTATCTGCTACACCGTGAATCAAGAGTAACGGAGTTTTCATTTTATCGGCATGCATAAAAGGGCTCATCGCGTTGTAAACTTCTGGAGCCTCCCAGTAATTACGCTCTTCAGACTGAAAACCAAATGGAGTCAACGTACGGTTATAGGCACCGCTACGCGCAATTCCGGCAGCAAATAAATCTGAATGTGATAATAAGTTTGCGGTCATAAAAGCACCGTAAGAGTGACCACCTACTGCGACTTTATTTCGGTCTATATAGCCTAAAGCATCAACGGCGTCAATAGCCGCCTTACTATTAGCAACAAGTTGCTTTCTAAACGAGTCATTAGGTTCTGTGTCGCCTTCACCCACGATAGGAAAGGATGCATCATCAAGTACTACATAACCTCGCGTAACCCAATATACCATAGAACCATAATACGGGTAGGTAAATTCATTAGGGTTTGAGGTGGTTTGACTTGCACTGTTTTTGTCTTTAAATTCAGTAGGATAAGCCCAGAGAAGCATTGGTTTTTTCTCTTTCTTTTTCATATCATAACCTACCGGTAGGTATAAAGTACCCGAAAGTTCTAAACCATCTTCACGTGTGTATTTAATGACCTCTTTATGTACATCCTGAATACTTTTAAACGGATTTTCAAAACGAGTAATCTGGTCTAAACTTTTATCGTCAAGATCTCGTATGTAATAGTTGGGATATTCAGTAGGCGCTTCAATACGCACGAGCACTTTACCTTCTTTAATATCTAATACTTTCTGTAGATTTTCAAGCTTATCTGTGTATTCCGACTCATAAATACGCTGAGTTTCCTGTGTTTCAAGATTCAATTTATCTATAAATGGAAACTGACCTTTTTCACTAAAGCCATCTCCTATTAAATAAGCATTCCCGTCAACCAATGTAAGCACGGGTTTTCCGTAGCTGTTATCCTGAGTTACAAAGCTACCGGGATCGCTGTAGGTATCTTGATAGTTTCGGTCTGCTATCACTTTACCTTCGTTGCTTTTGTCTGAAGGGTTAAATACATATGTTTTTGTATTACGCGTGTTCCACCAGTAATCGTAAGCTATTGCTGTGTTTTCTGAACCCCAGGTAATTCCTCTAAAACGGTTAATAGTTTTTAAAACTTTTGTAGGAGCCTCAGTAAAGGGTGCTTTTTGCATATATACCTGATCTCTAAAAGGTACTTCAACTTCTGGATCTCCCTGGTCTAAAGCTTCAGCCCAATATAAGGTTGCAGGATGATCTGCTCTCCAGTACATATTGCGCTTTCCAGTCTGCGTTGCCATAAAGCCCTGCGGAAGCTCCTCAATTAACGGAGTTTCATTTACTACTTTTACAAGAGTACCATCTTGCTTATATACACTTACTTTCTCAGGAAATCTACTATAGGGTACGATATATGAAAATGGTTTGTGTATGGTAGTTGTCATAATATATTCCCCATCTGGAGAAAATGATACACCTGTGTACATAGCTGCCTCGCCCCAGGTTGTGCTGGTACCATCTAAATTTTGTTTGACTAGTACTGAAGTTGCCAATTGCTCAAAATTGAATATATCATTCGGGTTTTGAAGTAAATCCTGATAGGTTCGGTTTTGAGCCTTAGAGCCGTCACTGGTAGAAATTGTGGGTCCGGTAGGTATAGCCTCTGCGGTATTAATTAAATCTTTACGCTGTGCAGGAAGCATATTTATTAACAAGCTTTTACCGTCTTTAAACCAGCTTATGGGACTTCCCATATTGGCATTTAGAGTGGGCTCAGTAAGTTTGCGTACGGTCGCAGTGTTTAAATCTAATATCCAAACTTCTACACCGGTTTCAGTTGTATTTGTAAGTGCCATTTTAGTCTCGTCTGGAGACCAGCTAAAGTTGCTAAGCATAGGATTATCTGGTAAGCCGGAAATAGCACGGGCTTCAGTTTCCTGTACTCCTTTTATTTTTACATCATTATAAAAGGTAGTACGACTGCCTATATTTGTTTTGGGATTTATACGTAAACCACCCAGACGCAATTCTTCTTCAGAAAGTTCTGCAATGGTTTTAAAACTGTCGCGGTAGAGTAGAAGCATCGTATCACCTGCGGTATTTATGACCACAGCGGGGGCTCTGGGAACGTCAACTAAATCAAGAATTTCTTTAGGTGGTTTTTGATAATCTAAATTTTCCTGCGCAAAAAGTGGGGTAGAGAGAAATAACATTAAAGCAAAGTAGCATATTTTTTTCATGAGATGGATTTTAATTCAATTTAGGAAAAATAATTATTCTAATTATTATGCACGCATAGCTAAAGGCAGCTGCTTTAAAGCATTTAAAATTGCAGAATCTGTATCTTTCCGCGGTTTATGGCATCAGAAATTCTGGTACTACTAATTATATCTCATATTTATTACCCTATGTATAATTCTCGAATTGCAGGAATGGGAGCCTATGTTCCCGAAAATATAGTGACAAATGATGATTTGTCTAAGATTATGGAAACCAATGACGCCTGGATACAAGAGCGTACCGGTATAAAAGAACGCCGTCATATAAAAGACGGAGACGGCAACAGCACCGCGGTTATGGGTGTAAAAGCTGCAAAAATCGCTTTAGAACGTGCAAAAATGACTGCGCAGGATATAGACATGATTGTTTTTGCTACATTAAGTCCAGATTATTATTTTCCGGGCTGTGGTGTACAGGTGCAGGAAATGCTAGATATGCGTACCGTACCTGCTTTAGATGTACGTAATCAATGTAGTGGTTTTATCTATGCCCTCTCTACAGCAGACCAGTTTATAAAAACCGGGATGTATAAAAATATATTGGTAATAGGTTCAGAAAATCACAGTGGCGGTTTAGATATGACTACGCGTGGGCGTAATGTATCAGTCATCTTTGGTGATGGGGCAGGAGCGGCAGTACTTACCCGAGAAGAAGACAATGCAAAAGGTATTTTATCTACACATTTACATAGTGAAGGTAAACACGCCTTAGAGCTTTCTTTAAAAGGACCAAGTACTTTGGAATGGGTGCCTGAATTGATTGAAAAAAATCCGCAGGAAGATATCCCGTATTACCCGTATATGAATGGTCAATTTGTATTTAAAAATGCTGTAGTGCGTTTTTCTGAAGTGATTGTTGAAGGTCTTGAGAAAAATAAACTAAAAGCCGAAGATATCGATATGTTGATACCGCATCAGGCAAATCTTAGAATTTCTCAATTTGTACAGAAAAAATTTGGCTTAAATGACGATCAGGTGTACAACAATATTCAGAAATATGGAAATACTACCGCGGCATCAATCCCTATTGCTTTAACTGAGGCCTGGGAAAATGGTAAAATTAAAGAAGGTGATACGGTTGTACTTGCTGCTTTTGGTAGTGGGTTTACCTGGGCGAGTGCTATTATTAAGTGGTAATAAGTATATACACTTAAATTTTTTCCAAAAAGAAGAACTTGAGTTTAAAAGCAAAAAAAAAGAGCAACCCTGTTGCTCTTTTTTTTTATTGAAATTCCTTTTTATTTTTTCTTCGGTTTAAAAACGGGTAGTATTTTAGTTTTTACCTCGCCAAAGCCTATACGTACTGCACCAGGTTTCTCGCAGTAACCTCGCATAATAACGGTGTCTTTATCTTCAATAAATTTACGATCACCACCATCATTAAGCTTAACCGGTTTAGAACCCTTCCAACTTAATTCTAGCATAGAACCAAAAGATTTAGGAGCAGAACCCGAAATAGTACCACTTCCCATCATATCTCCACTATTTACAGGACACCCATTAACGGTATGATGCGCCAGTTGCTGGCTCATATTCCAGTAGAGATGTTTAAAGTTAGAATTAGTAACTACCGTTTCTTCTTTATTTTCGGGCTTAATACTTACTTCAAGATTAATATCAAATGTTTTTTTGCCGCTGTATTGTAAATAGGGTAACAGTTCTTTTTCAGGCTTAGGACTCGCCGTACGGAAAGGCTCTAAGGCATCTAATGTAACAATCCAGCAGGATACTGAAGATGCAAAGTTTTTTCCTAAAAACGGACCTAGAGGTGCATACTCCCACCGTTGAATGTCGCGTGCACTCCAGTCATTAAAAAGTACCAGTCCAAAAATATATTCTTCGGCTTGATCTACAGGAATAGGTTGCCCAAGCTCATTAGCATCTGTAGTAATAAAAGCCATCTCCAATTCAAAATCAAGTTGACGTGATGGGCCAAATATAGGTTCTGTAGCGCCATTAGGTAATTTTTGTCCCTGTGGTCTGTGTACAGAAATACCTGATGGTATTATAGAACTGCTGCGCCCGTGATAGGCTACCGGTAAATGCATCCAGTTAGGTAACAAAGCGTTTTGAGGATCACGATATAAAGACCCTACGTTTATGGCATGTTCTTTACTACTGTAAAAATCTGTATAATCGCCTATTTGTACCGGAAGCTGCATTTCGACTTCATCCATAGCAAAAATAACACGTTCACAATGGTCTTTTTGATCTCTTAACTCGGCATTATCTGCTTCAAAAATCACCGAAATACGATTACGTACTGCACGCCAGGTCTTGCGACCGTCTGCTATAAAATCATTTAAGCTGTCTTGTAAGAAAATATCGTCTGTAAGGGGGATCTCGCTAAAATACCCTAATTGATGTAAAGCTCCCAGATCTATGGCAAAATCACCTATGCGTGTACCTATAGTGATAATGTCATCTCTAGTTAAAAACACACCAAAAGGTATATTTTGTATAGGGAAATCTGTATCTGCAGATGTTTCTAACCAGGTTTTGCGTTTTGGATCGTTAGTCTTTGAGGGCATAGATTTTTAATAAAATGTTAGTAAATGCTCATTTCAAATATAGAATTAAAATAGTACCAAAGGCATGTATTCACTACTTTTGAACCTAATTTAACAAACTTTATATCGCATGCAACGGGATACCGAAATCTTTGATTTAATTCAAGAGGAAAAACAACGACAACTTAATGGTTTAGAGTTAATTGCTTCAGAAAACTTCGTCAGCGAACAAGTTATGGAAGCTGCAGGTTCTGTATTAACTAATAAATATGCAGAGGGTTACCCTGGCAAACGCTATTATGGCGGATGTGAAGTGGTAGATGAAGTAGAAACCATCGCGATAGAGCGCGCAAAAGAACTTTTTGGAGCAGAATATGCGAATGTGCAACCGCATTCTGGTTCACAAGCAAACACTGCTGTATTTCACGCAGTGATGAAACCGGGAGAAACTTTTTTAGGTTTTGACCTATCACACGGCGGACATTTGACACACGGTTCACCGGTAAACTTTTCTGGACGTATTTACAATCCGGTATTTTACGGTGTAGATAAAGAAACCGGTCTCTTAAATTACGATAAGATAGAAGAACTTGCGATACAAGAAAAACCTAAAATGATCATTGCAGGGGCATCTGCTTACAGCCGTGAGATAGATTATAAGCGTTTTCGCGAGATAGCAGATAAAGTAGGAGCTATTTTATTGTGTGATATGGCTCACCCGGCAGGATTAATTGCAAAAGGGATTATAGGTGATCCTGTACCACATTGTCATATATGTACTACGACTACTCATAAAACGCTGCGTGGGCCACGTGGAGGTTTAATTATAATGGGTAAAGATTTTGAAAACCCATTTGGTGTTACTTTAAAGAATGGAAATCTGCGTATGATGTCTTCTTTATTAGACAGTGGTATTTTTCCGGGAAATCAAGGAGGACCTTTAGAGCATATCATTGCTGCTAAGGCAATCGCTTTTGGAGAAGCACTTACAGATGATTTCTTGCATTATATGGTTCAGGTTAAGAAAAATGCTGCGGTTATGGCTGCTGCTTTTGTTGAAAAAGGATACGACATTATTTCTGGTGGAACAGACAATCACATGATGCTCATAGACTTAAGAAATAAAGAGATTTCTGGTAAAGATGCAGAAGAGGCTTTAGGCAAAGCAGATATCACAGTTAATAAGAATATGGTACCCTTTGATACCCGCTCACCATTTGTGACTTCAGGAATGCGAATAGGTGTTGCAGCTATTACAACCAGAGGTCTCGTAGAGGCAGATATGAATAAAGTTGTAGAGCTTATAGATGCTGCACTTACTAATTTTGACAATAATGATAAGTTAGAAAGTATAGCAGATGAGGTTAATGAAATGATGGGACACAGACCATTATTTAAACATTAAAAACTGTATCTCATTAAAAGAATTTAAACCGGCATATTTTGCCGGTTTTTTTTTGAATAAAAACGATAGTCTACAATCCTAATGAGTTGAATTGTATTTAAGTAGATCCCTAAACAAACATCTTTCATTAATAAAAATGGCAGTTAACTTAATCGATTAACTTGTGAAAAACTACGATTGGGTGTTTGTTGTCGGATTTATTGTTAAAAATAATCAACTTAATCGATTAACTTACGTTCTTTGAACTCCCTAGAATAATAATATTAATTTCAATTACTTTTTATTTTTTTATTATGGACTTTAATACTACTATTTTTTTGATTGATGATGACGCTGTTTACCGCTATGGAATGCAGAAAATTTTAAGAGCACAGTTGAGCGATGTTAATATTATTCCATTTAATAATGGCCTAGAAGCATTAGAATATTTAGGAAATGAAACCCGGGAAATAGCATATCCTGATTTAATACTGGTTGATATTAATATGCCTATAATGAACGGCTGGGAGTTTCTTAACGAGTTAGACAAATTAGAAATTAATATAAATAAAGAAACATCTTTATATGTGGTTTCTAATTTTTCAGAAATTGCTCTAAAAGAAATTTGTAAGTCATTTACTTTTATAAAAGGTTATCTTAAAAAACCTATAGATTTAAGAGTTTCTCAATACGGAATACCTGGCTTAAGTATTGCGGTTTAATAATAATAGAGTTTATATTTAGAATGGTTAAAAGATTGACGAGTGATCGTCAATTTTTTTTTGCGATCTATGAAAGACAATTTAGCACGTTGAAGAGTGCGAAATACTTAATTTATATACAAGTATTTTTTAAAAACTGTAATCTAGAAATGTCTTAAAAACCCTTATTAAATAACTGTAAAACAGATAATTGTATTGTTTTGTAAGTTATGCTTAATTCTTACCTATAATTTACATCTAGTTTATTTTGTTTGTAAGAATAAGTCTCTTAAGTTTAATAGATATTTCATTTGTTTTTAAAGTTGAAATACAAAAAAATGTATGGTGTTTCCCTAAATACCAAAATATTAAACAGTGATTTTGCAAGTTTTTACAACTACAGATCTTAAGATTTAGCTTTTACTTGTAACCACTTTATATATTTAAAATACATATACAAGACTGTTAATCTGTGTGGCATGGGGATAAAAATACTTAAGCGATTTCTTCTTTTATACTTACCGGTTTTACTCTTTACTTTTTTGTGGAGTAAACTTCAATACGATCATCTCATTGAAGTTTTTTCAGTCGTGGAAGACCGAACCATAAAAAACAAAAAAGATCTTTTAGAAAATTTATGTCAATCTATTACTAGCAGTACTGAGCATTGGGGTGATATCATTGACTTTAACTATGTATTCGAGTTATCTCAAAATAGTACTGCCGTTAACCACTATTTTAAAATTATTGATGAATTGAAAGATTTTGATCAATTTAGAATTGTTGCTTTAGATGGGAATGAATTACTACGTTATGAGAGAGATAATCTAGGGAAGTTAAAGGTAGGGGAGTTACAAAACAAATACAATAGAGACTATTTTAAGCAGGGTATACAGCTCAAGCCTGGGCAGATTTTTCTCTCTCGAATTAATTTAAACAGAGAAAATGGTGAGATAGAAATACCATTAAAGCCCGTAATGCGAGGTATTGCTCCTATCTATGACAATCAAGGTATATTAAGAGCTTTAGTGATTATTAATTTTAATATGACTCGAATTCTCAATCAGCTAAATCAGCAAATTACTTTAAGCAATCTTTATTTAGTTGATCGAAATTTAAATGTAATCACGACTAATGTTTCAGATCTTCCGCTTTCTTACGAGCTCGCAGACACTTCTAAAACTGTGCATTTATCAGATAATATAGAAACATATTTTAAAACATTTGAGGATACCACACTTAGAGACGAGGGTGCTATCTGGACATTAAGTAAGTTTAATTTTTCAACTAAAAATTTATCAGACACTTCTAATAGTACAGGTTCACAAAATATTGTAACTCCTACAGATTGGGCTATTCTGCATGAAGTTCCTACAGAAGCTGTAGATTTAATTTTAGGTCCTATAATTAAGTTTTTTGTAATTTTTAATGTTTTTGGTGCGTTAACTATATTGATTATTTCATATATCGTTGAGCGAAAAAGAGTAATTAAAATTTCATTTTTAGATTCTCTTAAGCAGAAAAATGAGAAGTTACGTTTGAGTGAGATTTCTTTAGAAGAGTCTAATCAGAAGTTAATAGTTTCTAATGGTAGGCTAAAAACTCGTAATAAACAATTAGAAGAATTTAATTATTTAGTTTCTCATAATCTCCGCGCCCCTGTAACAAGTATGTCTACAGTAGTAGATCTCCTTAAAGAAGTACAAAATACAAATGAGTTAGATTTATTATTACCAAAATTATCTCAGATAAATAGTAATATAAGTATCATTACAGATGACATACGAGAGTATATTTCGATCTTAAGTGAGAATGGTATTGATCAAAAGAATTTCAATATAAAAACTGTTATTGAAAGTGTAGAGGGAGACTTTTCAGAATTAATCACTAAAGATATCGACTTTAAAATTATTCTAAAATTAGATGCCTGGGACGAATTGTATTTCTCAAAGTTCTACTTCAAGAGTATTGTACAGAGTTTTATGTCTAATTCTATTAAATATAGAAGAACAGATGTTGAATCTTTTATAAAGTTTGAAACCCAAATAGAAAATGGGCGTAAAGTACTTTACGTAATTGATAATGGATTAGGCATAGATTTAGATCTGCACAGTAAAGATATTTTTAAGTTATATAAACGATTTCATAGGGGATATTCTGGTAAAGGTATGGGGTTGTTTATTGTGAAATCGCAAATCGAAAATCTAGAAGCAACTATTGAAATTGAAAGTTCGGTTAACAAAGGAACCACATTTAAAATTACTTTTAAAGAATGAGTCAAGTTGCAGACATTGTTCTAATTGACGATGATGATGTATACCTATTTGTCGTAGGGCATATGTGTAATACCTACTGGCGTGATCTAAATGTAGTAACTATAACAGATGGGGAATTAGGTATAAACTATCTTAAAAAATCAAAAGAAGATAATATACAGTTACCTAAACTAATTTTATTAGATATCAACATGCCGTACCTTGATGGCTGGGGATTTTTAAATGCATTTAGATCTCAAGAAATAGATAAACAAGAAGAGATTACAATTTTTATGGTAACCTCTTCAAATAGAAGCTGTGATAAAAAACGTATGGAAAGTTATCCAGAGATAAACGGATTTATATTAAAGCCTGTTCGTAAAAAAGAATTGCATCAATTACTTGATTCAGTTTTTAAAAAATAATATGAGCAAGTTTACTTGATCTCCACGATTTTAATTATCTGATCTCTAAAAGTTACAGTCTCTCCCACTTGTGCGCCGGTTAGTAACTCACCTATAGGTGAAGCGCTAGAAATACAATATACATTGCCCGTAGCAAGTTTTAATTCTCCAAAAGGAATACCGATGAAATAACTGGCTTTATCTGTCAAAACTAAACTACCGTCTCCTATAATGGTGTTTGGAGTTAAACTTATACGACTTAAAATTTCTTTTTGTTTTTCAGTCTGATCTATTTGTCCTTGGGTGCGCTCCATTTCCTGCTGAATCATTTCAACTCCGGTTTCATATTTATCTCCTGCACTGCTTTTCCCGTCACTTTCTCGTGATTCTATAAGCCCTGCTTTGGTCTCACGCAGTTGTTCAAGACGTTTATTTAAACGTTCTTTCAATTCGTGTATAAGTTCTTTTTTTAACATTTGCAGATTTATTTAAAGGCGGCGAAATTAAGCTAAAAGCAGTCACTTGCGCAGCTGTTTATTTTTATTTAAGAATAAAAATCTACAAGTCTTTAACTACTTGTGTATGTGATAGTTTATCGTGAAAACCACTTTTAAATATTAAAAATGATAGGCGGTCTAGGGGTATAAGCCTGCATAAGGTGCGTATAAGTATTGTAAGCGCACCGGGTTTAGACCCATCAAGATTTACTACTTTAGTTTTGGTAAAAAATTTTCCGAGGGTTTTTTGAGAAAAGTATTCAGATACGCCATAGTAAACCATAAATAGTATGAAAACCATACCGTAACCTATACTCAAAAGCAACTCATTATTAGAAGTAGTAAATACTGAATCTAAAATAAATGTACCTGCTAAGATTAATAGTATAAAAACGATAAAATCTATAATAAAATTTACAAATCGTACTCCAGAATTTGTGACATACAATTGTATTTCCTGCACAGCAGTATTCTGTTGAGCAGCGGCTTTTACCAGATTAGCCATTTGAATTTTTGAAATAGAGCGGTTTGAGAGTTCACGCTCTGCAGCAACTACGGTATCAGGTTTATATTTGTGAACCTCTACAGTAACAATTTTTACTAGCTCTATATCTGTATACTTTTGAATATTAGAGATTGTCTCTTTACTTGCTGCCATTTTTAAATATATAGATTTTAATTAACGTGAGGTTTTAGATTTTTATATTGCAAGAATCTAACTAATATACCGTTCATATCTAGTTCTTTAAAAAGTTTTTTAAAGGGACTATAAATTTTTCAAAACGTTCTATATGGGGTAGGTGACCGGTATTTTCTATTTCTATTAAGCTGCTGTTAGGTATTTTCTGTTGGGTAGCTTTACCTAATTTATCATACAAGCCCATAGTTCTACGTATATTTTCAGAAACTAAAGGTTTACCTAATGCAGTGCGGTCACGATTACCTATAATTAAAAGCGTAGGAACGTTAAGTTCAGAAAATTCATAAACAACAGGTTGTGTAAAAATCATATCATAGGTAAGTGCAGCGTTCCAGGCGATGGTTTTATATTCAGAATTGAGTGTCCACCCGGCTAACACATTTACCCACTCATCATAAGCAGGATCCCAATTACCATCATAATAACTCTCTAATTGATACTTTTTTATTCCCTCATAATTTTTTATTAGTTCGTTCTCATACCACCATTCAACAGGTTTGTAAGGTACTTTTAGTTTCCAGTCTTCAAGACCAATTGGGTTTTCGAGAATCAATTTTTCGGTTATTTCAGGAAACATAAGCGCAAATCGTGTTGCGAGCATACCACCCATAGAATGTCCTAAAACTGCAGTATTTTTTACGCCTATATGGTCTAGAACAGCTTTGGTATTTAATGCTAGTTGCTGAAAGGTATAGTGAAAATGGTCTGGTTTTGAAGATTTTCCAAAGCCTATTTGATCAGGAACAATTACTCGGTAACCATCGGCGGCTAACGCATCAATAGTAGTTTTCCAGTACGCACCATTAAAGTTTTTACCGTGTAGCAGCATGATGTTTTTACCGTTGTAATTTTTTGGATTTACATCCATATAGGCCATTTCTAATTCTTGATTTTGAACCGAAATTATAATTTTATTTACTTCAAAAGGATACTCATAATTAGTGAGTTGTAGATCTAACAGTTGTAGTTGGCTTTCTTGAGCAGATACTAAAGATGCGCAAAGTATAAACAGGGTGAGGAATGTTTTTTTCAAGACGGAAAGTTTAAATATGTAATTATTTGTGGGTATTATCACTTCAAGATTACTAAAACTTAATGAGCTGCTCAACTCTTTAATATATCTTTAAAGCAGATAACAAGCCTATTTTAAACGGAAAGAATATCTAAATTGTGCCTTTAAAATTTCTTTAATGAACTCATCTCACATTAGCAGAAGAAACTCACTTAAGCTTTTTGCTTTAACCGGAACTACGCTTTTAGCAATGCCTAATCTGTTATTAAGTTGTGATAGTAAAAGAGATTTTAAAATCCGTTTTGGAATTTTGACAGATTCTCATTACGCCAATCGCGAACCGGTAGGAACTCGGTTTTATCGGGATTCAATACCTAAAATGCAGGAAGCAATTGAAGAATTAAATTCTCAGCATTTAGATTTTTTAATTCATCTGGGAGATTTTAAAGATCAGGATTCAGCTGCAAAAGCAGAAGATACATTAACATATCTTAGAGAGATTGAAGCTGTATTCCAAAGATTTAAAGGGGATAACTATCACGCGCTGGGTAATCACGATGTTGATAGCATTACCAAAGAGCAATTTTTAAAAAATATTGATAATACCGGCCAGAAAACTGCAGTGAGTTATTATGCATATGAGGCTAACGGGTTACAATTTATTGTACTGGACGCTAATTATGATGCCGATGGGACTTCGCATTATTTTGCCGAAGGTTCAGACTGGGAAAATGCTAATATTCCTGAAGAAGAAATGGAGTGGTTTGCAAACATATTGGCAAACTCAGATTTGCCTACCGTTGTTTTTTGCCATCATCCCCTGTATGAGTATTATAAAGAAGGTTCAAAGTTTCATGTGACCAATTACGCTGAAATTCAGCAGCTAATGGAAGCTAACGGAAACGTGATTGCCTGCCTCCACGGCCACGTACATGCAGAGGATTTTAAGGAGATTAATGGTATACATTATATAACCCAATTAGGAATGGTAGATTATGAAGGTCTTGATAATAATACCTTTAGTATTGTAGAAATCACACCTAACCAACTTAAAATAGAAGGATATAAACGTGCATCAAATAAGGATATTCTGCTTTAAATTAAAAATCTATAGCTGTGGTATTGTGTATTTCTTTCAGTACAAAATAACTTTCTAATACGCCTATATTCTGAATTTTTGAAAGCTTACTGCGCACAAACTCGTGGTACTCTTCAAGACCTCCTAAATGTATTTTTAAGAAAAAATCTACTTTACCTGCCATATGGTAGCATTCCTGTACTTCAACTAGTTCTTTAATCTGGCGTTCAAACGTATCTATAAAACCCTCGTTATGATAACGTAGAGATACCATACAAATCGCTGTTACCGGTCTGTTTAGCATCTTTTTATCTAAAATTGCGACATAATTTTTTATATACCTTTTTTTTTCTAGACGCCGTATTCGCTCATAAACCGGTGATGCTGTTAGGTTCAATTGTTCTGCAATATCTTTAGTTGTCTTCTTCGCATCCTCCTGTAAAATTCTTAGAATTTTTAGATCGGTTTCATCTAGTGTTTCCATAAAAGAAAATTTTCCTGTTTATAAGATTAGTTCATAACAGTATTAGGCGATAATTCTGCTAAATATTTATATTAAAGATAAAATTACTTAATTTTTAGAGTTTAGCAGTTTTTAATATGGTTTGAATTGTGTTTTTGCTAATTTTATGTTGAAATAAAGTTGTTATGAAAGAGCCTAAAATTTTAATTACCGGAGCTTTTGGTCAGTTGGGAACAGCACTTACTGAAGCTCTAATATCAAAATACGGATCTGATGCTGTAGTAGCTACAGATCTTCATATACGGGAAGAATTTAGTTGTAAAACATTAAAGCTTGACGCTACAGATATTCAAGCATTAGATGATGTTGTAAGACAGCAAAAGATCACTCAGATTTACCATCTCGCAGCCATATTATCTGCAAAAGGAGAAGAAAAACCTTTACAAACCTGGGATTTAAACAATTCTACCTTTTTTAATGTTCTTGAGGTAGCACGTTTAAATGCTATTAAAAAGGTGTTTTTCCCAAGTTCAATAGCTGTTTTTGGTCCAGATGCTCGCAAAGAACACGTGCCTCACGATTTTGCGCTGCATCCTACAACTGTTTACGGTATAAGTAAAGTAGCCGGTGAGCATTGGGCACGTTATTACAATGCTAAATACAATTTAGATGTACGTTGCTTACGTTATCCCGGTCTAATAAGTTATCAATCTTTACCAGGTGGAGGTACAACAGATTATGCAGTAGATATCTTTCATAAAGCAATTAATGGAGAAAATTTTGTAAGTTATCTTCAAGAAGATACGCAGTTACCTATGTTATATATGGATGATGCCATTGAGGCAACACTTCAATTAATGGAAGCACCTAAGGAAGCTATAAAAACAGTAGGTTATAATATTCAGGGAATTAGTTTTTCGCCTAAAGAGCTTTTAGAAGCGATTCAAAAACACATTCCAGAATTTAAAGCCGCGTACAAACCAGATCATAGACAAGCAATTGCAGAAAGCTGGCCTATATCACTAGACGATCGTGCTGCACAGGCAGAGTGGGGTTGGAAACCAAAATACGATCTTGCAAAAATGACTCAGGAAATGCTGAAGCAACTCGAGTTAAAAAAAAATAACAGTCAGAAACAACACGCATAAAAATCACACTATGTTTACATCAGTAAGAGAAAATATACAGAACGAACTAGAAGAAATACGGGAAGCCGGTCTTTATAAAGAAGAACGTATAATAACCACTCCTCAACGGGCTAAAATAAATACACAAAACGGATCTGAAGTTTTAAACTTTTGCGCAAACAATTATTTAGGACTTTCTGCACATCCAGATATTATCGAGGCAGGAATTTCAGCGATTAAAACACATGGTTTTGGTCTTTCTTCTGTACGTTTTATTTGTGGAACTCAAGACATTCACAAAGAGTTAGAGCGTAAAACTGCTGAATTTTTAGGGACCGAAGATTGTATTTTATATGCTGCAGCTTTTGATGCTAACGGCGGTGTTTTTGAGCCTATTTTGGGCAAAGAAGATGCTATTATTTCTGACGAATTAAATCACGCCAGTATTATAGACGGCATACGTTTATGTAAAGCTGCCCGTCACCGATACAGTCATAACAATATGGAATCTCTTGAGGAAGAATTGAAAAAAGCTTCAGGAGCCCGAAGAAAGTTAATTGTTACAGACGGTGTGTTTTCTATGGATGGTACAATTGCACAACTGGACAAAATTTGTGATCTGGCCGATAAACACGATGCTATGGTAATGGTAGATGATTGCCACGCCACCGGTTTTATAGGTGAGAACGGTAAAGGTAGTCACGAGTACAATAATGTGATGGGACGTGTTGATATCATTACAGGAACCTACGGTAAGGCCTTAGGTGGCGCTTCTGGTGGTTTTACTGCTGCCCGAAAAGAGATTGTAGATATGCTGCGTCAAAAATCGAGACCGTATTTATTTTCAAATACGCTGGCTCCCGCAATTGCAGGAGCATCTATAAAAGCTATAGATATGTTGAGCACTTCTGCAGATTTAATTGCAAAAGTTCAAAACAATGCAAAACGTTTTAGAAAAGAAATGACAGATGCAGGCTTTGATATTATACCGGGAGTGCATCCTATTGTTCCTATAATGCTATACGATGCTAAGGTCGCTCAGGAATTTGCAGCAAAATTATTAGGAGAAGGTATTTATGTGATTGCATTTTTCTATCCGGTAGTGCCGCAAGAAAAAGCACGTATTCGAGTACAGTTATCTGCAGCTCATGAAGATGAGCATATTACAAAAGCAGTTGCAGCATTTACTAAAGTAGGTAAGCAGCTGGGAGTTATTTAAAATTAAAATTGCGTTTAATTCTAAAGTGCCTTGCGTTTATCGCGGGGCATTTTTTGTTTTACCAAGACTTGATTTGAGAAAATATAATAAAAATGTGAAATAAACACTTATATTTAAGCTTCGCTAAATTTCACTAAAATGAAACTCTTTAAGCTTTCCATTTGCTTGCTTTTTTTAATTACTACTTTAAATTTACAAAGCTGTAAGCCCACAACACAACTGCCCGAAAGAAGTATAATCACATACAATAACCCTATAGTACCTCAGCGTGCAGATCCTTGGGTATATAAAGATATAGATGGTACTTATTATTTTATTGCGACTGTTCCTGAGTATGATCGTATAGAATTACGCCAGTCAAAAACACTAAATGGCTTAGGTACTGCGGAAGCTAAAGTGATCTGGACTAAACACACACAAGGCATTATGGGGGCACATATCTGGGCTCCAGAATTACATAAAATTAATGGGAAGTGGATTATTTATTTTGCAGCGGGAGATGTCGAAGATGTATGGCATATACGTATGTACGCGCTCTCAAATACATCTGAAAATCCTATGGAAGGAGAATGGGTTGAGGAAGGGCAAATTAAAACTGAAAGAGATTCATTTTCGCTAGATGCTACTACATTTGAACACAATGGAGAACGCTATTTAATATGGGCACAAAGTGTTCGGGAAGGAGAAAATACCTCCCTTGTACTGTCTAAAATGGAAACTCCTACACAACTTAAAGGAGAAGAATTAATTATATCAGATCCTGAGTTTAACTGGGAGCGTATAGGCTATAAAGTAAATGAAGGTCCGGCTGTTATTAAACGTAACGGAAAGATTTTTGTTACCTATTCTGCAAGTGCCACAGATAGCAATTATGCTGTAGGTTTACTCTGGGCAGATGAGCAAGCAGATTTAATGAATTTAGCAAACTGGCATAAATCTGAAACACCAGTTTTTTCAACTAATGAGGAAGTAAGAAGATATGGTCCTGGTCATAGCTCATTTACGGTTGCAGAAGATGGTAAAACGGATGTCTTAATTTATCACGCACGTGTATATAAACAAATACGAGGCAACTCCTTGCAAGACTTTAACAGGCACACACGAGCTCGTGTTGTTAAATGGGATGAGAAAGGATTCCCAGACTTTATGCAGTCTAAAACAGATTAATAATCACATATATTAGCCCTAAAAAAAAGCCTCGATTCAAATTCTGAAATGAGGCTTTTTTGTGTGATTAGACTTGATTTACTTAGAAAAACTAACCTGTAATGGGTTTGATAATTTTTCTGATGTTGTATTTAGAAAAGTAAGCCATTCTTGTTCATTTGTAAACTGGCCGCTTTTTTTCCAACCAAAACCTGCATAATAAATCACTTTGTTATTCTCAACGTTTATGTGCGCGTAGAGGTTACTTTCATCTTGCTTTGGTGTAAGATACTTTTCGGTAGCTTGAAGCCCTTGCGGAATAATTAGTGCCGATCCTAAGTCAGAATCATCAATGTGTTCCCAGTAAGAAATCCATTTATTTTCTTCATTTACTGATGTTTTTCCGGTATTGGAGTGTAAGGTAAGGCCGGCAGAAACGGTATCTGCACCGGTAATTGTGATTTCAAATTTAGAAAAATTGCTTCCGTAGTCGAGAGATATTTTTTTCTGCTCGGTTATTTGGGTCCCATTAGCATCCCAATCTTCATACTCGAGAATAAAACTGGTGCGTAAGGGTCCTGTCGTTAAAGTTTTCCACGTAGTAAAATTTTTAGAGTAGTAATAGGTTGAATCTTTTTTTACAGCAATACCGCCTATTCCTCTACTTGCACCTACGTGAAAATTATCTAAACCTTCGCCCGTATCTTCGTGATAGGTTCCGGCTCCTGAAGTCATTTTTTTATACCATTTATTGATAATAGGGTAATCAACGCGTTTAAGCCAGGCGTCTATTCCACTTGATAAAGTGCCACCGGGTATCTTATCTTCAATCATTTTTTGCGCCACAGGGCCATAAGTTCTAAAAGCAACTTTGTTGTTTTCCCAGGCATAATCATCTGTTCGCTCAGGTACAAAACGCGAGTACACAGCAGGGTCTGTTGTGCTAGTATCAGGTTTTTTATAGCTACTTGTAAGATTGTATGTATTAGTACTCTTAGCAGCTATCTCAGGCTGAAAAATGACCACATCTGCTACGCCATCACCATCTTCATCAACTAATTGACTCATTAAGGTATCTTTAGACTTGGTTTGTATAACGGCTATGGTAGTTGTTGTATCTCTTCGATTAAATGTAGTTAACCGATCAAGATCTACAGATACAGTCTCGTAAGAACGGTCTTCATTTAATGTATTTGTAACTATAACTTGTAGAGCAGAATTTTTAACGCCACAACTCGATAAAGCTAGCAGTGTGGTGGCAAGAAAAGCATTTTTAGAATAGTGCATGGAACTGGATTAGAGTTATCAAAATTTGAAATCCGAAGTTAGCGCACTTTTCTTTTCTATTAAAGCATTTGACTAAGAGATTAATTTAGAGCTTCTTTTATAGCATTTCAATTAAATAAGAATTTATTTGATTTTTGGTTTTTGGGATCTACAGCAGAAATTTTTTATAAATAGACTATGAATTCCAGTAGCCTTTAGTGCGATTTGAAAAATAACAGAATTTAGACCTTTTAGACAAATTTTCTTGTTTTTAGTTTCTGCACTTTTTGCTATGAGATATAACATGTATATACCTGAGATATCAATGAGTTCTAAGTCATTAAGTCTAATATTTATAGAGTTATAGTCGCATAACGTATCTTCTATTTTATGTTGTATTTCTGAAACGTTTTCGCTGGTAAGATTTCCACTAAGAGTAATCGTATTTTTAGTGGTTTCAAATTTGATCATTTTCTTAAAAATTTATCAAATATTGATTTTTATGATTTCCTATTTAGTAAAATTCGACTGCACGCAATTTACTGTAGATTAGTGGGTGATAGGTGTCTTTGAATTCTGAATATATGCGAGTAATTTTTGTATTTACTCAAGTATTTTTCAGTTTCACTCTAATTAAAATAGGCTTGAGACAACGGTATAATATTAAAGTTAGAAACTCCTGCTTGTACAAGCGAACTCGCTTCTATTTTAAACTGAATGGGTATATCTGTTCTACATCCTACAAATTCACAAACTTTAATTGCCTGAGAGGCATCATTAGGAATAGTAATATAATTACCTCCATTTGTGGCTGTCAAATCACGAGATCCAAGGGGTTTAATAATTAAAATATCATAGACACTAAATGAAGGAAACCGAAATCCGCTGTTTGTATAAGTTTTGGCCTTTACCGTTAGATTTTGGGGTGCATTCTGAGTATGCATAAAGACTCTGTATCTAAAAACATTATCACTACAAAGCGTGGAAGACGAGAGAATTAAAATAGGATTAAGTACAAAACTTATTTGATTTGCATCTATTGCGCTTTCAAAACCTATGTTGTTATCATCTATACCTGCTTCTTGTACGGTATCCTGAAATGACTGTATAAAGCTAGGCATACCATTTACATCTAAGGTACCATTTAAAAGCTGGCCTTGTAAACTAAACAGTGAGCATAAAGCTATTAAAAGTGATAAATACCGTTTCATAAGCGTTATTATTTTATCTCAAAAACCATTTCAAAACCACTAGGTAATGAGAGCGCATTGGGATTGTTAATTTGATATCTAATTTGATATCCCGTGTTTTCGCCATCGCCCGTAAATCCATTTGCGAAGTCGTAAACAAGAACTTGATCTGTCGTAGATAAACTTACTGGAGATAAGTTAGGGTTCGCTGCAAACTGACCGTTTATAGATGCAGTGTTTATAACCTGAAGTGTAATGGTCATATTTGAAGGTATGGGCAAATTTGTACTCGCATATATTCTTGCATTTTGAAAATTAGCACCCCTGTACGTAAAATTTAACCAAAAGTCACCGGTACTTGGAGATCCTATGCCCACAAATGGTTTACCGGCTTCTGAAACTACTACAGTATTTCCTGATGGTATAGCGTTCTCAGGTTCTAGATCAACGATATGTATAGGTTGTAAATCTAATACCGCTGAGACAACCTCTTGACCACCACCTAAAATAAAGGAACTAGAATTGTTTGCATTTATAGTTTCCTGCGCATGTAGTGTATGCTGAAAAACCATAATTAAAGCGGATGTAATAAATAGTAATAGCTTGCTCATCGTTAATTACTTATTATAAAGTTAGTAGTGTTGAACTTTATTTTTCGCTCTTTAGCTGTTAGATAGATTTGAATATCTTCCTGTTTACCGGAACTGGCAGTTATATTATTGTCACTTATTTTGTAGTAATCATTTTCATTCTTAAAACGTATAAGAGTTAGTTCATAATTGGCAGGCACAATATTTTTAAATATAAAGTTGCCTTTAGTATCTGTTTCAATAAAATAGTTATAATCATCTCCAGATAGTTTTACATATCCTTTATAACCAATAGTATCTTTTTTAGATATCAAATTAATTTTACCGTTTACCACAGCTGCTTTCACCAGTTCTATAGATAAATCTGCCGTATGATTTGAGGTGACATTTACTTCAAAAGGTGCTTTTCTGGTACTTACAATATTTTCAGGAAGACTGCTGTCATCTATAAAAACATAATTTTTTCCCAGAGGTAAATTGTTTAGGCGAAATTCTCCTTGTTCATTTGAAGCAATACGCTGTCCTGTAGTTATTATTTTGATATTTTCTACGGAAATAGTGTCATCTTCAGAAAAAATATATCCGTCAACACCACCTTGTTCCATTGTACGTTTTAATGGTGCGCCAAAGGAGTAGGTGTATTTTCCGAAGGCCGAAAGTTCACGGTTATTAATAGCTCCCGCATTCTCAAAATAATTAGCTCTAATTTCAAATAAATGATTTTTAGAGACGCGAACGGCAAGGTTGGCATTGATAAAGTCTCTCCTTAAATAACTGTCATCTGGACTAAAACCACTATTATAAGAACCATTAAAGTTTATTACTTTATAAAGGTTATAATTTATACCCAGATTGTACCGTGTATAACTCGTACTAAGTCCAGAATTACCGTATCTATTATTATAATTGTCATTTAATCCTACTCGCAGGGATAAGCCCGAAAATAACATATACGAGGCATTGGCATTATGAGCATACGAATCTCTATAGCCATCAAAATTACTGAGTAGATTACGCGTTTTTGATACACGACCATTAAAATTGAAATTAAAGCGACCTCCTGAAAAAAGATATCTATAAGTAATTCCCTTTTCTTTGTAAAAGTATGATTTAGGCTCTAACTGGTCTTCACGTTGTCTTTGATCTGCACGCACATCTACAGAATGTTTTTGATTAAAGCGGTAACCTAAAAGTATGAAGGTATTTTCAAAATAGGGTTCTGCTGCATAAAACAAGGGGTTAAGTCGTTGATTAACGCGAGAAACGGTATTACCAGTAGAAACATTCCATTTATTAAATTTATAAAATAGGTTATTTGAATATTGAAGACTGTTTCTAATAGAACCAAAATAATTTTCACCCGTAAGTGTAAGTGTGCCGCTATATGTTAGGTTTTTATAGGTTTGTATCAAATTCAAATACCCGGCATAATCGGTATGTAAATTTGTAAAACTTCCTGAAAATTCAGATTCTATAAACGTATTTTTGTTTTTATAATCTAATGATAAGGTGGCAATCTGGCCTTTTTCATTTTCATTGGCTTCTATCTTATTACTTGCACCTCTTATAGTTCCATTAGATGCGGCTAGCGATAAACCCATTTGAAGTCTTGGATTTATAGCATATTTCACCTGAGTACCATAAAGTGGACTATCATTAAAAGTGAACAAACGTGGATTAGAATAAAATGCAGTAAACGTCCAGTTTTTTACTTTTTCTTTTGCTAATTTTTTTACGAGATAAAGCATAAATACACCTGAACAGTCAATGTTTTCTAAGTTTTATATATTAATAATGAGATCACTAAATCGTACTAATGCATATTCTATTTTCCTTTGAATCTCAGATACATTACTACAAGTCAATTGACCTGTAATTTTAATTTCGTGTTTTGAACTATCTAAGAAAAACATATAAGTGGGTTTTGTTCTTCAGAGATTCTCAATCAAATTAGATATGTGTAAGAATTTTCGACAGGTAGCTTATTTGTGTAGATTACTCGCCTTTTTATATATTTAAATGAAATTTTATTTATGTAATAGTTAAATTTCAAGAATTTATATTCTGAAAAGGTTAATATTAAATAATTCCAATTTTTTCAAATAGCCGAGAGTAAGTTTAGTTTACAATGTATCGTTGAGTGATATTTTTTAACGATGTAAGTGTGCATTTGATAGACACTTTCAAAAGCATTTATCTAAAAAATAGCTAAAAAGCGTGCAAAGACGTTAATTTTATGAGGAGGTGTTTGACAAATGTTAATTGTCAATAACTTATAGTTTATAATATTAATTTAAACTTGAAGACATGACGCTAAAAATAGAAATAGATAGTTCCATAATTAAACTGAATGGAGTATTCCGCTGTAGAGTCAATACAATTGATAGATGAAATGTTAAAGGCATATTTAAAAACTAATATGCGCTTAGTTATCGATTTATCTAGTATTAGTAGAGTAGATGTAGAATGTGTATTTTTTCTTGAGAAATTTGTCAAAAAACAATCTAAAAAAAATAAATCTATTCAAATACGCCGCGTGCATAATAATAGAATTTATAAAGCTTTTAAAGTTCTTAAATTAGATTCGTTTTTTGAGGATTAATAAATATACATCTTAACTTTCCTGAGTTATCAGCTTAAATAGAGCTTATTATTTAAGTTAACGCGTACCCTTAAAATTAGTTCTAGCATAACAATCACACCAGTTTATAGCAACTTCCAGTATTAAATTTTTATCATTTAAAATTATATTAAAGTATTTGAGGGTATTCTCAACACAAGCTATATTTGTTACTATGATCGTAAGTGCAGATATCAACGGAACCCGAATAATTACGCAAACTCACCACGCGCATATTGCTTGTTACATAGGACATCATTTAAAAAATGATTATAAGAATGCGTATTTCTCTGATGTAATTGCGGCTATTGCTTTTCATGAAACCCGGGAGACCGATTTTAATTATACGCGTCAACTTAACGACCAAGGACAGCCCGTATCTTTTGATAAACCTGACGTTACCGAGACACAGCTTGGTCAAAAGGCAGAACAAATTTTGAATGGATTGAAGAGTAGATCATTGCTAGTAGCAGCTTTAGTATGTAGTCATCTTAAATTCTTATCTCCACAGGTTTTTGAAGCTGGTCTAGTCTCAAAAATTAATTGTGATCTAGATAAACAAGCTATGAAAGCATATAATCTTAAAGCAGATTCTTATAATTTTTTATATGGAATTGTGCGGTTTTGCGATCGACTTTCCTTAATGATTTGTCAGGATGAGTTTCCTGATGCAAACCGTTCTTACGAAATTAATGATGCGCTGGGAGATACTATTCACAACTTGTGTGATAAAGAGGGTGAATTAATAATAGATCCATGGCCTTTTCAAGATAATGAGATTGTGATTAATTATGAATATCACATTTTAAAACAGCGAAGTTTTAAAAACAGTGAAACCTTCTATAAAGCATTCAAAGAAAGTGAAATAGGATTTTCTAAAGTGACTTTTAAAAAATCCTAAATTTAAAATGGGGTAGTTTAATTAATCGGTACCGGTTAATTTTCTTTTTAAATATTTAGCAGTTTTACTTTCATAATTCTGTGCAACTTTTTCAGGTATTCCGGCAGCAACTACATTCCCACCTTCATCACCGGCACCGGGGCCAATATCAATAACCCAATCACTTGCAGCGATAATTTGCATATCGTGTTCTACTACGATAACTGTATTTCCTGCATCAACCAGCTTTGTTAACTGTAGTTGTAGTTTTTCTACATCGGTGGGGTGTAAGCCTGTAGTAGGTTCATCAAGAATATATACCGTATCGCCACGATTTGTACGTTGTAATTCTTTAGACAGTTTTATACGCTGTGCCTCACCACCAGAAAGTTCGGTAGCGGGTTGTCCCAGACGTAAATAACCCAATCCTACTTCCTGCAGCACTTTAAGAGTGCGGTTTACGCGATCATCATCTTTAAAAAAAGCTACAGCTTCATTTACGGTCATGTTTAAAACCTGAGCAATATTTTTGTCGTTATAAGTTACTTCTAGAGTCTCATTATTGTAGCGTGTACCTTCACAAACAGGGCAAGGTGCATACACGCTGGGTAGAAACAGTAATTCTACCATTACAAAGCCTTCACCCTCACAATTAGCACAGCGTCCTTTGCCTACATTAAATGAAAAACGACCAGCACTATATTTACGCGACTTGGCTAAGGGTGTAGTCGCAAATAGTTTACGCACAACATCAAAAAAGCCTGTGTAGGTTGCCAGATTTGATCGCGGAGTACGACCTATGGGTTTCTGGTTAACTACAACCATACGTTTTAGTTTTTCTGCTCCTGCCGAAATTGTCCCACCTATTTTGATGGCTTCCTCATTTTCAAGAGCATCTTCATCAACTTCTTCTTCTAATGAAGTACTATTGCCCAAATGATTTTTCATGAGTTCAACCAGTACTTGACTTACTAAACTACTTTTTCCGGAACCTGATATTCCCGTAACGCTTGTTAATACTCCCAGGGGAAAAGAGACGTTTAGATTATCTAAGTTATTATGGGTTACACCGCTTAAGGTCAACCAGCCTGAAGGATCGCGTGCTTCGGGTTTAGTAAAAGGGGACCTATTAAAAAGGTGCTCTCTGGTTTTAGAACGGGTAATTTCCTTTAAGCCTTCTGGTATACCGCTATATAAAATTTCACCACCGCCTTCACCGGCATTGGGTCCTACATCAACAATCCAATCTGCGTGACGTATTAGATCTAACTCGTGTTCTACGACAAACAGCGAATTTCCGCTTGCTTTTAATCGGTCTAGGGTTTTTAATAGGGCTTCGGTATCTGCAGGATGCAAGCCTGCTGAAGGTTCGTCTAAAACATATACGACACCAAATAAATTACTGCGCACTTGAGTTGCCAGTCTTAGTCGCTGGTGCTCACCGGGCGATAGGGTAGGTGTGCTGCGTTCTAATGATAAATAACCCAAGCCAAGTTCTAATAAAACATCTACGCGTGCGACCAGATCTTCGGCTATACGCTGGGCCACCATTACCTTTTCTTTATGATCTTCACCTAATTTTTTTAATGCAGGAGCAGAACCATCACTATAGGGTTTAAAAACAGAGTGTATTTTTTTTAGCGGCAAGCGTGACATATCTGCAATATCAAAACCTTCAAAAGTAACCGCAATTGACTCACGCCTTAAACGTTTGCCGTGGCAAGCAGGACATTCGCTACTCACCATATAATTAGCCACCCTTTTTTTCATTAACGCACTTTGCGAATTTGAGAACGTGTGTAAAATGTATTTTTTAGCGCCTATAAATGTGCCTTTATAACTAGGTTGAAGTCCGTCTTTAATAGCCTGTTTAACTTCTTCCCGATTATAATTTCGATATACGGGAACCTGAGGTTGCTCGTCTGTAAAGAGAATCCAGTCTCTATCTTTCTGCGGAAGATCTTTCCACGGGGTATCTACATCGTATCCTAAAGTAACTAAAATATCACGTAAATTTTTACCTTGCCAGGCTTTAGGCCAGGCGTCTATTGCGCGTTCTCTAATGGTTAGCGTATCGTCAGGAATCATACTTTTTTCGGTCACCTCGTAAACTCTACCCAGCCCGTGACACTCAGGACAGGCCCCTTCCGGAGTGTTTGTAGAAAATGAATCTGCATATAAAATAGATTGACCATCAGGATAATCTCCCGCACGAGAATAGAGCATTCTCAATAAGTTTGACAAAGTCGTCACAGATCCTACTGAAGATCGCGTGGAGCCAGAGCTGCGTTGCTGTTGTAAAGCAACTGCAGGAGGTAGCCCTTCTATCGCATCAACTTCAGGAATGGGCATTTGATTAAACAATCTACGTGCGTAAGGTGATACAGATTCAAGATACCTACGTTGTGCCTCGGCATATAAAGTGCCAAATGCAAGTGAAGATTTGCCAGAGCCAGATATTCCTGTAAATACCACTAGCGCATCTCGCGGAACTTCAAGTGATACATTTTTAAGATTGTGCTGTCGCGCGCCATGTATAGTTACAAAACCTTCCTTCGCAGTTTCTTTGTCAAACGTTTGTGTCATAATAGTTATTAGGACAGCAAACTTAGTAAGAAGCACTTTGAGTGACTTAGATTTGAGAGAATTTTAAGGATTTGTAGGTGATGAAGTATATTAATTCTTGCATTTACTTGATAATAGAATTAAGTTGACCGCATTTGATAATTACTGAAAATAATTTCTTAGCAATTAAAATAATCAGATTTGACTCTTGAAATAATTTTCAGTCTTTAGTTTTGCGATTCTGAGTTTTGTATTCTTTTCTATATCTAGATGGGGGCATACCCATTAATTTTTTAAATGCTCTAGAATAATAGTAGGGGTCTTCATACCCAATTTTCTGACATATTTCTTTAATACCCATATCTGTAAAATAGAGATACTGGCACGACTTCTGAATTTTAAGCTTATTAAAGTATTGTATAGGTGAGTAGCCCATTTTTTTCTTGAAGAGCTCAGAATATCTTGATACAGAGAGATTTTGTTCTTCAGCGATTTCTTCTACTTTAAAATTTTGATTTAAATTCTGGTTTAAGAATTCAATTGATTTTGTAATTATATCTGTTTTTAGGTCTGAAGGGCTTAACTCTTCAGCATAGATCATATGCATAAGTAAATTAAGTAAGCTGGTATTTGCAAATTCTAAACTTCTCGTTTCAAAACCGCTTTCTAATACGGTCATTATTTTTATAAAATCTTTTTGCCTTCTTTCGCTCCTGGCTATTGTTTTAACCTGATTGGGTTCTTTATTTTCCAGATAATATTTATATAAAAAATCTGCCTTTGAGCCTAAAAAGTGGCTCCAATAAATCGTCCAGGGATATTCTGTTGAGCTTTGATAATGATGCCCTACATGAGGAGGGATTATAATATAAGAATTGGGGACCAAGCTATATTTAGCGTTTTCTACTTCTATAGTTCCGTTACCTTCTGTACAATAAAGCAATATATATTCTTTACTACCAGATTTTCTTTTTCGGTCGTGATAAATAGCTTGAGGATAAAATCCTATAGCGCTTGTATAGAAATCTTTTATAAAATCATTCGCTGCAATTTCATTTAAAACATTGGGCGGAATGGTAATCATACGCTGCCCTATGAAGCCTTCTTTTATTTTAAAATTTTTCGAAGAATAATCCATATGCATTATTTATAAGCTGTAACAATAACGTTGTAGTTTTTGCCTAATATTCAGCAAGATAATTAAATAAAACTATTAACTCACAAATAACGTGGGTTGTGAGGAAATACATAAATAATTGATTTTCAAATCGATTAATTCTTCAAGACAGTAAAATAATCCATTAAAACCATATTTTCCTCCATTTTACAGCCTAACGAAAACGATATATTTGTTTCGGAATTTTTTTGAATTCTTTGAGAATATTTTATTAGGATATAATTCGGTTCCATTTCAAATCATAAAAATCACACATTATGAAAACAAACAAACATTTTTATTTTTTAGTGTCTTGCTTAGCACTTATTATTTTAATGGGCTGCAGTGACGATGATAATGTCAATGTAGATTCTACTCCAGAATTTGCAGACTTAATAAGTGAAATATCTTCTTTGCCGGGTCAGACATTTAATTTGGAGGCGATAATTAACGATCCTGCAGGTATTAAATCTATACGTCTGCACTATGAGCCTTGGTTTTTAGATAAGACTATTAGTAAAGACTCTTTACCTACAAGTTATACCTTAAATTATAGTTTTAAAATTCCTGAAGATGCTCTTAACGACTCTTCACATACAATAAGTATCACCGCAGAGAATGCGGGAGGAGTAACCACTCAGCGCGAAGTTGTAGTTAGTTTAGATGCAGATATTACAGCACCACAAATAGCTTTTGTAAGTCCTGCAAACGCCAGTACGGTACAGATAGGGGAAGGAGATGAGATTTTATTAGATATTAACCTTACTGATAACAAGTCTTTAGGTGAGTTTAAAATTGAAAGTGATATCCTAAATGAGACTATAGAACTTTCAGAGAAGTCTGCTAACTACAATAAGTCTATAAATATTGAGCAACCCGGTCTATATATTTTCAATATTACATTAACAGATAAAGCTGGCAATACGGTTACTTCAACGCGATCTGTAAATGTTGTAGATGAACTGAATTTTCTTCAAATGTTTTTGGCAGATCAAGCAGAGCCTAGTGCTTTTGATAATGCAATATCGGGATATCCTTATGTGGCAGATGCGAGTACCGTGAGCGGAGAAGAGGGTTTTGTATTTACAATTAAATATTTTGCTGACAGTGCTAATAAAGAAGTTCGTTTTGTGGCTCAGCAAACTGGTTTTGGTCCATTCACATTTGGTGGTGATGCAAATACTCCCGGAAATTTAGTTATTGGCTCAGATGCTTCAGTTTCTCCCATTATTATTTCAGAGCCTGGATATTATGATATCAAAATGGATCTAAGGGATTTAACCTATACTGTAAATTCTATAACGGCCACTGCTCCTGCAAATATAGCTTCTGGTTTTACTGGGGTATATGCTACGGGTTCAGGTCTTTTAGTAGATGGTGTTGCTATTACACGATTTAATCCTTCGCAATCATCTGCTCCATTAAAAGTAGATCCGGATTTTCAATACAGATATTCCGCAGAGCTTGAATTTACAGCAGAAACCGGCCAGTTTATTTTTATAGGAAACCAGGTGAACTATAGCATTTTCTGGAGGTTGAATAGTGGCGATATAGAAGCTGCAAGTACTATAGTACCTCAAGGTGGTTCTAATTGTGCTTTTAGTGAGCAATATGAGGGCACTTACAAATTAACAGTAGATATATTTTTAAATACAATGACCATCACAAAGACTTAAACATGGATTTTTTTGTGTGCTTAATAATTGAGAGAATTTTAAATAACGTAAATGTTTAAATAATGAATTTTATAAAAAAGTTAGTTGTTCTAATACTTTTTTGCAATGCATCTTTATATGCGCAAAAGACGGTTAGTGGTGTGGTAACAGATGAGAATGGTACTGTTTTACCCGGAGTTAATGTTATCGAGAAGGGTACAAATAATGGAGCGGTAAGCGACTTTGACGGAGTTTATAAATTAGAAACAGCTAATGATGCCATTTTAGTTTTTAGTTTTCTAGGTTTTCAAAGTCAGGAAGTATCTGTAGCAAGTAAAACAACAATAGATGTAACCTTACAAAATGATCAGCAAGCATTAGATGAAGTTGTTGTGATAGGTTATGGGGCTGTAGACAGAGATAAAATATCAAGTTCTATATCTACTGTAGAAGGAGAGGAATTAACTAAAATTACTGCAAGTAACCCTGCTGAAAGTTTACAAGGTAAAGCAGCAGGTGTGCAGGTACTCTCAGGTGGGGGAAATCCTGGTGCGTCTCCACAAATTCTTATACGTGGGGTTACCTCAAATAATGGCACCTCACCTCTTATTGTATTAGATGGAGTGCCACAACCACAGGGTACTTCTCTTAATTTACTAAACCCTGCAGATATTAAGAATTTTCAAATTTTAAAAGATGCTTCAGCTTCTGCAATTTACGGCTCAAGAGCTTCTAATGGTGTGGTGCTTATTACCACAAAAAGAGGGAAAGAGGGAAAGACTATTATCAATTTAGATTTTTCTCAAGGCTACCAAAGGTTAGAAAAGATAAATCTTGCTGGAGCAGATGAGTATATTCAGGTAATGAATTTAAGACGCACTAATGATGGGAGTGCGCCGCTATACAACGCAGAAGATTTTACTGCAGACACAGACTGGTGGGAGGAGACAATAGAAAATTTTGCACCAGTTACAAATTTTAATTTACGTGCTTCGGGCGGTTCAGATAAAGTTAAATACGCTGCGAGTATGAGTTATTTTAATCAGGAGTCAAATTATACCAAGGGATATTATGAGAAAATAACCGCCCGTTTTAATGTTGATTTTAAGTTATCTGATAAAATTACGCTAAAACAAGATTTGAACCCTAGAATTGAAAATTTTGGAAACTCCCCTAATTTGCTCTATAGCATATTAAGAATAGACCCGCTTACAGATGTGTATTTACCTCAAAACGAGCGTGTGGGCAACAGTTTTAGTATCTATGCACCCAGCAATAATCAAGTGCCTAACCCGGTGGGAAGCGTAGCAAGGTTGTTTAATGAAACTAAGTTTTTTGCGCTTATATCTAATACGCAGTTAAATTATGAGATAACGCCAGAGCTTACTTTTAATTCGCAATTAGGATTAAATATCAATCACTCTAGACAAGACATTTTTAACCCAACATATTTTACCACGCCTAATCAACAACAAGAGATTAATAATGTGTCAAGACGTGTAAATGAGAATTTTGATTATGTTTTTAATAATACTATTAATTACACACAAGATTTCGGAAAGCATTACGTAAACCTTTTAGGTGGTGTTTTATTTGATTCTCAAACGTTTAATTATGTTTCAGCTTTTAGAGAAGATATTCCAGATGATGAAAATCCTGATCTAAGATACCTTGATGCTGCGACAGGTGAAGGTATTTCTGTAGGAGGCAATGAGGCTGTAGAGACCATTTTCTCAGGTATATTTAGAGGTATTTATAGTTATGACAATAGATATTTCTTTACAGGTACCATTCGCGCAGATGAATCTTCAAAATTTGCCAAAGGAAATAGATTAGGCGTTTTTCCCAGTGTTTCGGTAGCCTGGGATATAGATTCAGAGTCATTTTTTGATGTAGATTTTATAAGTAATCTTAGACTTAAAGCAGGTTACGGGCAGATAGGTAATCAAAATATTAACCGTAACGGACAATTTTTTGCTATAGGTACGGGTAATTATGTTTTTGGCGGAGACCGGGTAGTAACTAATTTTCTTTCGCAGTTTGGTAATCCCGGTTTAAAGTGGGAAACCGTTGAGGATAAAAACTTTGGCCTTACCGCAACGCTTTTTGATAACGCACTTGATTTTTCGGTGGAATATTATCAGAAAACATCAAAAGATTTACTTTTTAACGTAGAGCTTCCTAATTATACGGGTATTCCTGGGCTTGTTTCTCAAAATGTTGGGAGTTTTGAATCTAAAGGATGGGATATTCAAGTAGGATATAACAAAACCTGGGGAGATTTTAAAATGGATCTTAACGTAAATGTTTCTACAAATGAAAGTCGTGCTGTTGAGCTAGCTCCGGGTAACGAGCAACTTTTTGGACAAAATAGATCTGACCTGGGTAATAGATTTATAAAAATTACAGAGTTAGGAGAACGTGTAGGTTTATTTTATGGTTTTGAAACTGATGGTATTTTTCAAAATCAAACGGAGATTAATGCACATTCGTCAGAAACAGGTCAACTTATACAGCCTAATGCACAACCCGGTGATTTAAAGTTTGTAGATACTAATAATGATGGGCTGCTTAACGATAATGATTTAACAACTATAGGAAACCCGTTCCCAGATTTTTATGGAGGTTTTACAGGAAACTTCAGTTATAAAAATCTTGATCTTTCTATGCAATGGTATGGTACCTATGGTAATGAGGTATTTAATTATACGAGAACGTTTATTAATGCAGGTACTCAAGATGTTAACGTAGGCGCCGGTACTTTAGGTAGAGTCTGGACACCAGAAAATCCTAATGCAGAATTTCCAAGACTTACGTTGCTAGATCGTAATGGTAACTATCAAAGACCTTCTAGCTTATTTATTGAAGATGCATCATACTTAAGACTTCGCAACATTCAAATAGGGTATAATTTCAACATACCTAATTTTCAGAAATTGAGAGTATTTGTTTCAGGACAAAATCTGTTAACCCTTTCAGAATACTCAGGCTTTGATCCTGAGGTTGGAGCAGGTGGGGACATTATTAATGATTTTGGTGTTGACTATGCACGATATCCTGTTTCTAAAACATATTTACTAGGACTTAATTTAACTTTTTAAGATTATGAAAAAGATAGTAATACTATTTAGTTTAATTCTTACTGTAACCATCAGCGGCTGCAGTAAAGAAGAATTTCTTGATCAACCGCTTAGAGGAAGACAGCAGTTAGACGATTTCTTTTCCTCACCAGAGAATGCAGAGCTTTTTGTGAACTCAGTTTATTCAAAAGTTAATGGTGAAAGCTGGTTTCAAATAGAATTTTTCAGACAAATCTGTGAGATGTCTACAGATGATAACTGGGCAGGAAATACAGAGCAACCACGACCAGATATTTCTGGTATTGCGGCTTATAATGTTTTTGCAGGTTCATTTTATATTAATTCTTTTTGGGAAAATACCTATATAGGGATTACCCGTGCAAATATTGCTTTAGAACGTATTCCTGAAGTAGAAATGGACGAGACTTTAAAATCTCGCTTACTTGCCGAAGCACGTTTCTTAAGAGCCTGGTATTATTATGATTTAGTACGTAATTACGGGGGTGTACCTATTGTTACAACCTATACAGAATTACTAGAACCTGCGATAAATGATAAGGTACGGTCTTCGGTAGATGAGGTTTATGATTTTGTAGAAAGTGAGCTTCTTTTAGCGATTGAAGATTTACCGCTAAAAAGTGAATATGCTACAAAAGATTTAGGAAGAATTACTAAAGGAGCAGGGCAAACGCTTTTAGCTAAAACCTATTTATATCGTGAAAAATGGGCGTTGGCTCAGGATATCGCAGAAGATGTTATTGAGTTAGGCCAGTATCAATTAGAACCTAAGTTTGAAGATATTTTCTCTGTGTATAACCATCACGGGGTAGAATCTATTTTTGAAGTAGATATGATTACAAATCCTCAGTTTGCCAATATAGGAGGGCACATAAGTACTACTGCCGGTACCCGGGTAGATCAAGGTTTTGGGTGGTGTATGCCAAGTAGTGATCTTGAAAATGCATACTTAAGTGAAGGAGATGAAATACGATTACGTTCTACCATTATGAAACATGGAGAGCCAGTTTACGGTGATCCTCAGGTGACTTCATTTGATGCGGCTCCAGACCGCAATAAATCTGGTAGAACGAGTAGAAAAGCTTACATACCGCTGGCAGACCGTGAAGATCCGTATGTAAGAGGTCAACACCCGCTTCCTGTTATACGATTTAGATATGCAGACTTACTATTAGTTCATGCAGAGGCGGCCTATTTTGCAGGTGATGAGAGTGCGGCATTAACATCACTTAAAATGATACGTGACCGTGTTGAATTAGAAACAAATATGGGCTTGACCGGTAGTAGTTTGAGAGATGCAATCTGGAAAGAAAGAAGATTAGAACTTGCTTTAGAACAGCAACGTCTATTTGATCTAAGAAGGCAAAAAGTAAATGGTACTCCTAGAATCGCAACTATTTTAGGACCTAACGGAACTTTTGTAAAGTATAACACAGAGGTAAGTACAGACCCTTTTGAAACCACAAATCTGGGAGAACCTCAAGACAAAGGAGCTTTGTTTGACCCTAGTGTTCACTTATTGTGGCCCATACCGCCAGAAGAAATTCAATTGTCAAGAGGAAACATTACCCAAAACCCGGGTTACTAATAAATAAAATTAAAATGAAAAATTTTAGAAAACTTAAATTTCTGACTTTCGTAAGTATCCTCGTTTTTTTATCGAGCTGTGAGCGTGATAATTTTACAGATCCTAATGATCAGAGATTTGGTGCGGTGATAGACACCTCTAACACAACAGATGAGGTCATTGAAGATGAGGGTCCTGATTTTCAAACTTCAAGTCTTACTACAGAAATTACTGTAAGTACAACAAATGGTAAAGCAATAAACCCTCGTATTTATGGGATTAATAATGACTGGCGCAGAATCACAAATGGTATGTATCCTGCATTTCAAACTGTGTTAGAGCAAATTAATTATGAATTAATTCGGTTTCCGGGAGGCTTTGAATCAGAATTTTATGACTGGAGTGAGAACACAACTCCGGGTTGGCCTAATAGTCCTGCACAGCAGGGAGCAACAATAGAGACGGTTAAGGCATCAAATCCTAATGCAATAAGTATTGTGGTGCCTATACGTCTTGCGATGTTAGAAACTCTTTTTTCATCAGGCTGGGATACCGCTGTAGAATTGCTAAAAAGTGAGGCTGAAGATGCAATTACGCGAACCGGTGCAGCTAATATTTTAAGTGTAGAACTGGGCAATGAGTGGTGGTTGCAGTTTGCTGGTCAAGGTGTAGAACGCGAAGATAAACTCAAAAAATACGGTGAGATTGCAAAGCGGTTAGCAAGACATATCAACGAGAAATTTCCAGATTCTTCATTTAAAATTCTGGTTAATGGTGATTATACACAGCCAGAGGAATTCACGGTCTTAAATCAAATTTTTGGAACAACGCTTGACGATATAGATGGTCTTATACTACACACTTATACAGGTTATGATTCAGAATCACATGATATACGTGATTTGCAGGCAAATATAGATGCCTGCCAGACAAATCTGGGCAAGAGCTATTTATCACTCTCTGAGTGGGCTCCTTCAAAAGCTTATAATAATGGGAAAATTTATGCTCAGGGTGCTAATTTACTTGTAGAACAAATGTATGAGCACGCTTTAGCAGAAGCAGATGAGGCAGCTTTCTGGCCACCTACAAACCCGGCGATTCCCGGTCTGGGTCTTTTTAATTTTCAACTTACGCTGGCGTATCCTACCGCTCAGCTTTTTGGAGACATGGCTAGTGATTTTAGAGGTAAAGTGTTAAATGTTACAGATGGCACTGTGCGAGGCGCAGCAGCACTGCAAGAAGATGGTACTATGGTTGTTTATGTTACCGGTAAGGAAACTCCATTTACAACGGTAACATTAAATCTGGATACCGAAATAAGTGAGGTGGTTTCTGCTCAAATCTGGCAACCAGGTAACTTAGCAGATACAGCAGAAGCTACGCCCATGACTTTAATAAATGAAGTTCCATATTTTAAAAAAGACAATTCAATTGTATTTAATATTAATGAAGAGAGTCTCTACACGATTTATAAACTAGTTCTTAAAGTATCTAACTAACCTATAACTTAAGATCTCTCTCATCTAAAAGTATATAATGATTAAACTAGCAAGTAAAGTTTTTTTAATTGTAAGCGTTTCTCTTATAATCGTTATAATGGGAGGCTGTGATAAAGACAATTTTACAGATCCTAATGACCCTAGATTTGATGCAGAATTTCAAGGCGTTTCTATAAATCTTGAAAGTACTTTTCAAACAATAGATCATTTTGGAGCCTCAGGAGGTTTTCAAGATCAATGGGTAGGTAAATGGCCCGATGCAAAGCGAGAAGCTGCTGCTAAATTATTATTTAGCAATCAAAATGACGCTCAGGGTAACCCTGAAGGTATAGGTCTTAGCTTGTGGAGAACCGTTATTGGTGATGGTGCTGCAGATCAGTCTGATAGCGGTTTTCGATCTAATTCCTGGTTTAGAGAGACAGAATGCTTTCTGAGTCCAGATGGTACTTACGATTGGTCAAAGCAAGAAGGAGAGCAATGGTTTTTGGCTAAAGCGCGAGAATATGGAGTTAACAAATTTTCAGCCTGGGCAACCACGCCTCCATATTTTATGACAAAAAACGGCTATACGTTTAGCACTAGTGATGTGGCTACTTTTAATTCTCCTGAAAGCAATTATGAAGCCTATGCTAATTTTTTAGCATCCGTTATGAATCACTATGAGGGCGCAGGTTATAATTTTGAAACTATTTGCGCATTTAATGAAACGCAATATGAGTGGAATGCGGTGATAGGTGAGGCTTCACAATCTGGCACAAGGGTGACTAATGCAGAAGTTGCAGCAGTTACACGAATTATGGATGAAGTATTTACAGAGAAAGGAGTGAATGCTAAAATTATGATACCAGAAGCTGCACAATTAAAATATCTCTTCGAAGGGACTACTAATACCGAAAATCAAATTGAAGAATTTTGGGAGGAATCTAGTGCAAACTATATAGGTGATCTTAATAATCTTTCCCAGCATGTCGCCGGTCACAGTTATTTTAGTAACAACACCACTGAAGAATCACTTCGACAGCGTAAATCACTAAATTCTAAATTACAAAGTAATCCTCAAAATCTTGATTACTGGCAAACAGAATATAGTTTACTTGGCGCTGCCTATCAGCAAAATAGGGATGTAAATACTTTAGAGGATATAGATTATGCTCTTTGGCTTGCCCATATTATTCATACTGATTTGGTTTATGGAAATGCGACTGGTTGGAGCTTCTGGACAGCTTTTAATCAATCTCAATTTGGAGATCACCCTAATCGTTTTAATTTAATATTGTATACTCCTAATGTAGATGGGCCATCAAATACAGACGGTACGTTTCAGGAGAATAAACTTTTATGGGCATTGGGCAATTACAGCAGATTTGTAAAACCAGGTATGGTTCGTTTTGCTATTGAAGATCCTGATTACACAGATGATGTAGCCTCAATAGAAAATTTTATGATATCTGGCTACACAGACCTATCAAATAAGGAAATTGTTCTGGTATTAATAAACGCTACAGAAGATACAAGAAGTCTGGCTTTAGATGGATATGCAGAAAGGTTTTCAGTTGTAGGTGATATTTTTGAAATGTACACAACCTCCGCAACAGCTAATTTAAGAAAATCAACTACTAATGCAGAAGAGATAACAATACCCGCAAAATCTATTGTTACTTTGCGTGCTCCACTTAATTAATTCTTTTGAAATTTTAGTTATTTATAAGGTCTCTCTCTAGAGATCTTTTTTTTTGTAAAATTTTACGGTTTACTAAAATTTCAAACGTTTTTTTATAGCCACTACTGCTGTCGTTATCAAATGCAGTAGGAATAGAACACTTAAATTTAAACTTGAAACATTAAGTAAAAAGGGGTTTAAGAGCCTTTTTGTGAAGAATTGAACGAATTATAAAACCATTTCGTAAGATTATCCATTTTTTGAATTGATAAGTCCATTTCAAACACCCTGTAGATAGAATAAATTTGAGAAAGCACAATGAAGTCGGTTTTTATAAACTTTCAAAATATAATAGTATGGTAAAGTCTGGTATGTTGACAGTTTCACTAATTCTTTTTTTAAGCATGATATCCTGTGGCTCAAAACAAGAGAAAAAAGTAATTGCAGATGAGAATCCAGTAAGACCTAATATTGTTTTTATTCTTGCAGACGATTTAGGAATTCACGATTTGAGTGTAACCGGGAGTAATTATTACGAGACTCCTAATATAGACCGTATAGCAAAAGAGGGTACTGTATTTACTCAGGGATATGCTGCAAGCCAGGTTTGTAGTCCTTCTAGGGCGAGTATAATGACCGGTCAATCTACCGCACGACATGGGGTTACAGATTGGATAGGAGCTGCCTCTGGCTCAGACAGGAAAGGCAATAATAAAATTATGCCGGCATCTTATAACCATAAACTAGACGCTAACGCAATCACATTGCCTGAGGCATTTAAAGAAAATGGTTACACTACATTTTTTGCGGGCAAATGGCACTTGGGAGACACACCTTCAACCCCAGAAAATAATGGGTATGACATAAATGTAGGTGGCTGGGAAGTAGGAAGCCCTAAAGGCGGTTATTTTTCTCCCTGGGTAAACCCAAAATTACCTAATAAAGAAGCTGGTGAGAATTTATCAATGCGTCTCGCAAAAGAAACTAACCAATTTATTGAGAAGCAAGACGGAACACCATTTTTTGCGATGTTATCATTCTATGCAGTTCACGGTCCCATACAAACCAGTGAAGAGGCGTGGAGTAAATACAGAGAGAAGGCAGAAGAACAAGGTATAGCTGATACAGGTTTTGAGATGGAGCGTATTTTGCCTATTAGAACTAAACAGGATAACCCTGTTTATGCAGGTCTTGTTGAGCAGATGGATAAAGCTGTGGGAGTAGTTCTTAATAGACTTGAAGAACTAGGGATTGCAGATAATACGATAATTGTTTTTACTTCAGATAATGGAGGTGTAGCCTCAGGAGATGCTTTCTCTACTTCTAATTTACCTCTTCGTGGTGGTAAAGGATATCAATGGGAAGGTGGTATTCGAGAACCGTATTTTATTAAAGTTCCTTATGTAAAAGCGGCACCAAAAGAAATAGACTATCCGGTTACAGGAGCAGATTTATATCCTACATTACTAGATTTAGCAGGATTACCTCAGAAACCTAATCAATCTAAAGACGGGGTAAGTTTAAAGCCATTATTTACTGGAGAAAAAATTAATGAGCGTTCTTTATTTTGGCATTATCCGCATTATGGAAACCAGGGAGGAGAACCTTCCTCGATGATTAGAAAAGGTAATTACAAATTAATTTACTACTGGGAAAGTAGTAAAAGTGAGTTATACAACTTATCAAGTGACCCATCTGAGCAAAATGATATTGCTAGGGCAAACGTTGAGCTTACTGCTCAACTTCAAGAAGAGCTTTTAAATTATCTTGATGAAGTAGGAGCAAACAAACCAATAGCAAACCCAAAATATGATGCTGCTAAAGCAAAAAAACTTTATCAAGATCGTAAAAATAGGTTACTGCCCAGATTAGAAGCTGAGCGTAAAAATATGCTTTCAAAAGATTATGAGCCTAATGCTACATGGTGGGATAGTAAAGTAACTAAAGACTAAATAGATTATGCTTAAGTACTCGTGTAATATAGTTCAAACAAAAAAAATATTTCAGCGAAGTGTAGCATCAATTATGTTGCAAATACTTCTGCTAATGGGGATAGTTTCAATACCTGTAAAAGCGCAAACGATACAATTAAAAGTAGATTCTCAAGAAGAGTTTCAAATGATTGATGGTTTTGGAGCTTCAGATGCATGGCGGTGTCAGTTTGTAGGAGCAAATTGGCCTGCTGCGAAAAAACAACAAATGGCAGACTGGCTTTTTAGTCAGGAACTTGATGCCAATGGTAGCCCAAAGGGTATAGGGTTATCACTATGGCGTTTTTATATTAGTGCAGGCACGACAGAGCAGGGTGATGATTCAGACATTAAAAATGAATGGCGACGTGGAGAATCTTTTATTGATGCAGAAGGGAACTATGACTGGTCTAAGCAAGCAGGGCAACAATGGTTTTTACGCAAAGCGAAAGATGCAGGAGTGGAAAAATATTTGGCATTTTCTATTGCGGCACCTACGTTCTGGTCTATAAATAATAAAGGTTATGCTGCTACAAAAAATGGCGAAATGAATATTAAGCCTAGCCATTTTGAAGCTTATGCGAGCTTTATGGTTCAGGTTTTGAAACATTTTAAGGCGGAAGGTCTTCCGTTTGATTATTTAAGTCCTATTAATGAGCCGCAATGGGATTGGGAAAAATCTTCGCAAGAAGGTACACCAGCAACAAATAAAAATTTAGCACAACTTACCCGGTTACTAAATGTTGGTATTGAAGAGAAAAAGCTAGGTACTAAACTAGTTCTGGCCGAAGCAGCAGATTTACGTTTTCTATACTCAGAACATAATAAACCCGAGAGATCAGAGCAGATTGAAGAGTTTTATGCTGATACTTCTAGAGAAAAAGACACATATATAAAAGATTTGAGTAATGTAATACCTACCGTTTCGGGACATAGTTATTTTACCACCTGGCCGGTTGAGAATTTAATTCAGATACGGCAGGAGCTTAATCAAGCACTTACACAAAACAACATAGATTACTGGCAAAGTGAGTTCTGTATTCTCGAAGAATCAGAAGACATAGGTAGTGGCCATAAACGAGATTTAGGGATGGCAACTGCGCTCTATGTTGCTCGCGTTATTCACGCAGATCTTACTTTAGCAAATGCCAAATCCTGGCAATGGTGGACGGCTATAACAATTGCAGATTTTAAAGATGGGTTAATCTATTTAGATACCGGTAATCCTGAGGATATGTACAATAAAACCTCTCTTAAAACCGATGGCGAATTTCACGATTCAAAATTATTATGGGCCTTAGGAAATTACTCCAGATTTATTCGACCCGGTTTTCAGCGGGTGGGAGCAAATTATACCAGTGCTAAAAGTCTCAAAGAGCAATATGAAGAGTTAATGGTTTCAGCATATAAGAATTCAGATACCGGTGATCAGGTTGTTGTATTAATTAATTATGCAGACGACGATCAGCAAATAAAGATTAATACTTCAGATACTAAATTTTTGTACGCTTATGAAACTTCAGAAGACAAAAATCTGGAACATCGTACCCTATTGAGTAATCAAGTTACACTAGCAGCGAGAAGTATTACGACGCTTACAAATACCAATTTATAATTTATTAAAATCATTTAAATGCAAAACACAAAATTCAATTTTAAATACCTGCTTTTCCTTGCGCTTGTATCTGCAATGGGAGGATTTCTTTTTGGTTATGATTGGGTAGTTATAGGTGGGGCTAAACCTTTTTATGAGCTCTATTTTAGTATAAATGAAATGCCTTCTTTACAAGGGTGGGCTATGAGTAGCGCACTGGTAGGTTGTATTTTTGGAGCGGTAATTTCAGGGTTGGTTGCAGATAAGTATGGTCGTAAAATTCCGCTTATTTTAGCTGCAGCACTGTTTACACTTTCTGCTTTTGGTACGGGTTATGTTGACACATTTACTCCTTTTATAGTGTACAGACTTATTGGAGGGTTAGGTATTGGTTTAGCTTCTACCTTATCGCCTATGTATATCGCAGAGATAGCACCTGCAAAATACAGAGGGCAGTTTGTAGCCATCAATCAGCTTACTATTGTAATAGGTATTCTTGCTGCACAAATAGCAAACTTTCTTATTGCAGATACAATCCCTGATGGTCTTAATGCAGATCAAATGCTGGTTTCCTGGAACGGGCAAACGGGATGGAGATGGATGTTCTGGGCAGAATTAATCCCTGCTGGATTATTCTTTATCCTTATGTTTTTAGTACCTAAGAGTCCGCGATTCTTAGCTAAAATTAATGAAGACAGTGCTGCCTTAGATGTACTTAAGCGTATAGGTGGATCAAGTTATGCTACCAGCGAATTAGAAAATATGAAGCTTACTCTTAAAGAAGGAGGTAAGCAAAAAATTAAGCTATCTGAGTTACGTAGCAAAAAAGTACTTCCCATTTTAACTATAGGTATTGTATTGGCATTTTTTCAGCAATGGTGCGGTATTAATATCATATTTAATTATGCCGAAGAGATATTTACCGCTGCTGGTTATAGTGTAGGAGATATGCTTTTTAATATCATTATTACAGGAAGCGTAAACCTCATATTTACTTTTGTTGCAATGCGTACGGTTGACAGCTGGGGTCGCAGAAAATTAATGATTTTTGGTTCTATTGGTCTTGCTCTTGTATATGCTTTATTAGGAGGAGCGTATTATTTTGAGTTTAAAGGCTTACCGGTTTTAATTTTAGTGATTGTAGCTATCGCTATATATTCTATGTCGCTAGCGCCTATAACCTGGGTAGTGTTATCAGAGATTTTCCCTAATCGATTAAGAGGAGTTGCAATGTCTATAGCAACATTTTCTCTATGGATAGCTTCATTTATTCTAACCTTCACTTTTCCTATTTTAAATGATTTGCTTGGTGCTTACGGTACATTCTGGGTTTACAGTGGTATCTGTATTCTGGGATATTTATTTATTAAAAATAAGCTGCCGGAAACTAAAGGAAAAAGTCTTGAAGAAATTGAATTTGAACTTACAAACAGAACTGATGAAAACTAAATTACAGTATTTAATTCTGTTTGCGGTTCTGTTTACATTGAGTTGTAAAGCTCAAGTTACAGGCCCAGATTATCTAGATTCTTTAAAACAAGAACTTCAGGTCAAATGGCCTAATAATCGAACTATTAATCTTGTATTTCACGGGCATTCTGTACCTACAGGATATACCACAAAAGGAGTGTTAGATCGAATGCATTCCTATCCTTTACAGACTTTAAAGGCGGTTAATGATCATTATCCCTATTCTGTTGTAAATAGCATAACTACTTCGATAGGTGGTGAGCAGGCAGAGCAAGGAGCTAAGCGTATGCAGGATGTATTTACGCACAAGCCAGACGTTATTTTTATAGACTATGCACTTAACGATAGAGGAATAGGTTTAGAACGCGCTAAGGTTGCGTGGGAGTTGATGATAAAACAGGTTTTAGAACAGGATATTAAATTAATTCTGCTTACACCTACTCCAGATTTACGAGAAGATACTACTTCAGAAGATACACAGCTTGCTATGCATAGTGCACAGATACGTGAATTAGCTGCTAAATATAAAATAGGATTGGTTGACAGCTATGCACTTTTTAAAAATCTGGCGGTTAAAACAGATTTAGAAGGGTTTATGTCTCAAAACAATCACATCAATCAAAAAGGACATCAGCTTGTTTCTCAATTAATTTTTGAAACCTATTTCAACTTCAAACAGTAAACCATAAGAAATGATAAAAACTTTAAAACATATTGGGTTTAGCATTTGTATTTTAAGTGTGTTAGTACTTGGCGTGAGCTGTGAGCAACCGCAAGAAATGAGTATTGATCTTTCGGGAGATTGGAAATTTCAAATAGACTCACTAGATCAGGGAGAAGATAAAAAATGGTATACCGAAGCTTTAGAAGAAACGATACGGCTTCCGGGTTCTATGGTAGAAAATGGTAAGGGGTACGATGTAGATTTAGAAACTAAGTGGACCGGTAATTTATGGAATGACAGCTTGTGGTACAAAATCCCTAAGTACGAGAAATACCGAAAAGATGATAATATAAAAGTTTCCTTTTGGCTGCAGCCTGAAAAAAAATATTACGGTGCTGCCTGGTATCAGAAAAAAATTACAATACCAGAAAACTGGAAAGATCAGGTGGTAACGTTTAATATTGAGCGTGCCCACTGGGAATCTACAGTCTGGGTTGATGATAAAAAAATAGGATCAGAAAATACATTAGGTACTGCACATCGTTACCTTCTTAAAGAACTTAAGCCAGGAGAGCATATACTAACAGTAAGGATGGATAATCGTGTGCGTGATATAAATGTTGGGCTAGACGCACACAGCATATCAGACAATACCCAATCTAACTGGAATGGTCTTGTGGGTGAATTAAGTCTTACTGCTACACCCAAAGTCTTTATTAAAAGTATAAAAATTGTTCCCGATGTAAATAATAAAAAGGCGCGAATAAAACTTACAATAGAAAACGCTACCGGTACAGTAAATACTGCGCAATTAAAGCTTGAAGCTAAAGGAATAACTCAACATGTTGCATCAGTAAAAAGCTTAACAGAAGACTTAGAATTAAAATCTGGGGATAATGAATTGAGTTTTGACTATACAATGGGTGATAATCCTGCATTGTGGGATGAGTTTGATACTAATCTGTATGAACTCAACTTGACGTTAGATTCAGATGCGGGTGTGCATTTTACAACCGAAAAATTTGGAATGCGGGAGTTTAGAGCCTCAGATAAGCATTTTGTTATTAACGATCGTCCGGTTTTTTTGAGAGGCACTTTAGAGTGCTCTATTTTTCCGTTGACGGGGTATCCACCTACAGATATAGATTCTTGGAAATCAATATTTACCACTATAAAAAAGCACGGTCTTAATCATATGCGTTTTCACTCGTGGTGTCCCCCAGAAGCTGCATTTGACGCTGCAGATGAGATAGGAGTTTACTTACAGATAGAAGCTTCTGCCTGGGCTACAATAGGAGATGGCGCTCCTGTAGATAAATGGCTTTATAAAGAAGGAGAAGCCATATTAGAAGCTTATGGAAACCACCCATCTTTTGTAATGATGGCTTATGGTAATGAGCCTAGTGGTAAAAATCACAAGCAGTATTTAATAGATTATGTAACTCACTTTAAAGCCCTAGATGGTACTAAGATGTACACAAGCGCTGCGGGATGGCCATTAATTGATAATGCAGATTACTTTAATACCCCAAAGCCACGTATTCAGCAATGGAATCAAAACTTAAACAGCATTATAAATGCAGAAGCACCACAGACGCTATTTGACTTTCAAAGTATTATAGATAATACACCTATGCCGGTGGTAAGTCACGAAATAGGGCAATGGTGTGTATACCCTAATTTCAACGAAATTTCAAAATATACAGGGGTTTTAAAACCTAAGAATTTAGAGATTTTTAAAGAGACTTTAGAAAACAATCATTTAGGTCATCTTGCAGATAGTTTAATGCTCGCATCAGGCAGACTACAAACACTATGCTATAAAGCAGATATTGAAGCTGCATTACGCACTAAAGGTTTTGCAGGATTTCAACTATTAGATTTACATGATTTTCCTGGTCAGGGAACCGCTTTAATAGGGGTGTTAGACGCATTCTGGGAAGAAAAAGGGTATGTGAGCCCGGCAGAATTCAAAGCCTTTAGTGGTGAGACTGTCCCGCTGGCTCGATTAAAACAACGCACATTCTTAAATACAGATACTTTAAATGCTTCTATAGAACTGGCGCATTATGGTGCGAAACCACTTAAAGGTGTAACACCTGCCTGGAGACTGAACAATAAGTCTGGAGAACAAGTATCAAGTGGGACCTTTCCACAAGGTGATTTTAAGATAGGCAACGGTATCGCCCTGGGCAAAATTTCACTTCCGCTAAATAGTATAAAGGCTGCACAACAATTAACGCTAAGTGTAGCGGTTGGCGAATTTGAGAATAGCTGGGATGTTTGGGTATATCCTGCAAAAAATAAAGAAATTAATAATGAACCGCGAGTTGTAACACAATTAGATGCTGCTACAATTGAATTTCTAAAACAAGGTGGGTCTGTTTTATTAAGTACTAAAAAAGGTGCTGTTGCCGCAGATAAAGGTGGCGATATTGGCATAGGTTTCTCCAGTATTTTCTGGAATACCTCGTGGACAAATGGTCAAAAGCCCCATACATTAGGAATTTTATGTGACCCCAATCATCCTGCATTAGCAAATTTTCCAACACAATACCACTCTAACTGGCAATGGTGGGATGCTATGACGCACAGCAATGCGATAATTCTAGATGAGTTTGGTCCAGATTTAAAACCTATAGTGCGTGTCATAGACGACTGGTTTGAAAACCGAAGTTTGGGATTGTTGTTTGAAACGCGGGTAGGTAACGGAAAACTTCTTGTTTCAGGAATAGATCTACACACAAATATTCAGAATCGTATTGAAGCGCAACAACTACTGTACAGTTTAAAAAAATACATGAGTAGCGATAAATTTAATCCTGCTCAAGAGTTAGATATTCAACTTATAAAGGGCTTATATGCCACTAATTAAAATACTAAGTAAAACAAACCTTTCTTTTAAAGGACCTAAGAATTAGAACCATGAGTAAAGTTAAAGCTTGGAGAGAAACCGTAGTAATCCCTACGTATGAAGTAGGAACACCAGAAAAATATCCTGTATTTTTAGAAAAAAGGGTATATCAGGCTAGTACGGGTTCAGTATACCCACATCCTGTAATAGAGCAGATAAGTGATGAGAAAGTAGATAAAGAATGGGATGTTATTTTTATAGAAAATGACTACATACAGCTGATGATTCTTCCGGCTTTAGGAGGAAGAATACAGCGTGCTTATGATAAAATACGTCAGCGTGATTTTGTGTATTACAATCATGTTATAAAACCTGCACTGGTAGGATTAACCGGTCCGTGGATTTCTGGTGGTATAGAATTTAACTGGCCACAACACCACAGACCTAGTACATATGATCCTACAGATTCCTATATTGAAGAAAATAAAGATGGAAGCATAACTGTATGGGTTAGTGAACTCGAGCGTATGTTCCGCACTAAGGGTATGGCAGGTTTTACACTACACCCTGATAAAGCTTATCTAGAAATAAAAGCACAGTTATATAACCGTACACCTCACCCGCAAACGTTTTTATGGTGGGCAAATCCTGCAGTAGCTGTTAATGATGAGTATCAGTCTGTTTTTCCTCCAGATGTAAACGCGGTTTTTGATCACGGTAAGCGTGATGTGTCTGAATTTCCTATCGCAAAAGGAGAATATTATAAAGTAGATTATGCGCCGGGCACCGATATTTCTAGGTATAAGAATATTCCTGTACCTACATCTTATATGGCAATTACTTCAAAATACGATTTTGTAGGCGGCTACGAGAATGATAGTAAAGGCGGATTATTACACGTAGCAGACCATAATGTGTCGCCGGGTAAAAAACAATGGACCTGGGGTAATGGTGATTTTGGTCAGGCCTGGGATAGTAACTTAACAGATGAAGACGGACCGTATATTGAGCTTATGTGTGGCGTTTACACAGACAATCAGCCAGATTTCTCGTGGATGCATCCTTACGAAGAGAAAAGTTTTAAGCAGTATTTTATGCCGTATTACAACGTAGGTGTGGTAAAAAATGCTACTAAAGAAGCGTTGCTTAATTTGGAAATAGAAAATGGAAAGGCAAGATTAAAAATTTATGTTACGGGTATCTATGAGAATGCAAAAGTAACTTTAACCGCTGCAGACCATGTTTATCTTGAAGAAACGCTTGACCTTGATCCTGCAACCGGTTTTGATACCTTAATAGACACGGCCACTGCAGACTATAAAGATTTAAAGGCAACGCTTACTGCTGCTAACGGTAAAGTGCTGGTAAGCTGGTCTCCGGGTGATGATAGCGTAGAAGAAATTCCTGAGGCGGCAAAAGCAGCAAAAGAACCTCAGGACATAGATACAGTAGAGCAATTATTTTTAAATGGGTTGCATCTTGAGCAATACCGTCACGCAACCTTTGATGCGACGGCTTATTATCTTGAAGCTTTAGAGCGCGCTCCCGGTGATGTACGCTGTAATAACGCTATGGGGTTGTGGAAGATGAAGCATGGTAAATTTGAAGAGGCGCTTGCATATTTTAATACTGCTATAGAAACACTTACAAATAGGAACCCCAATCCCTATAACGGGGAACCTTATTTTAATAAAGGTGTTGTTCTCAACTATCTAGGTAGAAAAGATGAGGCATACGCCGCTTTTTTCAAATCCTGTTGGAATGCTGCCTGGCAAGCTGCCGGCTATTTTAATCTCGCACAAATAGATTGTGAACGAGCAGATTTTGATAAGGCATTAGAGTTAGTAGATAAGGCTTTAATAAGTAACTGGCACAATCACAAGGCAAGACATTTAAAGGCGATTATCTTAAGAAAAACAGGAAACAAAGATGAGGCACTTCAGCTTATAGAAGATTCACTTCAGATAGACCATTTTAATTTTGGAGTACGGTATGAGCGCTTTCTGCTAACCGGTGATCAAGAAGATTTAGTAACACTTAAAGAATTATTGCGAGGCTACCAGCATAATTATATAGAGTTTGCACTCGATTATGCACAGGCAGGACAATATGAAGAGGCAATTGCATTGCTTAAAGAGATAGCTCAGGGAGAGCAAGTGTATCCGCTAGTGGGTTATTTTATAGGATATTTCTATCAGCAAAAAGAAGATAACACTAATGCTTCAGAATGGTTTAAAAAGGCTCAGGATCTGTCGCAAGATTACTGTTTTCCAAACCGTTTAGAAGAGGTAATTGCATTGCAGGCGGCTTTTGACTTTGATTCTACAGATGCTAAAGCTTCTTATTATTTGGGTAATTTCTGGTATGCTTCTCGTCAATACAAAGAGGCGCAAAATTGCTGGGAAGCGTCAATAAGACTTGATGAGAACAATGCTATTTGTCACCGTAACCTTTCCTTATTGTATTACAATAAAACTAATCAAAAAGATTTAGCACGTAAGCATCTAGAACAGGCATTTAAACTAGATCCTACAGACGCACGTTTGTTGATGGAGCTGGATCAGTTGTACAAAAAAATAAATGTTTCCGTAGAAGAGCGTTTAGAACTTTTAGAGCAAAACTTAAGCCTAACGCAGTCTCGAGATGATTTGTATTTAGAGCGTATTGCTTTATATAACTTTAAAGGTGATCACGAGAAAGCTTTAGAATTGATAGAATCACGACAGTTTCACCCGTGGGAAGGTGGTGAGGGGAAAGTTCCTTTTCAGCACATAAATACTCACGTAGAATTAGCAAAAAAACTTTTAAGTAATGACAAGGCAGAGAAAGCAATAAGTCATCTAGAAGCCGCTCAGCAATATCCTCACAATTTAGGGGAAGGTAAACTTTTTGGCTCACAGGAAAATGACATCTTATATTGGTTAGGTTGTGCCTACGAGCTATTAGGCAAAACACAATCTGCAAAAGAGGCGTGGCAAAAAGCTTCAGAAGGACTAAGTGACCCAAGCCCGGCAATATTTTACAACGATCAGCAACCAGATAAAATATTTTATCAGGGTCTCGCTTTACTAAAATTAGGGGAGCAGGCCGAAGCTCAAAAGCGCTTTGAAAACCTAAAAAATTATGGAGAGGCACATAAAGAAGATGCTGTAAAGCTTGATTATTTTGCAATCTCATTACCCGATTTATTGATCTGGGAAGAAGATTTGCAAGTGCGTAACCGTATTCACTGTGACTATCTTATAGGTTTAGGCGCTTTAGGTTTAGATAATTTAGCAGCTGCCGAAAAAGCCCTAACTGCAGTTTTAAATCAGGATTTATACCACCTGCCCGCGCAGTTACATCATTTGATGATCTCTAATTCTGAATTAAGTATCAAGTAAAATGATGCTTCTAAAACAGTATATAACTGGTATGCTAACAACCCTGCTTTGCGGGGTTTGTTTACCCTATTTTGCTCAAGAGCGTCCTAATATTTTATGGATAACTTTTGAAGACACTTCACCGCAATTTATGGGTAGTTATGGTAATCCAGATGCAGAAACTCCGGTTTTTGATAGGATGGCATCGCAAGGGGTGCGTTACACAAATGCTTTTTCGACAAATACAGTTTGTTCTCCCAGTCGCACTTCCATAATTACAGGAGTGCCTACCTATGAGCTGGGTACAGGTAATCACCGTAGCAATTATGCGATACCAGATTTTATAAAAGGATTTCCCAAATACTTGAAAGATGCGGGGTATTACGTGACTAATAACAGCAAGACCGACTATAATGTTAAAAATGAAAAAGACTTTATTGCAGAGACATGGAATGAAAGTTCTAACACCGCAGGGTGGTGGAACAAAGAGGAAAGTCAGCCTTTTTTCGCGGTATTTAATATTGCAGATTCGCACCAGTCACGTACAATGTCTATGAGTTATGAGTGGTATGAGCAAAATGTACTTAATTATCTTCCGGTTGCGGTTAAAAATGCAAACAATAAATTAGACGATGCCGCTGAACATTCACAACAAGCAATACCTCAATTTTCTGAAGGTAAAATAGATTTTACTTCGCTGCATAAAATGCATCATATAAGTGACACCGCATTTGCTATGCCTCCTTTTTATAGAGACAGTCCCAAAATGCGTAAGCAAATGGCTCGGGTTTACAATTCGCTCAAGCTTACAGATATTAAAATGGGAAAACTTCTTGAGAGACTTCAATCTGAAGGTTTTATGGAGAATACTATCATCTTTATTTTTGCAGACCACGGCGAAGGAATGCCAAGAATGAAGACAAACGGTATAGGTTTGGGATACCGGGTGCCTTTTGTAGTTTGGTTTCCAGAACGTTATAAGCATCTTGAGCCCAATGGAAAAACAGGTGTTGTGACGGAACAGTTAGTGAGTTTTGAAGACCTCGCTCCTACAGTTTTAAATCTTGCACGTGTAGCAAAGCCCCATTATTTGAAAGGAAGAAATTTTCTAAGCGATAAAGCTGTAGAAGCTCCAAAATATTTATTCTTAGCTTCAGACCGGGCAGATAACGGGCCAGATTTAGTACGTTCTGTTACTGATGGTCGCTACATGTATTCTCGCAACTTTATGCCTTTCTACCCAGAATTGAAGTATATACACTATATCGAGCAAGGTGAGATAACAGCACATATGCGTGAAGATTTTAAAGATAGTAAGCTAAACGAAACTCAAAAGTCAATTTTTAATAGACGTCCTGTAGAGACTCTTTACGATCTAAAGAATGATACCTGGGAAATTAAGAACCTAGCAACTAATAAGCAGTATGATTCTATAGTTAGAAAAATGCGTAATGCATTGATACAAAATATTAAAGAGCGAAAAGATGTGAATTTTATGCCAGAGTATGAACTTGCTCAAGATTTTAAGACCGGTTCTGTATATTCAGAAAAAGATAATACAGCATACTACCCTATTTCTGAAATTTTAAATATTGCGTTGAAAGTAGGTTTTGCTGATGAGCAAAGTATTCAGAATAAAGTAGAAGGTTTAGATCACAAGAATAAATTTGTGCGCTATTGGGCAGCATTGGGTCTTTATAGCGAGCGTAATTCGTTAAGCAGAAAAACTTTATTACAGATTAAAAGCAAGCTAAATGAAACTTACAAACCCGCTCAAATAACACTAGCAGCCGCCCTTTATGATAGAGAAAAAAACAATGAAGCATTAGAAATATTAAAAAAGGCAATTAACATTGAAAATTCAGAAACCAGTTTGATGGCTATTAATTATTTACTCTATACTAAAAATAAATCACCATTCTTAAAGGAAGTTACGCTATTGAATACTTCAGATGTACCCTATAAGGTTAAAGCAGCATGCTTAGATTTCTTAAATCTTGAAGAAACTATAAATTAAGTAGAATATAAAGATAAAAAAGAATGGTAAAGAATCTAATACATATCGTTATACTAGCTTTTTTAGCAATGAGTTTTACGACTTTATATGCACAAACGTTAGCAGATAATCCTAATATTATTTTAATCTACATAGACGACTTAGGCTATGGCGATATTGGTGTTAATGGGGCTATAGGTGTTAAAACTCCTAACATAGATAAGCTTGCAAAAAATGGTATAAACTTTACAGATGCACATAGTGCCGCTGCTACCTGTACACCTTCGCGCTATTCGCTGCTAACTGGGAGTTATGCATTTAGAAAAAAAGCAGAAATTCTTGAAGGTGATGCGCCTTTGTTAATAGATACTACGATACGTACGCTACCGGGTATGCTTAAAGATGCAGGCTATAAAACAGGAGTAGTAGGAAAATGGCATCTAGGTCTGGGCAATGGCAATGTAGATTGGAACACCCGTGTATCGCCAGGACCGGCAGAGGTGGGCTTCGATTATAGTTTTTTAATACCAGCTACGGGTGATCGTGTGCCTACGGTTTTTCTAGAAAATCAACTTGTGGCTAATCTAGATCCTACAGATCCCATTACTGTACGATATGGTAAGGCTATTGAAGGTGGGTATCCTACAGGACGTGAACATCCTGAACTTTTAAAACAATATACAGATAACTATCACCTGAGTGCAATTACAAATGGCATCAGCAGAATAGGCAATATGAAGGGTGGGGCTGATGCGTTATGGGTAGATGAAGAAATTCCTTTTGTATTGAATGATAAAGCAACTGCTTTTATTGAAGATAATCAAGAACAGCCTTTTTTTTTGTTTTATTCGTTTCATGATATTCATCAACCGCGTGTGGCCAATGTAAAGTTTATAGAGTCAAGTACTATGGGCCCTCGTGGAGATGTCATCGCGCAGATGGATTGGAGTGTGGGCGCAATAGTTGATAAGCTTGATAAGTCTGGTCTTCTTAATAATACAATAATCATATTTACCAGTGACAACGGTCCTATTCTAGACGATGGGTATGTAGATTATGCTCGCGAACTTGTAGGAGATCACAAGCCTGGTGGAGTTTTTAAAGGTTCTAAATATTCGGTTTATGAAGCAGGAACCCGTATGCCTACCATTTTACACTGGCCAGCAAAAGTTAAGCCCGGCACATCAAATGCTTTGTTATCACAAGTAGACCTGTATGCAAGTTTAGCAGCGCTAACACATCAAAAACTTAAAAAAAATGAAGCGCCAGATAGTAAAAATAACTGGGACGCCTGGATAGGTAAATCTGATAAAGCACGCACCTTTATGCTTGAGGAAGGTTATACCTATGCATTACGTAAAGGAGATTTTAAGTACATACAGCCTAAGATAGATGCGACTATACCGCAGTGGATACGTTTAAAACATGTAGATCCCGGCTTTAGTACAGTGCCTCAGCTTTACAATTTAAAGTTAGACCCGGGAGAAACTAAAAATTTAAGTGAAGCTCATCCCGAGATTGTGAAAGAGATGGAAAACAGATTAAGTAAAATTTTAAAAAATAAATAAGCAATGTCCCTATTAAAAAAAACACTAAGAAATTACTGGGTATTCTGTATACTCTTAATAGCCAGCTCTTGTAAGCATCAAGCCGAAACTATTAACGCAGCTGATGAAAACTCGCTAACTCAAAACAGAATAGATTTGTCGGGTACATGGCAGGTTAAATTAGATTCTCTTAATACTGGTGAGCAGCAGCAGTGGTTTTCAAACAGCTTAGAAGGCCAGGATATACAATTACCGGGAACACTTGATGATGCCAGTATAGGTAACGCAGATACGCTTACACCTGCACTAAATAATTATGTATTATCTAGTCTGGCTCGTAAACATCAATATATAGGTAAAGCCTGGTATCAGCGTGAGATAAATATACCTAAAAACTGGGACGGTAAAGAAATTGAGCTAACACTTGAACGTGTTTTATGGCAATCAACTGTATTTATTGATGATAAAAAAGTAGAAAGCAGACAGAGTCTTATAGGATCTCACGACTATGATTTAACTTCTTATCTAACACCGGGAAGTCATACTCTTACCGTGATCATAGACAACTCAGATTTTTACCCAAAAATTAATGTGACGGGTGATCGCTATCCTATTGAAGTTAATCAGGAGATGGCGCACGCATATACAAACCATACGCAGATAAAGTGGAATGGTATTTTAGGAGCCATCTCATTAGAAGTTTCAGATAAAGCTTCAATAGCTAATCTTCAGGTATATTCAGATACAAAAAATGAAATGCTTGATTTTGTTTTTGAGACGACTCAAAATAATCTTTCAAACTTAAGTTTAGAAATTTTAAAAGCTGATGGAAGTATACTTTTTTCTCAGCAAATTACCGAGTCAGAAAAAAACGGGAATCGTGTTAACCTAGCGATTAAAAAACCAGAAAGCTTAGAGTACTGGGATGAGTTTAACCCAGTGATGTATAAGGCTGTTTTGAAAACTGAAAAAGAACAAATTACTCAAGAATTTGGTTACAGAACGGTAGCAATAGAAGATGCGCAATTACAATTAAATGGCCACAGAATATTTTTACGTGGAAACTTAGAGTGTGTGATTTTTCCACTTACAGGATATCCGCCTATGCAGGTAGAAGAATGGGCTACCTTGTTTGAGCAAGCAAAAAATTATGGGTTAAATCACATACGTTTTCACAGTTGGTGTCCGCCGGAAGCAGCGTTTGCAGCAGCTGATAAAGCCGGAATGTACTTACAGGTAGAGTTGCCGCACTGGAGTTTAAAAGTGGGAGAAGATGCTGCTACAACTGCATTTTTAGAGCAAGAAGCTGCTAAAATTATAAAAGACTATGGGCACCATCCTTCATTCTTGTTCTTTTCTATGGGTAATGAGTTAGAAGGTGATTTTTCGGTATTAAACAAAATGGTAAATGATCTTAAGCAAATAGATAGCAGACATTTATATGCTACTACAAGTTTTTCATTTCAGAAACCGGCAGGTACACGTCCTGAACCAGAAGATGAGTTTTTTATTGCACAGTGGACAGATAAAGGCTGGATACGCGGGCAAGGTGTTTTTAACGATATAGCTCCTAATTTTAATAAAGATTTTACCGCAAACAGTGCACATATAGAAGTACCTCTTGTTGCACATGAGATTGGTCAATATTCTGTTTACCCAGATTTAAGTGAGATCGAGAAATATACAGGTGTACTAGCACCTTTAAACTTTATAGCGGTTAAAAATGATTTAGAACAGAGAGGGCTTATAGATCTTGCTTCAGATTTTACACAGGCGTCGGGCAAACTGGCTGCGATGCTTTACAAAGAAGAGATAGAGCGCGCTTTAAAAACACCTAGTTTTGACGGTTTTCAATTGTTACAATTACAGGATTTTCCAGGGCAGGGTACTGCACTAGTAGGCTTGCTAAATGCTTTCTGGGAGTCTAAAGGAATAATTACCGGTGAAGAATTTAAAAGGTTTAATAGTGAACTAGTCCCTTTAGTACGCTTTGAAAAAGCGATTTATGAAAACGGAGAATCTTTTGAAGCTCAGCTAGAAGTAGCTAATTTTTATAAAGAACTTAAAAATCAAAAATTACAGGCTACCCTAAAAGATACTAAGGGTAAAGTCATTGCAGAAAAATCAATTGAAAACCTAAATCTTTCCATAGGGAATAATGTGAATTTAGGGGTTCTAGAAACTAAAGTTAAGGTTAATAAAGCAGATGTCTGGACGTTAGAATTAAGCCTTGAAGGAACTCAGTTTGTCAACAGCTGGTCTGTATGGGTATACCCAACACAACACGCAGAGGTAAGTAAAAATATTAGTACAACTCAATCTTTTGATGAAGCTATTAAATTACTTAATGCTGGCAAAACGGTATTTTTTAATCCTGATGTGGCAGACTTAGAAGGTGTAAAAGGGCGTTTTGTACCGGTATTTTGGAGTCCTGTGCATTTCCCTAATCAGCCGGGAACAATGGGATTATTAGTAGATGCAGATAGTGAAGCATTATCAGACTTTCCTACAGCACGTCATACCCAATGGCAATGGTGGGATTTATGTATAAACTCTAAATCTGTAGTCTTAGACGATCTTAATGTGAAGCCTATCGTACGTATCATAGATAATTTTGTGACTAACCGTGATTTAGCAAACGTGTTTGAAGCCCAGGTAGGAGCAGGAAAATTAATATTCTCATCTATAGACCTTTCTTCAGATTTAAAAAATAGACCTGCAGCGCGACAATTGAGGTCAAGCTTACTTAATTATATGGCTTCAGACAACTTTAAGCCACAAAATAAATTGACGATTCAAGACCTTAACCGTTTTAAAAAATAAAGAATAGTTATGAATTTAAATGTTATAAAACATAGCGTAGTATTCGCATTATTAGTATGCTCTAGTATTCAATTAAAGGCGCAATTAAAAGTAGATGAAGTTAAGCCTAATGTTGTGTTTATTCTGGTAGATGATTTAGGCTGGATGGATCTGGGAGTGCAGGGAAGTACCTTTTACCAGACACCACGGGTAGATGAGCTGGCATCAAATGGATTACGTTTTACAGATGCTTATGCTGCAAACCCTGTATGTAGTCCTACACGAGCTAGTATTATGAGTGGTAAAGATCCTGCAGATGTTTCTGTTAATATTAGTAACTGGATAGGTGCTCAGTTGTATGAGAAAAGAACTAATCAAGCTTTGATACAACCCGGTGTGGGAGATCATTTACCATTAGAAGAAATAACTATGGCAGAAGCTTTTCAACAGCAAGGCTATACTACGCAGTTTATTGGAAAATGGCACCTGGGAGAAACCGAAGAGTTTTGGCCTGAAAAACAAGGTTTTGATGATAATATAGCGGGCTGGTCACGAGGTAACCCCGGTAGTTTTTTTGCACCGTATAACAACCCAAGAATTTCTGATGGTCCTGATGGGGAGTATTTGCCGTATAGATTAGGAAATGAGGCGGTATCTTTTATAGAACATAGTGCTAAAGAGAAAGATCCTTTCTTTTTATTTTTATCAATGTATAATGTTCATACCCCTATTGAAGCGCCTAAAGATTTAGTTGCCCGTTTTGAAAAAAGACGCGATCAACTAAAGTTATCAAAAAAAGGTGCCTATAAATTAGACGAGGGTGTAGAGAGCAGAACAAATCAAAGTGATGCGACCTATGCTGCGATGATCTGGGCTATGGATTCTGTTGTAGGGATGGTACAGGATAAGTTAGACGAATTAAACTTAACTAAAGAAACGGCTATTGTATTTTTCTCAGATAATGGCGGCCTGTCTAGCCCTGGTTATGGTGTAACTTCTAATTTACCACTTAGAGGCGGTAAAGGTTTTTTATATGAAGGTGGTATAAGAGAACCACTTATTATACGTTATGACCCGTTAACGTCGAGTCACAAAGGTAGTGTTGTTGCAGAACCTGTGATTAGCCATGATTTTTACCCTACGTTGCTCGATATTGCAAATCTTGAAAAACCTAAAAATCAAGAACTCGAAGGCGTAAGCCTAAAGCCGTTGCTATCTCAAAAAGACTTAGCTAGAGAAAGCATTTTTTGGCATTATCCACATTATAGTCCGCAGAAAGGAAAACCGGGCTCTGCCATTAGAAAAGGAGATTATAAGCTTATTCATTTTTATGAAAATAATGTTGATGAATTGTATAACCTTAAAGAAGATATAGGTGAAACAAATAATATTGCTAAAGAACACCCGCAATTAGTAAAGGAACTTAATTATGAATTGTTTGAGCATTTAGAAAAAATAAATGCATCATATCCTGTAAAGAGACCAATAAAAGTAGATTAATAGGTGCTCCCTTATTTTTAAAGTAAATTTGAAAAAGGCAAATTAATAGATGATGTTCAAATTGAGTTTGATTAAAAAAAGAGGATACGCAGTAGTGTTAAGTTTAAGTGCAATAGCGTTTTTAATCTCTTGTGGAGAACACGCAGATAAAGAATCAAAAAAAAATCAACAAGTTGAGGTAATTAAGCAGCCATATACCAAAGAACTACTTGTAGAGCAACCAGAAAGCCTTACGGTTCCTGACGGAATGGTTTGGGTTTCTGGTGTTCATTTTACACAGGGAGCGTCAAACGGTGATGAGGCAGCTTTGCCCCGTGAAAAACCGGCTCATCCTGTAGCTGTTGATGGTTTTTTTATAGATAAAACCGAAGTGACTAATGCTCAATTTAAAAAGTTTGTAGACGCCACAGGGTATCTTACTGTTGCAGAGCAACCTATAGACTGGGAGGAGATGAAAAAAGAATTACCCCCAGGAACGCAAAAACCGGCAGACAGTATTCTACAGCCGGGCTCGTTGATTTTTAACCGAAATGTAGAAAATGTAACAGACCTGCGTAATTATTCACAATGGTGGGAGTGGAAAACAGGTGCAAACTGGCAACATCCTCAAGGACCCCAAAGCACTATTAATGGTAAAGATAATTACCCTGTAGTGCATATCTCATACAAAGATGCATTAGCGTATTGCAAGTGGGCAAACCGCAAACTTCCTACAGAAACTCAATGGGAAGCAGCTGCACATGGTAAATTAAACGGTGGGGTTTATACGTGGGGAGAAGATAGTGCAGCATTACCAAAAAAGGCAAATACGTGGCAAGGTAATTTTCCTAATAAAAACTTAGTTGAAGATGGCTATGCTAATGCCGCACCGGTAGCTTCTTTTGATTCAAATTCACTAGGTATTTATGATATGGCGGGTAACGTGTGGGAACTCACACAAGATAATTTTTCGGTAAACTATTATCAGGAAATTGCGGGTAGCGGTGAACTTAGAAATCCGCAGGGACCCGAGGTATCTTATAATCCCGAAAATCCCTATCAAGAAGAAAAAGTAATAAAGGGAGGTTCTTTTTTATGTGACGACTCATACTGCGCCAGCTATCGCATCTCAGCTAGAATGGGGCAAAGTCTTGACTCTTCTTCAGACCATACCGGTTTTAGAACCGTTGCTACCGTAGATATGCTCGAGTAAAAAGTAATGCTAAGAATTGAATTTCCTTGAGCCAGGCCTTTGTGTTATTTTTTGTTCAAGTACCTTAAATGGAGCACAAGTAAAGCTTATTCAAAATTATAGTATTTTCACTTCGAGTGAATTACACGGAGCTTGAGCGGAGTTTAATTAGTATCGAGAAGTACAAGTTAACTGGGTTCTCGATACACTTCTCTTCGGTTACCACCTCAAAAAAGCACTCGAACTGACAGCCTGAGTAGAGTTTAATTTATGAGGAAAATTGTCACTTCGAGTGAATTACACGGAGCTTGAGCGGAGTTTAATTAGTATCGAGAAGTACAAGTTAACTGGGTTCTCGATATACTTCTTTTCGGTCACCACCTCAAAAAAGCACTCGAACTGACAGCCTGAGTAGAGTTTAATTTATGGAGAAAATTGTCACTTCGAGTGAATTACACGGAGCTTGAGCGGAGTTTAATTAGTATCGAGAAGTACAAGTTAACTAGGTTTTCCATATACTTCTTTTCGGTCACCACCTCAAAAGCACTCGAACTGACAGCCTGTGTAGAGTTTAATTTATGGAGAAAATTTCACTTCGATTGAATTACACAGAGCTTAAGCGCAGTTTAATTAGTATCGAGAAGTACACGTTAATTGGGTTCTCTATATACTTCTTTTCGGTCACCACCTCAAAAAAGCACTCGAACTGACAGCCTGAGAGAGTTTAATTTATGGAGAAAATTGTCACTTCGAATGAATTACACGGAGCTTGAGCGGAGTTTAATTAGTATCGAGAAGTACACGTTAATTGGGTTCTCGATATACTTCTTTTCGGTCACCACCTCAAAAAAGCACTCGAACTGACAGCCTGAGTAGAGTTTAATTTATGGAGAAAATTGTCACTTCGAGTGAATTACACGGAGCTTGAGCAGAGTTTAATTAGTATGGAGAAGTACAAGTTAACTAGGTTTTCCATATACTTCTTTTCGGTCACCACCTCAAAAAAGCACTCGAACTGACAGCCTGTGTAGAGTTTAATTTATGGAGAAAATTGTCACTTCGAGTATATTACACGGAGCTTGAGCTAAGTTAATTAGTATTGAGAAGTTTTAGTTAACTAGGTTTTCCATATACTTCTTTTCGGTCACCACCTCAAAAAAGCACTCGAACTGACAGCCTGAGTAGAGTTTAATTTATGGAGAAAATTGTCACTTCGAATGAATTACACGGAGCTTGAGCGCAGCTTAATTAGTATCGAGAAGTACAAGTTAATTTAATTCTCGACACACCTCTTTTCGGTTACCTTTTAAAAAACACTCGAACTGGAAAGAGCAGTTTTATTTTATCGAGAATAGCCTAGATTTTCGACACACTTCATTTTAGGTAATAGTTGAAAGATGTACATCTAGTGAAAATTACTAGCCTGAAAAAAAAATCTTCATTAAATAATTTCTGATTTAAAGTCATAATTTTTTTAGTTTAAAAAAGAATGTGCTTGTTTCATTAAATTTTCACTTCCGCAATAAAAAGGAACACGTTGATGCAATTCGGTGGGTTTTAAATCCATAATACGATCGCTACCGTTTGTGCATATTCCACCAGCTTGTTCTGTTATAAATGCGATGGGATTGCACTCATACAAAAGACGTAATTTACCTTTAGGAGCTGTTGTTCCTTCGGGATAAAAATAGATGCCACCTAATAACATATTTCGATGAAAATCTGCTACAAGAGAACCCGTGTAGCGTGATGTGAATGGGCGTCCTTCAGCTTCATTAATTTCCTGCATCCACCTAATTAATTTTTTTACACCATCTGGAAAGTGAATGTAATTACCCTCATTAACAGAATAAATCTTGCCAACTTTTGGAATTTGAATATCTGGATGTGAGAGGAAAAAAGAACCAATACCGGGGTCAAAGGTGAAGCCATTTACCCCATTACCTGACGTATATACCAGTATGGTAGAAGTACCATAGATAAGGTATCCTGCAGCTACCTGGGCGTTACCCGGTTGAAAAAAATCTTCTAAGGTAGCCGGTGTGCCTACTGGTGAAATACGTCTATATATACTAAATATGGTGCCTACTGTGATATCAACATCAATATTTGAGGATCCGTCTAGCGGGTCTATGAGTATAACATATTTTGCATTTTGATGTTTTGGCTCATCAAAAACTAAAAAATCATCTAATTCTTCAGAGGCAATTCCGCAGATTTCTCCACGACTTTTAAGGGTACTTATAAAGACATCGTTTGCCATGACATCAAGCTTAGCCTGCTCTTCGCCTTGTATGTTTTGATTGCCCATTTTGCCTAAAATTTCAGAGAGACCGGCTTTGTTGATTGCTTGATTAACCATTTTTCCTGCCAGACGTATCGAGCTTAGTAAAGCACTGAGTTCTCCTTTTGCGTAAGGAAAGTCCTTTTGGTTTTCAACAATAAATTCTCCTAATGTTACGTGTCTGTTCATCATTTTATGTGGTTCTGAGTTTTTTTCCAATTATTAAAACGCTCTAGAGTTTTTGGGTTTGTAGGAGGGTAAAGACCGCGAATGCTTGAACCATTTTTTACTTCCTGCAATACAAAATCTTCAAAGTGGGTCATTTCTAGACATTCTATTGTAAGTTCTGCTATAAGATGTTGCGGTATTACAATAACCCCATCTGCATCTCCCACTAGCAAATCTCCTGGGAATACTGCAACATCACCACAGCTTATGGGTTCGTTAATTCCTATAGCCTGATGCAACGTAAGGTTTGTAGGAGCAGAAGGTCTGTTATGATAGGATGGGAAATCAAGAGCTGCGATTTCCGTACAGTCTCTAAAGCCACCATCGGTAACAATACCCGCACAACCGCGCATATGCAACCTCGTAATGAGTATAGAACCTGCAGAAGCTGCACGAGCATCCTTGCGGCTATCAATTACTAGTACTGAATTTTCTGGACAGGTTTCTATAGCCACACGCTGAGGGTGCTCAGGATTTTTAAACACTTCAATGGTATTAATATCTTCACGAGCTGGTATATAACGTAAAGTGAAGGCCGTACCTATTAATTTTTTGCCAGAGCTATGAAGCGGTGAAATATTTTGAATACATTGATTTTTTAAACCACGCTTAAATAAAGCAGTCGCTAGTGTAGCTATGCTAATATTTTTGAAGTCATTTCTATAATCTATTGAATGATTACTCATAAACTGAGGATTTATAAAAGAATACAGGAGTTTAACCACTAATCTTTTGAGGTATGCGTAAATATACATATATTTGGTAAACCAATTTGGTAAACCAATAAATATGAGCAAACTATTTTACTACTTAATATTGTTTCTTGCACTAGTTTTTAATTCTGAGTACGCTGCTGCTTACCAAGAAGAAAAATTAGTTTCTAATATAAAGGAACTTCAGGAAGCTATAGATCGTTCTCAGCCTGGCTCTGTCATAGTGATGAAAAATGGGACCTGGGAAAATTTGCAATTAGAATTTAAAGGAGAGGGCACAGTAGATAAACCTATTGTTTTAAAAGCTGAAAAAGCAGGAGAGGTCTTTATAACGGGAACTTCATATTTAAAATTAGGAGGTAATTATTTAGTAGTTGATGGGTTATACTTTAAGGATGGGTATACTCCTAAAAATTCAGTTATTCAGTTTAAAATTTCTGATGATTTGATTGCCAATAACTCTAATGTAACTAACTGTGTAATTAAAAATTTTACCCAGCCAGATAGAGATGCAGATGATCATTGGGTAGAATTCTGGGGTCGTAATAATACCTTAAAGCACTGTTATATCGCTGGTAAATCAAACACAGGTCCTACTATACGAGTTTTTTTAAAAGGAAACGAACACATAAATAACAGACATCAAATTGTAAATAATCATTTTGGACCGCGCCCCAGAAAGGGTGGCCCTCACGGAGAAACCTTACAAATAGGAGATAGTTATACTTCAATGACCCCATCGTATACAAATGTTTCTAATAATCTTTTTGATCGATGTAATGGGGAGGTAGAAATTATTTCAAGTAAATCTAACTTTAATACATTCTCAAACAATATATTTTTTGAATCTGAAGGTTCGTTAGTTTTGCGCCACGGAAACTATGCTACAATAGATGCTAATGTTTTTATAGGTAACGATAATTCAGAAAACATAGGCGGGATTCGCGTTATAAATACAGGGCATTGGATTACTAATAATTATTTCTATAAATTAAAAGGAGAAGAGTTTAGAGCTCCACTCGCAGTAATGAATGGTATTCCTAAATCTCCACTCAATCGTTATAATCAAGTGACCGATGTAGTTGTGGCATACAATACCTGGATGTATTGTGGTACTCCGTGGAATTTTGGAGTAGGCTCAAACATAGATCAGCGAGAGGTTTTGCCTGCTTCTGAGATTAGATCTGCACGAGCAGAACGTATGCTACTGGCTAATAATTTGATTTATAGCGAGGAACAACTTCCTATTTTAAAATTATATGATACTATCAACGGAGTTAAATTTGAGAATAACTATTTCAATGAAAATATTGAAAACACATTAAAAACTTCCGGAATTGATCTTGCTACGATAACGATTGAAAAAAAAGGCGATTATTTTTATACACCTAAAGAAAAGTTTGATGATGTGTATCAGGGTTTTGATTTTGAAACTATACAAACAGATATATTTGGTAATTCTAGAGAAAATTATAAACAAGCTGGTGCCGTTATAAATTCAGCTAAAACAGATGTGCCATTAGTTGATTTTTCAAAATATGGTGCTGCATGGTTTAAGCCTGCAAAGGAGAATCAAAATTTAAAACCTATTTCAGTATCTAATCCTAAAGATCTTATACAAGCAATAAAAGATGCAGAATCTGGTTCAATATTTCTTTTAGAAAAAGGTGATTACAATTTTACCGAATCGCTCGAGATTGATAAGAAGTTAACTTTTAAGGCGAAAAAGGCCGGAAGTCTGGTGCGACTTAATTTTAGTTCAGGGGAGAATACGGCATTTAGAATGCATCCTAACGGTAAGCTCATACTTGATGGATTGTCTATTACAGGTACTTATAAGCAAGATGCGATACGTACATTAGATACAAATATGTCTAGTGCATATAATGTGCTTATCAAGAATTCTAAACTAGAGAACTTTAAATCTATTTTAAAATCATCAAAATCTTCATTTGCAGATACAATTCAAATACATAAATCAAGTTTTATAAATTTTGAGAATGGTATTCAAATCGCTCAGGAAAAAGATGATACGGGTGAGTATAATGCAGAATTTGTAATAATTGAAGATTCAAATTTTGAAAATATTACTGAATCTGTGATTGATTTTTATAGAGGAGGGTACGACGAGTCAACCATAGGCGGAAACTTAATTTTTACAGGAAATACGATTAAACAATCGGGTAAATCTGATAAGGTAAAACTGCTTATTAAAAATAGGGGTATTGTACACGTAACAATATCTAAGAATGTATTTAAAAACAATTCGGTAGAATTTATAGCAATTCTATGGGGCGAGAAAGGACAAAAACCGGTAGATAATACCATCATAAATTCTGGAGATTTTAAGATTGTAGAAAATCTGGAGCAAAAATTAATGTATTAAATAGAGGCTATGCGTTATATACTACTCTTTTTGATAATTGGTTCTTTTCCGCAGAAAATTTTAACCCAACATATTCCTGAAAATCGAGTTCTTGATATTGAAGAACTCCCTCAATTTTTAAAGACCACTATTAGAGATACGCTTGACGATACTTCTAAAAATATATTTGTAGCAGAGCTAGCTGCCTTTTACAGATTGCAGTTTTCTAAAGATTTTTTTTACGACTGGCAGAATAATGATAAACGTTTTGCAGACTATACTTCTCTATATGATGTGGAAGCTGCTCACAACGCTAGAGCTCTTGATCATCAAAGTAAATATGAAAGTAGCACTAAGTGGAAATTACCCTTTAATTATAAAAATGGGGAAGCTGTAGATGTTTATGCTTTAAGACATTTAGCACGCCAGCATAAAATGGTTGACATAGCGTTAGACTATTATTACCAGCATAAGGATACGTCAAAAATAGCATACTTTAAGAGCCAATTAGGTTCTTTAAATAACGCTTTAGCTAACAATGAATTTGAAACTCTAGAGAGTGGTAATGGTGTTTATGAAGTATTTAGATCTGGGTATCGGGTGTTGAATTGGTTGCAAATACACAATCTTTTTTTAGGTTCAAAAACCTATAATGATGAAGACCAACTTGTGACGATAGCAACATTGCTACAGCATGCTTCAAACTTGTATAGTGAGAATGAGAATTTTCAGCCGGGAAATCATCAAACACGTGGGATGTCTGCATTAGCAATGTTAGCTATCTTATTTGATGATTTTAAAGATGCAGATGCCTGGCTTGCGCGGGCTATGCAATTATTAGAAATGCACTTAGATAAAGAAATTAACTCAGATGGTTTTCAGTTTGAGCGCTCGGTGCATTATCATATAAGTGATATTGAAAATTATTTTTATGTATATCAACTGGCTCAAAATAGCGGTATAGAGGTAAGTGCAAATTTTGAAAATAAGTTACGCACGCTATTTATAACACTTATTAAAATAGCGTATCCAGATAAATCTGCTCCTGTTTTTTCTGACGATACAGATACACCTTGGGGAGAAAGCAATGATATAGCAGAGACGTTAACATTAGGTTATTTGCTTTTTGACGATCCTGAAATGGGGTATTTTGCTAAAAATACGGTGTCTTCAAAAATTTATTGGTTTACAAAAAGCGAGCAATTAGCAAAGCTTAAATCAATTAACAAAGCTAAGCCTAAATATAACTCATTAAGCCTACCAGAAACAGGGTATTATATAATGCGGGAAGGCTGGGATAAAGATGATGCAATGTTAGTTATCTCAGCCGGTCTCGATCCTAATAAACCAGATCATCAGCATGGCGATATGCTAGGTATACAGGTTTATGCTAATGAAGAAATCCTACTTCCAAATTATCAGGTGCGTTACTCTCTAGATGATCTTGAATTATTTAAAAATTCACACGTTAAAAATGTAGCGCTGGTAGATGATCTATTACAGGGTAAAGATTATAAATCTAATAAAGGCGGAAGCGGATTTGGTAAATTTGGTAGTTTGCCATTACCCAAAACAATTACATTTTCTTCATCAGACTCACTTGATGTTTATATAGGAACTCATTCTGGTTTTGAAGCGGAAGGAGTTAACTACTCGCGACAGGTATTTTTTATTGATAACAAGTTCTATATTGTAAAAGACAACTTTACCTCAGATAATTTACATGCCTATAAACAGGTTTGGCAAGGTCATTATACGTTAGAGGAGGCGCCACAATTGTTAAGAAGTTCGTTTAGAAATGGAAGTGGTCTAGATATTTATCAGCTCCAAAAGATAGATACTGTAATTATAGATGGGAAAAGAGGAAAACAATGGGCAATGCCAAAAGTAACTTCTAAAAATGACTTTAGTTTTATAACTGCAATTGTACCCTTTAAAACCTATTCAGACCGAATAGATGAAACCGTCTTTAATCCTAAGATAAAAGATTGGGAAATTAGCTATACTTTAAATAAAGACTCTAAAGATAGCGCAGTAAAGTTGACTAAAGGAAATCAGTTCTATTATTTTAATTCTATAGACATGACCGTTAGGGGCATAGATGTGATTTTTTCGGAAGCTGCAGATGTTTATATTCAACATAAAAACAATCAATTGCTTTTACATTCCCTAAGTGAAAAACCATTATATTTTTCATATAAAAATTCAGCTGATACCAAAACTTCTCAGATCAAAACGCTAAATACGGGAGCATCCTATAGCATTGATTTGACAAAACAATATTAAAATTATGAATAAAAAATTTTTACACGTTTTGCTGTTGTGTTTTTTTTGTACCGCTTTTAGTCAGCAGAATAAACAATCTTATACCTTTAAAGATAAAGAGCATCACGGGTTGCTAATTTCAAAAGACGGTCTGTCTGCAATAAAAGCTAATTTGGGAAGCTTACCGCTTTTTGATAATACGCTAGAACAAACCAAAAGAGAAATAGATTCTATACTAAGCCAGAAAATAGAAGTTCCTGTTCCTAAAGATATGGCCGGTGGATATACGCATATGCAACACAAAGAGAATTATGTAATGTTGCAAAAAGCGGGTGTTTTATTTCAGATTTATGGTGATGAGAAGTATGCTAATTATATCAAAGCGGTTTTTATGGAATATGCACGCATATATCCCACACTACCCTTACATCCTGAAACACGCTCGTACTCAAGAGGTAAATTATTTTGGCAATGTCTCAACGATGCAAATTGGCTTGTAAATATGAGCCAGGCGTATGATGCAATTTACGACTGGTTATCTCCTCAAGATCGAAAGAAATTGGAGCGTCAATTATTTAGACCTTTTGCAATGTTTCTTTCAATAGAAAACCCTCAATTTTTTAATCGCATACACAATCACAGTACGTGGGGTAATGCCGCAGTAGGTATGATGGGACTCGCAATGCGCGATAGTGAATTAATTAATTATGCACTTTATGGTTTGCCCGAAGACAGCATTGATGAGAATGCTGTAGATAATGATGGTGGGCTCATAAAGAAGCCTGGTCAGGATGCGGGGTTTTTAGCAAATATTGAAGAAGCTTTTTCACCAGATGGTTATTATACAGAAGGTCCCTATTATCAACGATATGCGATGTATCCCTTTTTGGCTTTTTCAGCAGCTCTAGAAAATACACTACCGCAACTAAAAGTGTTACAGTTTAAAGATAATGTGCAGCTTAAGGCGGTTTATGCATTACTTAATTTAACTGACTCTAATGGTGATTTTTTTCCGCTAAACGATGCCCAGAAAGGGATGTCTTATTACAACTCAGCATTAGTAAATAGCGTTGATATCGCATATCATTATGGTAATCAGGATAGGCAACTACTTGCCCTTGCAAAAACACAAAACGAAGTAACCTTAGATGACGCAGGACTAGCAGTAGCTTTTGATTTAAAAGAACAGGAGATGGAGCCTTTTGAGAAAAAATCACTTAGTCTAACAGATGGTCCTGACGGAAAACAGGGAGGCGTTACTATTTTACGATCTAAGCCAGGAAGTGATCTAGAACTGGTATTTAAATACAGCGCGCAAGGTAACAGTCATGGGCATTATGATAAGCTCTCCTATTCTGTTTATGAGAATGGAGATGAGGTTTTACCAGATTATGGATTAGCGCGTTTTGTAAATATAAACGCAAAGAATGGTGGTGGCTATTTAAAAGAGAACACCACATGGGCAAAACAGACTATCGCCCATAATACGCTTGTTCGAAATAAAGTCTCTCACTTTAATGGTGACTTCAAAACCGGTAGTGAGCACCATTCTGAGCTTTATTTTCAAGATATAAATAATGACAATATACAGGTCGTAAGTGCTAAAGAAAATAATGCATACCCGGGAACTGCAATGCATCGTACACTGGCAATGCTTCCGCAGGAAAATAACTCAAAGCCACTACTTCTCGATATTTTAAAAGTTCAGGCTGATGTAGAAAATCAATATGATTTACCTTTTTACTATAAGGGTCAGCTTATAGACATTTCAATAAAACCCAGTGCAGAAAACCGCCTTGAACCTCTAGGTCTTTCAAATGGATATCAGCATCTTTGGAAAGAAGCCACGGCAAAAGCAGATACAGAGCTCACACAGATTACATGGCTCAACAAAGATTTGTTTTATACTTTGAGTAGTAAAACTACTGTAGGAGATAGCATATTATTTGTAAGACAGGGCGCTAACGATCCAGAATTTAATCTTAGAAGAGAAGCGGGTATTTTGTTTCGAAAAGCTAAAGTCAAAAACGCGCTCTTCGTTAATATTTTAGAATCACACGGTACTTACAATACGGTAAATGAAAGAGCTGAAAATACAGAATCTGCCGTAAAAAATATGGATATAGAAGTAGATACTGAAGCATATACAGCTGTAAAAGTAGATTTGATTAACGATACATCGTACATGTTTATCATTGCAAATCTAAAGTCTAGCACTCAAGAAAAACACAAATTAACGCTTAACGGAACCACCTATACTTGGGATGGACCGTATTATTTTACAAATCGATAAAAAGAATACAATGAAAACATTTGGAGCAAGTAAAGAATTTTTATTAGGAGATGAGATCGCCTGGGAAACTGTGGGCGATGGAGTAAAACGCAAAATTAAAGGATACGACGACACGATAATGATGGTGCAGGTAGATTTTAAAAAAGGAAGTATTGGTCCTATGCACGAGCATCATCACGCACAAGTAACTTATGTCGTGAAGGGGAGTTTTGACGTTACGATAGGAGGGGAGACAAAGACTTTGAAAAGCGGAGATTCATTTTATATTCCACCACATGTATTGCACGGCGCTCTATGTACAGAAGATGGTATGCTTATAGACGTATTTAGTCCCATACGTGAAGATTTTATGTAATATTTTAGTATAAATATGTAGATCTAATTATAGATCTGGAGTCTCAAAATAATTGGTTCAAAGTGGCTGTCTTGATAAAAAGACAGCCACTTTTTTTATGAATCAATAATTCACAGCGTAATAAATTAGCAATCAACAACTATTTTAACATTATTAATTTTTTTTTATGCTTTTATATTGTATATATTTGGAAAACCAAATTGGTAAACCAGTTTGGGATACCAATATAAGTGTGAGATTTACAACATACTTTTAAGTAGTAACAAAATTAAAAGAATAAACCTTTTTTCTTATGAATGTTAAAACTATAACGACTGTGTTTATTATGTTTCTCTGTCAGTTTGCATTAATTGCACAGGAGAATTACACAATACGCGGTACAGTAACGGCAGCATCAGACAACAACCCTGTACCGGGAGTAAATGTTTTAGTGCTGGGAACTACCTCTGGGGTAGTAACAGATTTTGATGGTAATTATGAAATTACGGTTTCTAATGATTCAAAACTTATATTTTCTTATGTTGGCTTTGTTACGCAAACGTTATCGGTTGTGGGGAAAGAGGAATTAAATGTGTCTCTATCTGATGATGCTCAAAACCTAGACGAGGTCGTTGTGGTAGGTTATGGTACACGTAAAAAGAGTCACTTAACCGGTGCGGTGTCGAGTGTGGTAAATGAAGATCTGGATCAATTGCCAGTTTCACGTGTAGATGATGCATTAGTAGGTCAAATATCTGGTGTTAACGTACAGGCGACTAATGGAGAAGCTGGTTCTGCGCCTACAATACGTATTAGAGGTACAGGGTCACTTACCGGGAGTTCAGACCCGTTAATTGTTGTAGATGGTCTGGTTGTAGATAATGACTTTCTAGGGAGTTTAGATATGAGCGAGGTAGAATCTTTTGATGTGTTAAAGGACGCTGCATCTGCTGCCATATATGGTTCTCGTGGAGGTAATGGTGTAATTCTAATTACTACAAAACAAGGTAAAGAAGGTAAAACTGTTTTTAGTTATCAGGGATATACCGGGTTTAAAGAAGCAAGACAAAGTGATGCCTATTACTTTTCGGTAGCAAAGACTGCTGCGGCAGAATTAGCTGCTACAGGAAGCTTGTCTAATAGAACGCAGTACATACAACAAATAGGTATAGATAGAGACTGGCAAGACATCATTTTTGATGGTGGTATGATTGAAAATCATTCACTTAGCGCCCGTGGAGGTAACGAGAATACAAAGTTTAGCATCTCATTAGGATATTTACACGATGAGGGCGTGCTGTTAACAGACGATTACAAGCGTTATAACTTACGTTTAAAGTTAGATTCTAAAGTTAGTGAGAAATTTAAAATAGGAGGTAACCTGGCACCTTCATATACAAATACACGTAGGTTTGATGGTTCTACTCACGATATATTACGCCAGCCGGCCTGGTTACCTGTATATCACGATGCAAATACTATACAGTATGTAGATCGTAATGTATACCCAGATGTACAAATAGGGGAGTATGCACTTCAAAGACATTTTGATAACTATGATTTGTTTGGAGACGGAACTTTAATTGACATTAGTGATACTTCAAATACAAACCCGGCTGCAAAAGTTATCGAGCGTGACCGTAATGATTATAAATTTAAACTTAACGGAAACTTTTACGGGGAGTATGAGATTTACGACAATCTTAAATTGAGAAGTACACTTTCTGGAGATTATCAAAGTACAAAACGTGACAGATGGCAAGGTGTTTTATCTAGTAGAAATGGCGCTGCAGATGCAAGTTATGAAGTGTCAAATGAAACGCAAATTCACATCGCTTCAGAAAGCTATTTGACATACAATAAAGAGATTGGAGAGCACGAGTTTGATGTGCTAGCAGGTATATCTTTTGAAAAATGGGATTATTCAGGAGAAAGTTCGTTAGGTACTGGGTATACTTCAGATTTAATACGCACTTTAACGGCAGCAACAGTGTTAACAAATATTGACTCTTATAAATTTGCTGAACGTTTTCAGTCTTATTTTGCCCGAGTAAATTATGCGTATGCTAACAAATATTTGGCTTCATTAAGTTTCCGTAGAGATGGTAGTTCTGTTTTTGGTGCAGATAATAAGTACGGTGATTTCCCTGCAGTGTCTGTAGGTTGGGATATTGCACAAGAAGATTTCTTAAAAGAAAGTAATACATTGAGTACCCTTAAGTTTAGATTTAGTTATGGTTTTACCGGAAACAAAGATTTAGATACTGGGAGTGATATTATAGATTTATACCCGTCATTACCGTTATTAGGACCTTCTTCGGCAACTATAGATGGTAGTTTACAAGCTGCATATATTGCGCTTAACATTGCTAACCCAGATTTACAATGGGAGCGTTCTAGAGAATACAATCCTGGTGTTGACTTTGGCTTTTTAAACAATCGCATTACTGGTTCTGTAGATTATTACAAGCGTACCAGTGATCAATTGCTATTATTTAATCCTGTAAGTTCAACAACAGGTTTTAGAAATGCTCTTGTAAATATAGGAGAGGTTGTAAACAGTGGTATTGAAATTGAGCTGCGTACCCGCAACATTTCAACTCCAAAATTTCAGTGGAGTACTACAATTTTAGCTTCAATGAATGATAATGAATTAACTGACTTTGCAGATTCTAATGGTCAAATTCAGATAACAGATGACAAACGGGCTTCAGAATGGATAAACCTGGAAGGTCAACCTATATCTTCATTTTATGGCTGGGTGGTAGATGAAGAGATTGCTTTAGAAAACTTACAACAACCCTATTTTCCAATAGGTGGGCAGGCGCAGGACGTGTATGTAAAAGATTTAAATGGTGATGGTTTAATTGATGATGATGATAAAACGATATTAGGTAGCCCGTATCCAGATTTAGTATGGAGTATTTCTAATGATTTTAAAATAGGAAATGTAGATGTAAGTTTCTTATTTCAAGGAAGCCACGGTGCAGAAGTGCGTAATATGGGAGATCAATACATTTTTAACCACTTTAATAGCGGTCAGGATTTTAATGTACAAACTACGCCTAACCAGGGCTTTATTAAAGAAAAAATCTTTACTAATTCTATTGTTCAGGATGCATCTTATATCGCTTTGCGTAATGTGAATATTGGGTACAACTTCCCCAAGACACTAACTTCAAAAGTAGGATTAACAGGGTTTAGAGTATACGCTGCAGGACAAAATCTTATGTATTTGACAGCAGATAACTATACCGGTTTTAATCCAGAATCAATAGACGATACATCACCTACAACTTATGGCTATCAGCGTGGTGGTTCACCTATATTCAGAACTATATCTTTTGGTATAAATGCTGATTTTTAAGAATATGAAAAGCAAAACGAACATAATTATGAAAAAAGTATATCCAATTATTGTACTGCTCCTTACCGGGATAATGGTTTCCTGTGGAGAAGATTTTCTGGAACCTTTACCTGAATCTGCTGTATCTTCAGAGGGTTATTTTACAAATGACGATGAGATATTAACCGGTGTTATAGGTATGTATGATGCGATACAGGGTGTTAACTCAAATGATCTTGATGAAAACTTTAGTATTCAAAGAGAATATTATTTAACTGAAATGCGCAGCGATAATACCCGAACTAAATCGAGTGAAGGCGAGGCAGCACAGTTTGAGAGTTATACGGTAACTCCTAGTAACGGTATTGTGAGTAATTATTACAATAGCTTTTACGAGATTATTTATAGAGCAAACCTGGTGCTGTCTAGTCTTGAAGCGGCATCAGCAGATAAAGCTCCTGCTTTTGAAGCTGAAGCAAAATTTGTAAGAGCCTATGCCTATTTTAATCTGGTACGTTTGTATGGCGATATTCCACTCGTAGATAGATTAACAGGGCCTTTAGAGCGTGAGGTTGCTTTTACACGTGTTGCAACCAGCGGTATTTATGATTTAATTATTGCAGATTTACAGACTGCTATTTCCGGCTTAGATAATACATATAGAAACAGAGCATCAAAAGCTGCGGCTCAATCATTACTTGCAAAAGTTTACTTAACACAAGGTTCTAACTACTCAGAAGCGCAAACCTTACTCGAGAGCGTTATGTCTGGTAGTTTTAGTTTAGAGCCTAATTTTAAAGACGTTTTTTATACTGAAGATAATAATGAAGTCATATTTGCTGTAGGTTATACATCAGATCTTACATCAGACAGTCAAAATATTTCTGCAGAATGGCTCAATTCAGTAGGTCGCACGAGTGGGGTCAATTATGTAACTTCAGATGCTCGTGAAGTTTTAGACAACTTAGGAGGTAACAGAACGCTGTATTCCTATAGACAAGATGCTGCACAACCTACACAATATCAGGTAGCAAAATATATCCCTAACGGTGATGCAAATTTAGGTATTGCGGCTACTGCAAGTAATCCTGAACTGGCCGGTAATGACTGGATTGTTATTAGGTATGCAGATGTATTGCTTATGCACGTAGAGGCAATCTTAGCGGGTGGTCAACAAACTTCTGCTACGGCTGCGTTAAATTCATTTCAAAGAGTACGGGACAGAGCAGGACTTACAACTCCTGTAACTACAATTACAAAAGCAGATTTGCTGGCAGAGCGTAGAGTTGAATTAGCTTTTGAGAATCAGCGCTTTTTTGATTTAGTACGTTTTGGCGTAGCACAAGAAGTATTATCTGCTTTCTCAAATGTTAATGGCTACAGCTTTAATTCAACAGATTTGTTATTGCCTATACCACAACGAGAAATTAACCTAAGCAATGGTGTGATGACTCAAAACCCGGGTTACTAAAAATTAAAAAACAATTACGATGAACACGATAAAACAAATAGCCGGTTTACATTTTTTTAAGTTCTTGTTTTCAGCTTGTATGATATTCAGTTTAATTGCTTGCGATTTTGAATATGACTTGCCAGAAGAAGGTTCTATTGAAGATCTTACACCGCCAGAGGCTAATTTTACAGCCTCACAAAGCGATACTAATTTTCTAACTTATAGTTTTGCTAATTTTTCAGGAAGCGCAACTACCTATGCCTGGGACTTTGGGGATGGTAACACAGCTAGCACGCGTGATGCTGTAAATACCTACCCAGATGAAGGTACTTATACGGTTTCTTTAACCGCTTCAGACGCACTGGGTAAAACAGATACTTTTACGGCAGAAATCACAATTGTAGAACCGCCAGTTCCTACAGCTATAACTCCAGAAATAGGTGCTGCAGAATTTCAAGATGCAGCCGGTATTTGCGGTACGGGAGACAGTAGAGATTGCTGGAGAATTAGTGGTGGAAGTATACATCAAACCACTTCAGACGGGCGTAATGGTACACGTGGTGCAAAATTTACAACTGCAAGTTCAAATAGCCCACGGGTATCCTATCAGGCAGTAACTGTTTCTGCAAATACAAAATATATTTTAACAGCATATTATGCTATTCAATCAGACGGTGATAGCGTACGAGCTACCGTAATAGATGGTCAATTAGATAATTTTAGTGAGTTTGCTAACGCTCCTCAACTAGGCCAGACTGCTGGTACAACTAATGATGGTAAAGGTAATTTTAATCGAGTTATCGTAGAGTTTGAAACTGGAGCAAACGGTGAAATTTCTATTCTATTTGACTCTGGTGCAAATGCAAGTGAGTCGTATTTAGATGATGTATCTATAATACCTGCGGAATAATAAAAATAAAAATAATGTTTTTAAACAAACTAGGTATACTAGCGATTGCGCTGCAACTTACTACTTCTACAGCCTGCTCTCAGGAACATGGGCCAATGGTTGAAGAGGATGTGGAGACCGTGGTGCAAGCTGAAGTTGATCGTGTAAAATTACCAAATATAGATTTATCGCACTGGAAGGTTACAATACCCGAAGGTTCTGGTAAAGGGGGAGCTATCAGTGTTGAGCCACCTGCCATTTTAAAATATGCTACAAATCCGGTTTTAAAACCATTTATGTATAATGATTCTACTGCAGGGGCATTGGTATTTCACGCGTATCCATCAGAAGCTACAACAGCAAATACGAAGTATAGCAGATCTGAACTGCGGGAGCAGATGGTACCCGGGGATGATAATGTGAACTGGACATTTGCTCAAGGAGGGAAATTAAAAGCCCGTATTGCGATGGAAGATGTTACTAAAGATGATGAGGGTAAATACCATCGAGTCATCATTCTTCAAATTCACGGCAGACTTACAAATTCTCAAAAAGAATTGATAGGTCAGGATGATAACAATGCACCACCTATTTTGAAGATTTATTGGCAGAATGGGCAGATAAGGGTAAAAACAAAAGTGCTAAAAAATACAGCTGTTTCAGAAGAAGGCATTCTGCATGAAGAAGCCTGGGATGATGACGAGGGACACACATTTAAGCAAGAAGTAGGTTTTAAAAAATTTGATATTGAGGTTAAAGTTTCAGACGGGGAAATGATGGTGAGTTTAAATAATACAGAATTTGCTGTTTATGATGATATAAATATTAAAAAATGGGGTGTGTTTGAAAATTATTTTAAAGCAGGAAATTACTTTCAGACCCGTGACAAGGGAGCACAAGCAAGTGTTAAGTTTTATAAACTTGAAGTAAGTCATTAAAAGATTAAAAATTAATTGTTTGTTTAAGTTTCGTTAGGTTTTCGAGGTCCTGTACTTAGCCTCATCTACTGCATAGTTGAGGCTAGGTTAATGGATTAAGTTTTACTTTTTTACTAATATAAAATTTCTTAAATTTGATAAACCAATCTGGTAAACCAGTTTAATCAGAAACATTTAATGTGTTATGAAGATAGAAGCTTTAACTAAAACAGATAATAAAGGGTTACGTAATGCTATTATATCAAAAATACGGGATCATATAAATTATAAGAATTTAGAGCCTGGTGATAAGCTGCCTTCAGAGCGTATGCTTTCAGAAAAGTTTGAGGTTAGCCGTAGTACAATTAGAGAAGCGATACAGACTCTAGAGTTTTATGGCATATTAGAATCAATTCCGCAAAGCGGAACTTTTGTTGCGCAATTAGGAGTAACTGCATTAAATGGAATGATAAATGAAATACTTAATCTAGAAGATCCAGATTTTAAGTCACTCGTAGAAACACGTATTTTGTTAGAGTTAAAAACTGTAAGATTAGCATCACAGCGCCGTACTGAAGAGCAATTAGTACATATGAAACAGGCACTCGATTCATATACCGAAAAAGCGCTATTAGGCGAAGATGCGGTTCAGGAAGATTTACTTTTTCATCTGGCAATAGCAAAAGCTAGTGGCAACTCAAGTTTAAATACACTTATGCTAATTATAACCCCTGAGATTATAACAAATTTTGAGAAATACCATGTTTGTGATGATGATCAAACTTTTAGAGGTATAGAAGAACATAAGGCAATTTTTGAAGCAATTAAAAACAAAGATGTTCAGGAGAGTAAAGAGCTTATGAAAATACATTTTAAAAGCCTGTATAAGTATTGCTATAATGTAGATTTATAGGAGTCCTTAAGTTTTAAGCAGCCGGTTAGCTGCAGCTTTAAGCACTTAATTTATTAGAAATTAATACTGAATTTTTAAAAATCATTAAAAATTCAGCAGGTATTATTTTGCCTAAAATTAAGGTGAAATAATCAGATAGAAACAAGTAACTATGAAAGTAAAAGGATTACGGTGGTGGGTTATTGGGTTGATCTGTTTAGCAACAGTAATTAACTATATAGATCGTACAGCTTTTGGAGTGATGTGGCCCGAAATGGGGAAAGACCTGGGGATGGATGAGGCAGATTATGCCATTATGCTAAATGTGTTTATGATCACGTATGCTGCGGGTAAATTTCTCTCGGGCAAATTGTACGATATTATAGGTACGCGTATGGGATTTGTAGTTTCTATCGCAGTATGGTCTATCGCTTCTGTATTTCACGCGGTAGCACGAGGGCTGGTTTCGTTAACACTTTTTAGAGCTTTATTAGGTCTGGGAGAAGCCGGCAATTGGCCAGGAGCGGTAAAGAGTAATGGAGAGTGGTTTCCGGTAAAACAGCGTGCGGTAGCTCAAGGTATTTTTAATGCAGGTGCTTCTTTAGGAAGTGTTATTGCACCGGTTTTAATTGCTTTTTTATATGGAAGATTTGGTTGGAGAACTACATTTATAATTATAGGTTTTTTGGGTCTAATCTGGATTATTCCGTGGTTATTCATTAATAAAGCAAAACCTAGAAAGCACCCGTGGATTACCGATGAAGAAAAGAAATTTATTTCACAGGGAAGCCTGGAAAATGTTTTTGATGAAGATGAGAAGCGAGAAAAAGGATTGAGCCTGATAAAAATCCTAAGTTATAAAGAATCTTGGGGAGTGCTATCTGCACGGTTTTTTATTGAGCCAATCTGGTGGTTATTTGTAGGCTGGATGCCACTTTATTTACATTCTGAATACGGTTTTAGTATTGAACAAATAGGTTCTACAATCTGGATTTCGTACTTGGGCGGTATGGCCGGTAGTCTTCTGGGAGGATGGTATTGCGGCAAGCTTATGGAAACTAAAACTACAGATGCTGCCCGTAAAATCACTATAACCATAGGTGGTGTTTTGATATTTTTAGGACTTCTGGGAATTATATTCTTTGTTCAGCCAGATAGCCCTATGTCATTTATCTACATAACAGGAATCGTTTTGTTTGGGTTTCAGTTTGCAATAGGAAATATTCAAACCTTATCAAGCGATCTATTTAGAGGCCCTTCAGTGGGTACATTAGCAGGATTAGCAGGAAGCGTGGGCGCAGTTTCGGTTATTATTATGAACTGGTTGATTCCACAGATAACCTTAAAATCTTATACCCCGGCATTTATATTAATAGCGGTCTTAGCACCACTGGCGGTTTTATCAATTTTAGTATTGATACGAAAGGTAAGACCGGTTGAAATAGAATAATACGATAATTAAAAAATAACAAGGATGAGTACAAAAAGTAAAGTTGCAGTAATTACAGGCGCCACAGGAGGCATCGGGTTTGCAGTCGCAAGAAAATTAGGCCAAGATGGTTTTACGATAATCTTAAATGGTATTGATGATGAGGCTGGAGCAGCCCGCGTACAAGAACTTAAAGCTGAAAATATAGAAGCAGAATATTATGGTTTTGACGTCACTAATGAAGATGAGGTAACTTTAAATATTAAGGCTGTAGGAGAAAAATACGGAAAGATTGATGTCCTGGTAAATAATGCAGGTGGCCTGGGTGGAAGATCACGTTTTGAAGAAATGACTACGGAGTTTTACAGATCAGTAATGGCACTAAATTTAGATTCAGTTTTCTTTGCCTCGCGAGCGGCGATACCGTTTCTTAAAAAAGGGGAGCATGCAAACATAATTAATTACACATCTAATGCAGCCTGGAATGCTGGTGGTCCTGGCGCGGGGGTATATGGTACTTCTAAAGCAGGAGTACACGCCATTACCCGTGCACTTGCAAAAGATCTAGCTGAATATGGAATTCGCGTAAATGCAGTTTCTCCGGGAACGATAGATACACCTTTTCATTCTCAAATTAAATCTACTAAACCTGAAGTGTTTGCTTCCTGGAAAAACAATATCCTTTTAGGAAGATTAGGTCAGCCCGAAGATGTGGCTTCAGTTGTCGCATTTTTAGCAGGTGAAGGTGCTGCCTTTATTACAGCAGAAACCATTCAGATAGGTGGTGGTCAAGCTTTAGGAATCTAAAGCATATATTTTTAAGAATAGTACATTAATCCCCATTTAATTAAAGAAAGCGTTATGAAGAGGGTTGTGACCTTTGGAGAACTTATGATGCGCCTTGCTACTCAACATAATGAGCGATTTGGTCAGGCGCGTTCACTGGGTTTAACCTATGGTGGAGGCGAATTTAATGTTGCAGTGTCTCTATCTAATTATGGGATGCATACTCAATTTGTATCTCGATTTCCTGATAATGATTTAGGAAAAAGTGCTGTAGAAGAAGTTAATCGGTTTAAAGTTAATTCAGATTATAGTGCCTTTGGAGGAGAAAGACTGGGGGTTTATTTTTTAGAACAAGGTGCAGGTTTGCGACCAAGTAGTGTGGTTTATGACCGGGCTAATAGTGCATTTGCAACAGCAATACCGGGAACTTTTGACTGGAATGCAATTTTTGAAAACGCTACCTGGTTTCATTGGAGTGGTGTGACCCCTGCATTATCACAAAACGCTGCCGATCTGACTTTAGAAGCGCTAAAAGCAGCTAAATCTAAAGGAATTAGAATATCCTGTGATCTCAACTATCGCTCTAAACTTTGGAAATACGGAAAGGCTCCAAGTGAAGTTATGCCTCAATTGTTAGCTTATAGTAATGTGATTTTGGGTGATATTGACACGGCTTATTTTATGATGGGTCGAGCTCCAGTAAATCCAGATTATACTAAAACGGACATCTTACCTAACCTGTACCAACCTCTGTTTAAAGCCTGTGCCGATCTTGAATATATAGCTACAAGTTTACGTAATTCTATAAATACGTCACATCAGCGTATAGGCGGAATTTTGAGTACAAAGGATCAACTATTTATTGCCAACAATTATGAAGTAAATTACGTTGTAGACCGCGTGGGAAGTGGTGATGCTTTTATGGCGGGTTTGATTTATGGATTAAATGAACTATCACTACAACAAGCTATAGAGTTTGCTACTGCAGCCTGCGTTTTAAAGCATACTATTCCCGGAGATTTAAATCGAGTTAGTGTTGCTGAAGTTGAACAACTTATTGCTGGAGGAACCGACGTACAACGCTAATTTTAGAAGAACATATGAATAAACATAATCGTATTGATGTCGCTTTAGCGCTTAAGTATAATGGTTTTGTCCCGTTATTTTATGATGAGGATATAAATCGTTGTAAGCATTTAATATCAGCGTGCTACAATGGTGGAGCACGCATTTTAGAATTTACTGCTCGGGGTGATTTTGCACACGAAGTATTTAGTGAAGTATCAAAATTTATTGAGGTTACTTATCCAGATATGTTTCTGGGTGTGGGTTCTATAACAGATGCCGCTGCAGCTTCTTTATATATGCAAATGGGAGCAGATTTTATTGTTACTCCGGCTTTGCGAGAAGATATTGCGGAAGTGTGTAACCGTCGTAAAATTTTATGGCTACCCGGCTGTGGTTCTGTTAAAGAAATTAATGATGCAGAAGCACTGGGTTGTGAGATTATAAAATTATTTCCGGGATCTATTTATGGTCCTGAGTTTGTAAAAGCAGTTAAAGGTCCTCAACCGTGGACGTCAATTATGCCTACTGGTGGTGTAATTCCTACTCAAGAAAATTTAAAATCCTGGTTTGATGCAGGTGTTACCTGTGTTGGATTAGGCTCACAACTAATTAGCAAATCACCTGAAGGAGGTTATGATTATAGTGCAATAGAAACTAAAGTGAAGAAAGTCATTGAAATACTTAAAACAATACGAGAATAAAAATAGCTTGTAGTCAGATTTTTAATATTAGTATTATCTGTTTTACACTCAAGGAGTATTTAAAAAATCACTGGTTAAATCAGAATTTTACAGATACTGATCCTTAGAAGCATAATCCCCAAAGACATTTAATCTATAGGGATTTTTTATTTAGGTTTTTTTTAAATCCCATTTATAGAATAGCATAAATTTTGAAACAAAAAACATTAATAAAACTGCTGCGGTTTATTTTTCTCAAGCCTTTCGCTTAATCGCGGAGAAAGAAGGAAATTTATAATGCCTTTTAAAGCTTTACGAGTTCTTACATTCTTATTTTTAATGAATTAATTTTTTCAAGTGAATTGTGATATTTATTAAATATTTTCAAATGCATATGAATAAGTAAATTGATTTTGCACATTCATTTCAAATTTTTTGGTCAAAATTTATTGCAGTTCTATGTTCTTGGAAGCTTATAGTATCTAATATAGATTGAATTAATTTTCTGAATTATAATGCTTTAAATTGACGGAGCTGTAGGAACTACATTACTTATATAGCCTATAACTTGAGTTAATGAAGATTTAATTTGTGTCGTATAACCTACTTCATTAATAGTTGCTTTTTGATTATTAGTATTTAGGAAAAAGGGACCAATAGAAAAATGATTTTTCTTTGTTATTTGGGATTTTATAAGTTCAAGGTCATTCTTGTTAAACGTTCCTTCGAGATTAATTTTAGTACCTATAAGCATAGACTGAGTCACTAATGGAAATATCCCTTGGTTATTTGTAAGTGTACCAGTAGAATAATATCCCGAATTTAGACCCTCTATTTTCCAATTCTTTAAGCTAAAAAGTTCAAAATCTAACCAGGGTCTAATAAACTCTACACATAAGACTTTAAGATTTATTTTTTTGATTTGGGTTTCTTTATGAAAAGTGATCTTTTGTGTAGAGTCTTGTTTAATAATATCAAGGGAAATTGCTTTATCACCTCTCACAATTAAGAAGTCTGAATTACTGGTATCGCCATTTACCATATCAATTTCCATATCTATTAAATTAGCTTCATCATCTAGTAGTGTATACCAATTAGATGGTTTAGTATATACCGGTAGCCATCCACTAAGGCCGCCTCCCATATCTACAAGTTTTGAAGTATCACAATTTTGCTGCGCTTTACTAAGTAAGTGATTTGTATACTTTGCATTAGTTGAAGCTCCATAAATAAGATTTTCCCATATTTTTTCAGTCGAATTTAAGCTAGGGGTATAATAGGTAGTTACTATAGGAACACTATCAGCAAGACGTGATAGCCTGTATGCTGCTTTATAATCACCCGTAGGGTTATCTGGAGAATGAGCATTTTTATACTGAGAAATATCTATAGCAAAAGGAACAGCATTAAGCTGTAAAATGGTTTTAACTGTATCAATTAACTGAGGCTTGGTGCTTTGCTCAACAGAAGTTCGTAGGTTACTAATTTTTTTATTAAAAGTAAATTCAGGTTTGACCTGTGTTTTTTTTACAAATTCTGCAGCAAAAAGGTCAGATAAGTTTTTCATAGATTAATAAAATTATGGCTGAGATTTATATGAGAAATCACAGCCATATAATTATTGTTTTTTTGGTGAGTAGGGTATTAATCTACTTACCCATCCTATTATTTGCATCCCGGGTATACGTATTTCTCCATCTTGTATATCAGAGTCAAATTTATCTTCAGAAGAGCCATGACCGTAACTACCTCCTATAGTAAAGGGTCCGTAACCTACAGACACACTAGCTTTTATTGATTTTTTCATATGCTCCTGTTCTTCATGGCTAAAATCTGCTTTTATGGTAATATCTTTTGCTACGATAAAAGCTACAGGATACATAGGTATAGCTGAGCTAGCGTTTGTAGAATCAATTTTTCCGTTTGATATATCACCTGGTTCAAAAGCATTATTAGACCAATGTCCTAATCCAAAAATAGATTCAGAAAACCAAGGACGCATAATATTTACCTTAGCAATTTTAGCACTTATTTCTACTGAATCTTTATCTGCACTACTGTTTGAATTTTCAAATTTCCCTTCACTACTAGCTTTCACTTTCCAAAGTCCTACACTTACGCTAGTATCTATACTAAAACTATTTTCTGAAGCTTTAGATCTCAATTTTGTGTTTGATCCTTTTATTTTAAGCTCTGTAAAATTTAGATTGGTTTCATCTGTCCAGTTTGCAGGAGATGGATAACTCAATAACCAACTACTCCCATTGCCCAAAGCAGATGGAAATTTAGCCTCATCCTGAATACCTTTTTTAGCAATTTCTAAAGCTCTACGTATACCATCATTTATAGTAGTATTTAAAATGTCTAGTGCTTGCTCAACATATTTAGCATTACCTGCAGTAAGTTTTCTAAAGGTTTTTTTAATTTCATTCTCTAGTCTTGGTGCTGTTGCATTCCATTTTCTATCTGCTCCATTCTTTATAGATTCGTCATTAGACTCTAGATCATCCAGATATAAGTTATAAGCCGTTCTATAGTCTATAATCGCATCTACATAATCTCCTTTATTGGTTTCATAATTTACATAGTCGTTGCTGTCTGTACGTGTAGTTGTTTCTTCATCGGTAAATGGGTTTTTTTCGGTAGTTATAGGATGAAGGTAATTGTATGCTTTGTCATACATAGCTTTTGCATTCTCATCAGGTTGAGTAGTAGCATTAGCTCCGGTTAATACCGTTTCATAAGCATCAGTCAGTTTTTTTGAGGATTTTTCCCAAGCAAGTGACATTGGAGAAACCTGATCTACCATAGCAGAAAATTCTTCAGAGGTCTTTAAATCACCTAATGGGTTTGATGGAGTTCTTGGGTTTGCAAAAGATTTCACATCTACTGCTCCATTTTGGGTAAAATGAATAAAGGTTTCTTCATTTTTAAATGGATTAATACCGCTTGAAGGTTGATATGTAATCGCATCAAAAAGTCTATCATAAATAGCTTCTAGTAATTGTTTTTCTTGTTCTTGAGTCATGACTTTAATGTTAAGTTTATTTATATACTAATTATTTATTGTGAAACTTAATTAAGCATAATAATACCTAGGGGGATAATGACTGAAGCTGAATAGGACTTCTAAAAGAGAAAGGGGGTACTAGAAATAAAATGTTGTAAGAACAGATTATTTTATAAATACACGTAAATGTATAAACTAAAACATTAGTAAACAATGAATTATGTATTTATGGGGGAAAACACCCATGAAGATTTTTATAATTTTTTTATTGTAAATTCAAAAATTATACAGACAATAAAATTGTATCATAATGTGTATGAACACAATTAAAACCGTCATATCTAGCAGAAGACTACATAAAGTGATTAAGAATAAATATGCTAATTGATAGCTTACTAATGATAAAATTAAGCTTTAAAAAGCAAGTTGTGTTTAATGAAAGGTTTTGGCCCATATAACATTAACTCGATCAATTTGAAGATACTCATTTTGATAACGTAGGTTATGAACGTGTGAAGCACTTTTTTAATCGTTTAAGATATCCAGTTAACCCAGAAAATGGTTAACGAACAATTTAAAATCTACAGTTTAAGAAAATGTATTATAATAATTATTTCAACTTTAGACTTTACTCATTCTAATTGTAATCATTATTGTAGATAAACCGTGAAAATACTTATTCAATAATAATAGACTAGTAAGTTAAAATTGTCACCAACTTAGTATAATGATTTCTGCAAAATATTTCTTCAAATAGCTTGTCAATTAAGGTTTGTAGTCTATTCTAACTTGTTAAATATAATTAAGAATAATGGTCGCTTATTACTTGTAAATTGTGTATTTCAGCTGCAAATATTTTAATTTTAACTATGATTTAAAAGATTAGGGGCTTTATCCCCCTTTCTAAGATCTCAATAGTGTTTAATTTTATTAATCATTTTATATTAATTTAATTAAATAGACTATGGAACCATTTATTGGACAGATTCAACCTTTTGGATTCAATTTTGCGCCTAGAGGATGGGCTAAATGTGACGGTCAACTTATAGCTATATCATCTAATACGGCTTTGTTTTCACTCCTAGGTACAACATTTGGAGGAGATGGCAGAACTACTTTTGCGCTACCCGATTTACGTGGAAGAAGCATTGTTCATATTGGAAATGGACCAGGTTTGTCAACAATTAATTGGGGAGAAAGAGGCGGTACTGAGCAACTAACTTTCACACAAGCTAATTTGCCTTCTCACTCACATGCAATAATAGATGGTGTAGCAAATGTTACCGTTGCAACCACAAATAATGATAATGCTACTTCAGAGACTGATGGAGGTATTAATGTATTAGGTACTTCAGGTAGCATGCCAGAAATTTATAGAGAAGGTGGAGCCACTAGTGATAAATTAGGAGGGGTGCATATCTCAGGAACAACTGCTTTAAGTGGTGGAAATATACCTGTGCAAAGCAGAAATCCCTTTTTAGGAATTAATGTATGTATTGCTGAATTTGGCATATTTCCTTCAAGAAGCTAAAAATTAATTAACTAGGGAATCATTTCAAGAATAATGATCCTTTATTTTTAATAGTATGGACGTGCAAGTAGGAGTTTTACTACCTCAATCAAAAGAGCATCCTAAATTAGGAAGAGATTTTGTTGATGGTTTACGTCTAGGCATCGGAGGAGGGCAATTGCACCTAGAAGTAGAAGGTATTGGTTTTGGAAATAATTTAGAAAGTGTTATTAATGCTATTCAAAAATTATCAAATCAGCGAGAGCTTTCTTTTCTTACAGGTATATTAGGGCATAAAGGACTTTCACAAATTTTAGATCACGTTGAGAGTATTGGAGAGCAAATGATATATGCTGATTTTGGCGCAACGCAACCTTTAGATTTATCAAAGCGAAAACATATTACTTGTAACTCTTTAGATCTTTACGGAGCAACCGAATTATTAGGACGATATTTCTTAGATAACAAATTATTTAAAGTAGCGACTTCAACATGTTACTACGAATCGGGTTATGGCTTTATCGAAGCTATTCAAAATACACTTTATAAAGAGGATCAAGGACATTTTGCAGGGCATTTTATTACTCCCTTACAGCCAAGGTCAAATGAAGCGAAACTACTTAAAGAGTTTGTAAATACATCAGATCCTGATGTGCTCTTCGCATTTTATAATGGCACATTTGCTAAAGAACATGCAAGAATTTTACAGTCTAGTGAAGTACTCAAAAATACTCCTTTATATACACTTCCATTCACAGTTACCTCACAAGTACTAGATTTATTTCCGGCTCTTTTTGATAAAACCAGATTTGTAAGTTCTTGGTTGCCGGAGGATACTCAATCACGAGCTAATATTGATTTTATGCAAAAGTATTTCCAAAAATATAAAAAGCAACCTAGTGTGTTTGCAATTCTTGGTTATGAAAATGGCTTGTTGATGAAGCAAAAACTAGAAGGTGATAATTATGGAGAATTACACAGTCCAAGAGGCCTTTTAAAAATAAACTCAGAAACAAATAGAGTTGTTGTAAATCATCGTTTATGGGAAATTAATTGGAATAATGAATCTTATGAATACGATTTGATAGATACGTTAACATATTCAAATTCACTTAATTTTCAGTTAAGTGATCCCATTTCAGGGTGGCATAATGCTTATTTATGTGTTTAGCGAACTCAATATTACTTAATGATCTTTACATCCAAAAATAAATTTTATGCAAAAATTATTACTCACATTATTACTTATTACGTCTTACTTTGGCCATAACTTAAATAGTCAAAGTCTCACTGCAGGAGATATTGCTTTTATAGGATATAATACTGATATAAACGCAAACGGAACACAAGACCATTCTTTTTCTTGGATAACATTAGAAGATATATTTGCAGGAACGGTAATTTATTTTACCGAAGAGGGTTGGAATGCCAATGCAAATATTTGGTATGGATCAAATGAAGGGCATTATTCATGGACTTCCTCTGGGTATATACCTGCTGGTACAATTGTATATGTATATGAAAGTGGTGCATCAGATGTTTTAATTTCTTCTGTGGGCACTATGTCTGGGCTTTTAAGCGGGACTGGTTGGAATCTTTTAGGAGGTGATAACCTTTTTGCATACCAAAGTTCTACAGGAGTTAAGCCAATATCTCCAAATTTTCTATCTGGATTGTATGGTGATGATAATTTTCGACATACAACAGGTTGTGACGATGCAAATAACTGGTTCGATTGCGAGAATTGCGAAACAGTTGGACAATCGTGTGCTACAACGGGGGGGGGTACCTCTGGGCTTCCTAGTACGCTAACTAACGGAACTAATGCGATTGCTTTGTTTCCTAGTCCATTTAATGAAACGGACAACGCAAAATATAATGGTACATTAACAGGAACTAAAGCTTTTGTAGCATCAGCAATTAATAATCGGAACAATTGGAGTTTTGATGACTTCACTGCTTACAATATCACATCAGGAGCATATAGCACACCAAATATAATTGGTGCTTCCAACACAGCTCCTGCTATTGGTGGCACAACAGCAGGGCAGACCGTTAATGACAACGCTACAATTAATCTTTTTTCAGGAATTACAATTGCAGATGCCGATGGTGACCCTGTTTCTGCTACCATCTCTTTAGATAATAATTCCAAAGGAGTTATTACAGGAGCGTCTTCGGGCACAGGTCCGTATATCATTACAAGCAGAGGAGCTGCTGCTATGCAGACGGCTTTAAGGTCCCTCAGTTTTAACCCAACAGACAACAGATCGGCTACTTCAGAAACAACAACTTTTACAGTGACGGTAAATGATGGGACAGATAATACTATCAATACTACAACTACAGTAATCTCAAGTGCAGTTGCTCCCACAGTAAGCAGTATAGTCGTTTTGGGTAGCCCAGTTAATAATGCTACCAGCGTCCCTTTTACTGTAACTTTTAATGAAAATGTCTCTGGTGTAGATGTTTCTGATTTTACTGTCGATTCCTCCGGAACAGTAACCGGTAGTGTTGCAAGTGTCACCGGTAGCGGTACCACTTACACGATAACCGTTAACTCTGTTTCTGGAACAGGAACCGTGAGTATAGACTTAAACTCCAGTGGTACGGGTATTACAGATGCCGGTGGTAAAGCTATAAGTGGTGGCTTTACAGCTGGTGCAACTCACACGGTGGATACGCAAGCGCCAGTCACCCCAGGAGCTCCAAATTTGGTAGCTTCTTTTGATTCGGGAACTTCAAATACTGATGATATTACTTCAATTACTCAACCAAGGTTCAGCGGATCAGTAGAACCAGAATCTACTGTAAAAATAAGTTCCTCAGTAGATGGTTTAGTTGGAACTACTACTGGCAGATCGGGGGATGGTGCCTATTCCTATATAATTACGAGTACCCTGTCGGAGGGAACACATAATATTACAGTGACTTCAACAGATGCTGCAGGTAACGAAAGTGCGCCATCAAGTGCTCTGGCCATTGTAGTAGATACCTCTAACCCAACTTTCAGCTCCAGTAGTCCTTTAGATAATGCCACAGGAGTAGATGCAAGTGGAAATATCACCCTTACTTTTAATGAAAAAATTGTCTTTGGAACAGGAAATATACAAGTTATTGATCTAACCGATGGATCGAATTCATTTACAATCAATGTCGCTTCCCCAGGAACACAAGCATCTATAAGCAATACTGTCCTTACTATTAATACGAGTACAAACCTTGATGAAAGTGCTAATTATGCTATTCAAATAGCTGCCACTGCCATAGATGATATTGCTGGCAATAGCTATGCTGGAATCACGGATAATACCACACTGAATTTTACTACGGCTGACCTAACAGCGCCACACATTACAAGCATAGTTCGTCAAAATCCTACTACCAACCCAACCAGTGTTGACCAATTAGTATGGGATGTGACGTTTAGTGAACCTGTAAATAATGTCTCTACTGATGATTTCACGGTAACTGGAACCACTGCAACGATAGCAAGTATTACTAATCCAAGTGGGACTATTTACAGGTTAACAGTTTCTGGAGGTGATTTAGAAGGTTTAAATGGAACTGTAACTTTAGGATTTTCTGGAAGTCAAGACATTACAGACGTTGTCGGTAATTCATTAACTACTACTATACCTACAGGAACTAATAATAATACGTTTGTAGTTGAAAATAAAATACCACTCACTATAAGTGGTCTTATTGGAGATAATAAAATTTACGACGCTACGACTACAGCTACTGCATCAGGAACTGCTTTATTAAGTGGAGTTATAGGAGGAAACGACGTAAGTTTATCAGGTACACCGGTCTTCACCTTTGCCAGTGCTGAAGTAGGTACAGGTATTGCAATCACGACCACAGGTTATACCATTTCTGGTGCAGATGCTGGTAATTATACTTTAACTCAGCCTGATTTATCTGCTGATATCACCACAAAGGAGGTAACTGTTACAGGAATTACAGGTGATAGCAAGGAATATGACGGAACAATTACAGCCACAGTATCAGGAACAGCTTTACTAAGTGGAGGAGTAGGTGGAGACGACGTAAGTTTATCAAGTACACCGGTCTTCACATTTGCCAGTGCTGATGTAGGTACAGGTATTGCGATCACGACCACCGGTTATACAATTTCCGGAGTAGATGCTAATAACTATAGGTTGACTCAGCCTAATTTATCTGCTGATATCACCACAAAAGCGTTAACCATAACGGGAATCACCGGAGATAATAAAGTTTATGACGGTACCACTGCAGCCACTGCATCTGGAACTGCTTCACTAATCGGTTTAGAAATAACAGATGACGTAAGCTTGGGCGGTACATCGGTCTTCACCTTTGCCAGTGCTGATGTAGGTACAGGTATTTTAATAACTATAACTGGCTATACCATTTCTGGAGTAGATGCTAATAACTATACCTTGACTCAGCCTAATTTATCTGCTGATATCACCATAAAAGCTTTGACCATAACGGGAATCACCGGAGATAATAAAGTTTATGACGGTACCACTGCAGCCACTGCATCTGGAACTGCATCACTAATTGGTTTAGAAATAACAGATGATATAAGCTTAGGCGGCACACCAGTCTTCACATTTGCCAGTGCTGATGTAGGTACAGGTATTGCAATCACGACCACAGGTTATACACTTTTAGGTACTGATGCTGGTAACTACGTGTTGACTCAGCCTAATTTATCGGCAGATATTACAACTAAAGACTTAACTATAACGGGAATCACCGGAGATGATAAGGAATATGATGGTACCACTGCAGCTACTGCTTCTGGAACAGCCTTACTAAGTGGAGTAGTAGGAACCGATGATATAAACTTAGGCGGCACACCAGTCTTCACATTTGCCAGTGCTGATATAGGTACAGGTATTGCAATCACGACCACCGGTTATACAATTTCTGGTGCAGATGCTGGTAACTACGTGTTGACTCAGCCTAATTTATCTGCTGATATCACCATAAAAGCTTTGACTATAACGGGAATCACCGGAGATAATAAAGTTTATGACGGTACCACTGCAGCCACTGCATCTGGAACTGCTTCACTAATCGGTTTAGAAATATCAGATGATGTAAGTTTATCAGGTACACCGGTCTTCACTTTTGCCGGTGCTGATGCAGGTACAGGTATTACGATCACGACCACCGGTTATACAATTTCTGGTGCAGATGCTGGTAACTATGTGTTGACTCAGCCTAATTTATCTGCTGATATCACAACTAAAGACTTAACCATTACAGGTCTTACCGGAGATGACAAGGAATATGACGCAACCACTACAGCTACTGCTTCTGGAACAGCCTTACCAAGTGGAGTATTAGTAACCGATGATATAAGCTTAGGCGGCACACCGGTTTTCACTTTTGCCAGTGCTGATGTAGGTACAGGTATTGCAATCACGACCACCGGTTATACAATTTTTGGTGCAGATGCTGGTAACTACGTGTTGATTCAGCCTAATTTATCTGCTGATATCACAACAAAAGCGTTGACCATAACGGGAATCACCGGAGATAATAAAGTTTATGACGGTACCACTGCAGCCACTGCATCTGGAACTGCTTCACTAATCGGTTTAGAAATATCAGATGATGTAAGTTTATCAGGTACACCAGTCTTCACATTTGCCAGTGCTGATATAGGTACAGGTATTGCGATCACGACCACAGGTTATATAATTTCCGGAGTAGATGCTGGTAACTACGTGTTGACTCAACCTGGTTTATCTGCTGATATCACAACAAAAGCGTTGACCATAACGGGAATCACCGGAGATAATAAAGTTTATGACGGTACCACTGCAGCCACTGCATCTGGAACAGCTTTACTAAGTGGAGGAGTAGGTGGAGACGACGTAAGTTTATCAAGTACACCGGTCTTCACATTTGCCAGTGCTGATGTAGGTACAGGTATTGCAATCACGACCACAGGTTATACACTTTTAGGTACTGATGCTGGTAACTACGTGTTGACTCAGCCTAATTTATCGGCAGATATTACAACTAAAGACTTAACTATAACGGGAATCACCGGAGATGATAAAGAATATGATGGTACCACTGCAGCTACTACTTCTGGAACATCCTTACTAAGTGGAGTAGTAGGAGCCGATGATATAAGCTTAGACGGCACACCGGTTTTCACTTTTGCCAGTGCTGATGTAGGTACAGGTATTACGATCATGACCACCGGTTATACCATTTCCGGAGTAGATGCTAATAACTATACCTTGACTCAACCTGATTTATCTGCTGATATCACCGCCAAAACGGTAACTATTACGGGAATCACAGGAGATAATAAAGTTTATGACGCTACCACTGCAGCCACTGCTTTTGGAACTGCCTTACTAAGTGGAGTGATAGGAGCCGATGATATAAGCTTAGGCGGCACACCGGTTTTCACTTTTGCCAGTGCTGATGTAGGTACAGGTATTACGATCACGACCATGGGTTATACCATTTCCGGAGTAGATGCTAATAACTATACCTTGACTCAACCTGATTTATCTGCTGATATCACCACGAAGGAGGTAACTGTTACAGGAATCACGGGGGATAGCAAGGAATATGACGGAACAACTTTAGCCACTGTATCAGGAACTGCTTCACTAAGTGGAGTGGTAGGAGTCGATGATATAAGCCTAGGCGGTACACCAATCTTTAACTTTGCCAGTGCTAATGTAGGTACAGGCATTGCGATTACCACCACTGGTTATACAATTTCTGGAGTAGATGCTGTAAACTATACCTTGACTCAGACTAGTTTATCGGCTGATATTAATCCTTTGACTCTTATTGTAAAAGCTGATGCTCAGACAAAAGTATACGGCTCAGCCGATCCATCATTAACCTATCAGGTCACATCAGGCTCTTTAATTGGAGGTGATTCTTTTAGCGGCAGTTTAACTAGAATTAACGGAGAGGCTGTAGGTACTTATGAAATAACTCAGGGAAGTTTGGGATTAAGTAGCAATTACGATTTAAGTTATATCAGTAATGATTTAATAATTAGCAGAGCTACAATTACAATCACAGCAGACAATCAGACTAAGATTTACGGAGAAACAGATCCTGTATTAACGGTAAGTTATAGTGGTTTTGAAAACGGCGATTCTGAAACAGTTTTGGGTGGTACATTGAACATTAGTAGAATCTCTGGCGAGGCTGTTGGTGACTATGTGATCACTGCTTCGGGAGCTAATTCTTCTAATTATGATATTACGTATGTAGATGGAAGTTTCGAGATTACTCCTGCTGCATTAACAATTACAGCAGACAATCAGACTAAGATTTACGGAGAAGCAGATCCTATATTAACGGTAAGTTATAGTGGTTTTGAAAACGGCGATTCAGAAGTAGATCTGGGTGGAAGTTTAACTGTTAGTAGAACCTCTGGCGAGGCTGTTGGTAGCTATGAAATCAGTGCTTCTGGTGCTACTTCTTCTAATTATGATATTACGTATGTCGATGGAAGTTTCGAGATTACTCCTGCTGCATTAACAATTACAGCAGACAATCAGACTAAAGTTTACGGAGAAGCAGATCCTGTATTTACCGTAAGTTATAGTGGCTTTGTAAACGGCGATTCTGAAACAGATTTGGGTGGTACATTGAACATTAGTAGAATCTCTGGCGAAGCTGTTGGTAGCTATGAAATCAGTGCTTCTGGAGTTACATCGTCTAACTATGACATCACGTATATAGGTGGTAGTTTTGAAATCACACCAGCTGTATTAACAATCACAGCAGACAATCAGACTAAGGTTTACGGAGATGAAGATCCTGTATTAACGGTAAGTTATAGTGGTTTTGTAAACGGTGATTCAGAAACAGATTTAGGTGGAACATTGAACATCAGTAGAACCTCTGGCGAAGCTGTTGGTGACTATGTGATTACTGCTTCGGGAGCTACATCTACAAATTACGATATTACGTATGATGATGGAAGTTTTGAAATCACACCTGCTTCATTAACAATTACAGCAGACAATCAGACTAAGGTTTACGGAGATGCAGATCCTGTATTAACGGTAAGTTATAGTGGTTTTGTAAACGGTGATTTTGAAACAGATTTAGGTGGTACATTGAACATCAGAAGAACCTCTGGCGAGGCTGTTGGTAGTTATTTAATTACTGCTTCTGGAGCTACTTCTTCTAATTACGATATTACGTATGTAGATGGAAGTTTAGCAATTACTCCTGCTTCTTTAACAATCACAGCAGACAATCAGACTAAGGTTTACGGAGATGAAGATCCTGCCTTAACGGTAAGTTATAGTGGTTTTGTAAACGGTGATTCAGAAACAGATTTAGGTGGAAGTTTAACTGTTAGTAGAACATTCGGCGAGGATGTTAGTAGTTATGTGATCAGTGCTTCTGGAGCTACTTCTACAAATTATGATATTATCTACATAGCCGGTAGTTTTGAAATCACACCAGCTGTATTAACAATCACAGCAGACAATCAGACTAAGGTTTACGGAGATGAAGATCCAGTATTAACGGTAAGTTATAGTGGTTTTGTAAACGGTGATTCAGAAACAGATTTGGGTGGAAGTTTAACTGTTAGTAGAATCTCTGGCGAGGCTGTTGGTAGTTATTTAATTACTGCTTCTGGAGCTACATCTACAAATTACGATATTACGTATGATGATGGAAGTTTAGCAATTACTCCTGCTTCATTAACAATTACAGCAGACAATCAGACTAAAGTTTACGGAGAAGCAGATCCTGTATTTACCGTAAGTTATAGTGGTTTTGAAAACGGCGATTCAGAAACAAATTTAGGTGGAACATTGAACATTAGTAGAACCTCTGGCGAAGCTGTTGGTGACTATGTGATCACTGCTTCGGGAGCTACATCTACAAATTACGATATTACGTATGATGATGGAAGTTTTGAAATCACACCTGCTTCTTTAACAATCACAGCAGACAATCAGACTAAGGTTTACGGAGATGAAGATCCTGTATTAACGGTAAGTTATAGTGGTTTTGTAAACGGTGATTCAGAAACAGATTTGGGTGGAAGTTTAACTGTTAGTAGAACCTCTGGCGAGGCTGTTGGTAGTTATTTAATTACTGCTTCTGGAGCTACTTCTTCTAATTATGATATTAAGTATGTAGATGGAAGCTTTATGATTACTAAGGCTAGTCAAACAATAAGTTTTAATCCGTTACCGGTATTAAATTTAGGATCTGATGATGATTTCCAACTTCAGGCTGAAGCTTCTTCAGGTTTGCCAATAACTTATACCTACACATTTACTTCAGATATTCCTGCTGCAATAGTGAGTGCTAGTGGCTTTGTAAATTTGGTACAATCAGGTAGTATAATAATTACAGCATCTCAGTCTGGAAATGAGAATTATCTGCCAGCCATAGCGGTATCTCGGGAACTTATGGTAAATAGTGCTTCCGCAGATATTACTTCGCTCACTATAGGGGATGAAGAATTTACAAATCCAGATTCACAAATTGTATATACTATTGATTGTGATGAGACTGCACAAGAGTTTGTAGTTTCTTATGAAACAGAAGAAAATGCCAAAAGTGATTTTCCAAAATCATTTACTGTCGATGTATCCAAACCTGGAATCTATCGCTATGCAATTACTATAACTTCTCAGGATGGAAGTACTAGTAAAACCTATTCTATTGAAATTCATAAGCGTTTCCTTTTTGAGGATATTGTAGAGCAAAAATTTAATAATACGCTTTTAGTAAATAACAATCCTGCTACTAATGGTGGTTATAGGTTTATAGCTTTTACCTGGTATAAAAATGGTAATGTTGTTAGCAACGGACAATACTTTTCAGAGGGAGATGAAGCTTCAGATAGGCTTGACCCACTGGCGACTTATCGAGTAGAACTTACTACTGAAGGTGGAGATATATTGAGTACTTGTGCATTTACGGTCGAGTTAGATATAAGTAGTAAAATACGACTTGCTCCCAATCCGGTACAGGCAAATGCATCAACGACGCTCTTTGCAAACTTTGAAAAAGAAGAGTTGAACAAAATGAAAATTTCTATTATGAGTTTGAATGGAACCTTAATAGATACATTCTACACGAACTCATCTAAATCAAGCATTCAGATGCCTGCAAATATTCAAGCAGGGGTGTATATCTTAGTTTGCGAGACCTCAAAGCAAACCCAAACCATTCAATTTATTGTTCATTAAATAATCATATGAAAATGAAGTTTTATATAAATGCTAAAACACGGTTGAATATGCCTTTTAAGTTTTTAGGAGTGATTTTATTTTTAAGTGCTATGTCGCTTAATGCTCAAAAAAAGAATGAGGTAAATCTATATATTAATGGACCTGTTTCTATTCTGAAATATGATGCTGTAGATAATTCTGCAGCGTTGGATAATGGTATTGGTTTTGGTCTGGAATATGGGAGATATCTTTCAGATAATTGGAGTTTGAGAACTGGTTTAGCTTTACAGCAGTATAGTGGAAATGCAAAACTCAATCAAATAAATGGAGCATATGCTACTGAAGATTCTGAAGGAGAAAGCTTTGAATTTAGATATCAATTTACTAATTATAAAGAGAGACAAGAGGCATCTTATATTCAGATACCTTTACTAGTGCAGTATGAAGGTAGGGGTGCTTCGCGTTTTTTCGCAGCAGGAGGTTTAAAAGTAGGTATCCTTGCTAGTAGTGAATATAATTCTAAGGCTGATTTGCTAACAACAGCTGGATATTATGAGCAGTACGACGCTTTATTAGAAGGTCCAAAATTTGCGGGATTTGGTAATTTTGGAAAATATAATTGGGGTGCAGATGATTTAGAATTAAAGACAAATGTAATGCTGAATCTAGAAACCGGACTCAAATTGTCTATTTCTGAAGTCAGCTCTTTTTATGTAAGTGTTTATATAGATTATGGGTTAGTCAATATATTTGATCAAACTTCAGGTAACAGACTTTTGGAGTATAATGAAAACACAGAAGTGAGTTTTACAGGAAACAGTATCTTAAAGTCTGCTCCGGGAGAAGTTGAAGATATCAAAACGATATCCTTTGGCTTTAAGCTTAAATACGGTTTAGGTTTTTAAAAAGGATTACGGGATTTAAAAAGCCTGGCTACTCAGCTAGGCTTTTAATGCAAGTAATAAAAGATACTCTCGTCAATACCTAATTCTCTGGATAGATCCCCTACAGATTTTCCTTGTTCATGCTCTCTAAGAGCTTTGATTTTTGGCTCTCGCTAAACTTGCTGTTTTTCATCATGACAGTGTGAATTTAAAATTAGTAAATTCGAATTAACAACTGTCCTGTTTTTAGGGAAGCCTACAAAAAGGGGAAGCCTACATACCTAAGTTAAAGTTTTAAGCAAATATGAATATAGAAAGCATCACGAAACTGATTATTGAATGGAAAAAGGAAGAGTATTTTAGTCTTTATTATAGATCTGGCGAATATCACAGGAGAGCATTACAGTATCTTAAATTGGAAAATTTATTGGATTTTAAAACCCTAATAAATGATTTAAAACCTATTTACCCTTTAAGTAACGAAGAGAAGGAAAATCTCAAATCTCTGGAAGAGAATAAATATGAACTTATAAGAAACCATAGATCAGAATTAAAATATTATCTAAATGAATTTAATAGAAAAAACATTATTAATACTTATGAAATTGATCTAAAGAATATTGAAGAGAAACTTATACCGCTTGAGACTATAGAAGAAAATTACAAAATATCAAAAGCTAATTATGAATTATTGTCTGAATTCTTTCTCTATGGAATTAGTTTTAAAAATGATGATACTAGTTTAGAATGTTCAAATAACTACAAATCAATAATTGAAAGTGTCAGATTTTTTAATGATAAAAAGTCAAATTTTATTACTAACTGGAAATCTCTCTTAAGTAAAGCTTTATGCTATGAAAACTTTGTAATCATTGATTCAAATTATGACGATTTTAAAATTAGAAACAGACACGAGATTAATTATAAAAAACATATGGTTGAAAAATATCAATTACTTTCTGGGTATTTGATAGGTATCAGAAATTCTTTAAATCAAAATAACTATAGAGTTGATGAATTATCTCGCTTTAACCTAAGTATGAATAATGGCATCTTGGCAATTTTGGAGATAAAGAAGTTGCCTAATGATAATCATTTTAATGAAGCCATAATTGGTGAGATTAAAAATTCGAGTTCTTTGAGTAACTCTGGCTATAATTACACTTTACATCTTCTCAGTTCTCTTATACTAAATTTCGAGGGTTATCAATTTAATTTTGAGTTTGATGCCTATTCGGTTTTAATGAATACAAATGGCTTCAATGTCGATGCTTCATCAAAATTATTAGATGATAAGGATGACGAAAATAATTATTAGTAGTAAAGAAACTCTATACCAATAAGTCTTATTTGGTTCTATAAATAAATAGTGAATGAGTAATTTTTTTAAAGCTAGCGGCTTAATCTTTTTGGCGGCAAATTGACCGCTAGAGGTCTTCTTTGACGACTTATATAAAGTAGATTCTGAGAAAGGGCATTTATATTTTTTAAATTTTAATTATACCCAATCTCTTCAGCATCTACTAACGGTTTATGATTTACAAGACAACGATTATACAATAAACCATATACACGGCAGCTTTCACGAAAAAAAACCAATAGTTTTTGGTTTTGGGGATGAAATGGATGCAGATTACAAAAAAATAGAAGAGCTAAACGATAATAAGTTTTTTAAATACATCAAATCATTTAAATACTTTTCAAATAGTAACTACCGTAATTTATTACGTTTTTTAAATTCAGGTTATTATCAGGTTTGTATTATGGGCATTCTTGCGGTTTATCCGATCGTGTAATGCTTAATGAAGTTTTTGAGCACAAAAACTGCAAAAGCATTAAAATCTATTTCTATGAAGATGAATACGGCAATAATGACTTTACCACTAAAGCGATGGATATTTCAAGACATTTTAATTCAAATAAATTGATGCGGGAAAAGATTGTGGAGTTCAACGCAGCAAATAAAATTCCACAGGTTAAGCAATAATTTATATTCAATACTGTAAAATATGAAAGCAACAGAACTACCTATAAATGCCTTTCTACAAGCGGCTAATGTACAATTTGTAATACCGGTGTATCAACGTAATTATGACTGGACCTCAAAAGAATGTAAAGAGCTTTTAAAAGACATTGTAGCTGTTGAAGAAGAGTCTAGAGGTACGCATTTTATAGGGAGTATAGTTTTTATTCACGAGGGTATTTACAGTACCAGTGAAGTAAAAGAGTTGGTCATCATTGACGGGCAGCAGCGTTTGACAACTATAAATATTTTATATGTTGCCTTGTATCGTTTTGCTAAAGAAAATGGTCTAGAACAAGATCGAGAGAGATTGTATAACCTGTTTTTGACCAATCAATATGTGAAGCAGGAATCAAGTAAGCTTAAACTAAAGCAAACCGATACCAACTCTGCAGCATTTCACGCGATTATGATAGGTACAGAAAAGGAGTTTAATCAATACTCTAATGTAATTGAAAACTACACCTATTTTAAATCTCAGATTACAGAAGAAAATTTTGAAATCATTCAGCGTGGTTTAAATCGTTTGATTTTTGTTGAGATCTCACTAGAACGTGATAAGGACGATCCCCAGCGTATCTTTGAAAGTTTAAACTCTACCGGGTTAGAGTTATCCCAATCAGATCTTATCAGGAATTTCATTTTGATGGATTTAGAACCTAAAGATCAACAACGAGTTTTTGAACAAATCTGGAATCCTATTGAAGATAATGCCCTTGATTTAACTCATCAAAAATCTATGGTTTCGGCATACATTCGAGACTATTTAACGCTACGCAACAATAAAATTCCTAATAAAAATAAGGTCTACGAGGAGTTTAAAAAGTTATATCCTAATAAAAAAGGAGATGACTATCAACAAGATTTAGAAAATATTAAGTCTCTTTCGGTACATTATAAGAAATTCATTAATCCTTCTACAGTAAATGACGATGCGGTACGCAGACAACTTAAATACATATCAAGATTAGAAATAAATGTAGCCTATCCTTTTTTACTTCAGGTTTTTGAAGATGCCGAAAATGGACTACTAGATAAGGATGTCTTAATTAAGATTTTAAAGCTTATTCAGTCTTATGTCTGGCGTCGATTTATTGTTGGTTTGCCCACAAATGCTTTGAATAAAATATTTATGTCCCTATATGCAGAAATAGATATAGAAGATTATTACAATTCACTTGCTCAGGCACTTGTTAAGAAACGTGGTACAGCTAAATTTCCGGGTGATGCCGAAATCAAAACAGCCCTTTTAGACAAAGACCTGTATAACATTCAGTCTAAAAACAGGAATTATATGTTTGAGATGCTGGAGAATTATAACAACAGGGAGTTTGTAGATACGTCGAATGAGCAAATAACAATAGAGCATATTTTTCCGCAGACACCTGCAAAAGAGTGGGAACAAGACTTACCCGCAGAGAGCTTTTTTATGTTTAAAGAAAAACATCTTAATACACTTGCAAACCTTACACTTTCAGGTAATAACGGCGCTTTAGGGAATAAGTCTTTTCAGGATAAAAAAACAATAAATAAAGAAGGTCTTGAACAAGGTTACATATATAGCAGGCTTTGGCTAAATAGCTACTTAAAAGATTTGGATGAATGGAACCTTATAAATTATACAGAACGTTTTGAGTTGATTTTTGAGCGATTTTTAAAAATATGGGAATATCCGGATGTACCTGTTGAAGTTGATACTGATGACGAGATAGAAATAAATATCTTCCATGCAGATAAACCTACAGGAAAAAAACTGGAGTACTTTATTTTTGAAGAAACCAAATATGAAGAGACCCATATTGCTCAAATGTATTTTACTGTTTTAAGTGAGTTGTATGCGAAGAATCCCCAGCTTTTGTTGGACATCAAAGATGTGATTCAGCTTTCTAGAAACACAGAAGATTTTAGAGCTCCACAGGAGTTGGTCAATGGGTATTATATAGAATCGAATATAGACAGTAATAGTAAATTTAGAAATCTTAAAAAAATTCTTTCTGTTTTTGAAGCAGAAGATGATTTATTTGTGAAATTTGTAAGTTCTCAAGCCACATCTAGTACAGCAAAACGATTTTCAATACGCAGGGAATTCTGGAAACAATTACTTCCACAAATTAGAGATACTAAACTTTTTTCAAACGTTAATCCTACACGAGATCATTGGTTAAGTTCTGGCGCAGGTACAAGCGGCGCTATGTATTCATTTGTAATTACAGGTTCTTATGCCCGGGTAGAATTGGGCCTTATAAGTTCATCAAAAGAAAAGAATAAAGCGTATTTCAATAAGCTCTATAAGTCTAGAGAAATTATTGAAGCTAGCTTTGGGTCTGAATTAGTTTGGGATGAGTTACCCGAAAATAAAATGTCCCGTATTAAAATAGAGTTACAGAACGTGAATCTTTTTGATGAAGACAATTGGCCCGAAATGACTTCCTTTTTAGTTGAGACGCTTCCCAAATTTGAAAACGCACTACAGCCATTTGTAGACAGATTAAGATAAAAGAAGTTTAAAATCAAAATGTATTAAAAAAAATACCTAATCCTTTGCAGAATTGGGTGTAATGTTGGATGTCAGCCTCGTAACTAATTAATTATCAGTTGACCTTGCGGAGAAAGAGGGATTTTGTTCCAAGATCCCACTTTGAGCATTTTGCAAATTCCTAAGTCTTAAAACAAAAAAACCGCTAGCATAACTGCTGCGGTTTTTGTTATTTCAAGCCTAGCGCTTGATTGCGGAGAAAGAGGGATTCGAACCTATTTATTTAAATTACACATCAAATCAATGTTTCTGTATAAGGTAGGGTGATTCATATAAATTTATATATTTGAATATTACTCGAAAGTATATTCAAATATAACATTTCTGGCACCTAAACTGGCACCTCAATGAATTCAACATTCAAACTCAAAAAACCAAAATCTGATAAATCTACTCTCATATATTTTAGGGCATATTTTAAGAAAGAAGGTAAGTCGTTAATATACTCTACTGGTGAGAGTATAAATCCTAAGGAATGGGATTTTGAAAATAACCAACCTATTAATTTATCAGGTAGAAAAAAAGATGCTGAAATAAGGAGATCTATTAATCAACAGTTAAATAGATACAAAGAATATTTTCAGGAGATCGTTGCAAGATATCGGAATCTTAACGAAGAGCTAACTCTAGCTAAAGCAAAAGAACATTTAAATGAAGAGTTTAAAGAGGGGGCTTCCATTGGAAATGATTTTATGAAAGTATATGATTTGTTCCTGAAAGAAAAAGGTGAAGATCAATCTGGGAATTCAATTTCTGCGAGTACTCTAAAGCGTTACGAATATAATCAAACCTTATTATCAAATTTTGAAACTGACACTAAAACAAAATTGAGATTTGATAAAATCAATAATGAGTTTTTCAATAAGTTCATTAATTACTGCGTTAAAACTAAGAATCATTCAACCAACACTTTAAGCAGGAATATTGGTCTTTTAAAAACCTTTCTATTTTGGGCTTTAAGAAATAAATATACTTATAATGATACTTTTATATCCTTTAAAAATATAAAGCGATTTAAAACGGATGAAGTAGCCTTGAATTTAAATCAAGTAAAGGAGATTGCAAATGTTGACTTATCAAAAAAGCGAAAATTAGAAAAAGTCCGCGACTTATTCGTTTTCGGGTGTACTACTGGTATGAGGTTTAGTAATTATTCCAAAGTGAATATGTAGGCTTCCCCTTTTTAGGACACCTTAAAATTCGATAAATAGTTATTATTTAGTTCAGGTTTGATGAAGAATTTAAATTCTTCATCAAACCTA